>JAGXSD010000010.1 GCA_018333955.1 Erysipelotrichia bacterium
AGGCATAGTGTTTCATATCAAGGAAGTTGTGTCGATAATGTGCCGATTGAATCGTGGTTTTCACTACTAAAGTGTGAATCTTTAAAACTCCACCACATCAGCACGAGAAACCAGGCTAAACAACTTGTATCTGAGTATGTTATTTATTACAATCAGCATAGATTACAAGAACAATTAAAAGAGCTAACACCGATTCAATATCGTGCATTAGCTCTCTATTAAGCCTTTTATTTATTGTGTCCGTTTTAAGGGATTATCTTCGTAAAATCCATTTTGAAAGCTATCAAAAAGGATATGATCAGTCATGGCATTGAGAAGTATGCATTAGTGTATGCGGATAATCCTCACGATTTAGATGATTTCAAAGAAAAAGTTATCAGCATTTTAGGTCAAGAACCTGAATACATTGAAACCATTTCACCAATTGTAGGGCTAAATGCAGGCAAAGGAGCCTTTGCGATTGGATATATTCGAAGTCAATAATCCACTAAAAAGAACATTCTTACGAATGTTCTTTTTATGAAGATTATGATAAGTTATCTTCAACTTCTTCTTGAGCTTTATCGAATGCTTTATGGAATGCTTCTTTGGTTTTACTTGTCACTTCCATGACTTTACCTTTTGCATTCTCAATCATGCCTTCGACTTTTAATGCTGGGTCATCTGTGATGGTACCAACAACTTCTTTAACTTTGCCACCAATTTGTGCAATGACACCTTTACGTCGTAAGACTTCAAATACCACCACGGAACCAACAGCTACAAGGCCTATTGCAACGAGTTTTTTCATGTGAACCACCTTTCTTTGAAAATATTATACCACAAGTATTATCAGTTAGGCATTTCAACGCAAAAAAAACGATAAGCATGTGAACAAGAAGGGCTTATCGTTTTTATAGATTTATTGTGCGGCGTTGAATCCTGCAATTTTACCAAACACAATGTCGTCGAGTGTGTTGTTTCCAGCAACACGGCCATCACCATACAAGCCACCCATGACTTCGCCTGCAGCGTATAGTCCTGGAATAACTTGACCTGATTTATTAATTACTTGAGCAAGCTCATTTACTTTGAGTCCACCCATAGTGTAATGATTTGAAGGAAGAGTTTTAACAGCATAGAAAGGACCTTCAATCACTTTACCTAATGCAGTACGGTTAAATGCATCTTCACCTTCATTGTATGAGGTAACAGTTGCTTCTAATGTTGCGGCATCAACACCAATTAATGCTGCAAGTGCAGCTAATGTATCAGCTTTTTCGCCACGTCCAATGGTAAATGCTTTTTTAGCATCAGCATGAGCATCATATACTCGTTGATCAAAGATAATGTAAGCTAAAGCATCAGATTGCTTTAAGATTTCTGAGGCCACTGTACGTGGAGCTGCAGTTTCATTAGTAAAACGTACACCTTCTTTGTTGATCAGAATACCTGATAAATCTTCAGTAGAAATAATTCGCTCGTGATACCAGTTACCATTTGATGACAAAGGTCTTACTTGGAAGAATTCCATATCTACTAGTTCTGCATTAACTTCTAAAGCCATCGTGATTCCATCACCAGTTGCTCCAGGAGTTGTCATTTGGGTATGAATATTTGCATATTTAGCATTGTAGTAAGCAATCATTTCTGGATTGTTGTTTAATCCACCAGTTGCTAAAACGACTGCTTTAGATGAGATGTTATATGTACCATCATTATCAGTAACCTCTGCTCCAACAACTACACCGTTCTCAACGATGAGTTTGTTTGCTTTGGTGTTTAGACGAATTTCAAGATTTGAGTATTTGTTTGCTTCTTGGATGTATGCAGCAACTAGCTGTGCTCCATAATGTCCTTCAACAGGAACTAACCAGAATGGTTCAGCTTCTGATCTGACTTTTAAGTTAACACCTAATTCTTTTAACCAAAGAACAGCACTTGCACTTTCATCGACTAAGATTCTAACAAGATCACCATTCGCAAGATTTTTTGATGTTGTCATCGTACGTTGGTAATGGTCTTCTTTTGTAAATGAAATGCCTGATTCTTGATGATAGATTGTATCTGAAGCTGTAATCCCAGTAGCGGAAATAATAGTGTTTCCACCTAAAGCTGGCATTTTTTCTACTAAGATTACTTTCTTACCTGTCTTAGCAGCTTCAATGGCTGCCACTAATCCAGCTCCACCACCACCAACGATAAGTACATCAGCTTCATTTTTCTTATTGTCTTGTGGGGCACAACCAGTAAACATGAATGCTAAACTAATTAGTAATAAACCAAGAATGATTTTTTTCATATTTCTTATTTCGCTTTCTCTAGAGCTTCTTTGACAGCTTGGATTAAGGCATTTGAGGTGAATGATGCGCTAGCATTAATATCTACCCCATCTGTGGTATTCTTTTCTATGATAGCTGCTAATACTGTGTCAAAAGCACCAGTTGAGATACCAGGAGTTTCATTGTGGCTATCAACAATAACCTCTTTAATGTTTCCTTTTTCAATAACTACTGAGACTTTTACTTCTCCACCATATCCATTGCCAGTTCCAGTATAAGTTCCATTTTTATAAGGACCCTCTGCAGGAGCACATGCAGCGAATATGAGTGATAAACAAGCGATTAAAAATAATTTCTTCATAATTCCTCCTTTTCGTCATTATTATATAATTTGGTATTTTTTTCACAATTGAAAATTGTCCTTAAAAAAAGGACAAATGTCCTTTATTTACTCATTGATTTCCATTTCATAGCAGCTTCAGTTCGATTACTTACTTCGAGTTTAATGAATATCTTCGTAAGATAATTTCTAATTGTCTTTTCTGACATAAACATTTCGGAAGCAATTTCTTGATTTCTTAATCCTTCACATACATAATTCATAATATTTTCCTCAATTGAAGTCAGTATGTTTTGATTTGAGGTAAGGCGAGTAATAAGATATTGCATGAGTTGTTGATCATAATATGTTTGATTATTTAATACACTTGCAATGGCTTCAAATATGATACTACTTTCTGTGCTTTTGAGAATAATGCCATTGACTCCACTGGTGATGCAATCATTAAAGACTTCTTTTTCACTAAATGCAGTAAAAATGATAACCTTTAAGTCTGGATTATTCTTTTTAATCCTACGACATATGTCAGCGCCACTAATATCTTTAAGACGATAATCAAGTAAAACTAAGTCAATGTCATGTTTACTTAGGTTGTGTTCTAGTTCATTTAATGTTGAAGCTTCATAAACATTATATTTTAAATCAGATTGAATTAAAGCCACAATGCCTTTTCGAACAATATCATGATCATCCACAATAATGATGCTTTTTTTCATATTGCCTCCCATAACCATGGTATTTGGATTTCATAGGTAGTTCCTTTTGAAGTGGAATCTTGGTGAATCTCACCATCACACATCTTAATGCGATGTTGAATACTAATGATGCCATACCCATTTTGAGTTTGCTTAGAGATACCATGGCCATTATCAGATATGATAATAAATAGATTGTTATTTTCAACACTTATCTTCACAGATATCTTTGTAGCATTGGAGTGCCTAATTGCATTTTCTACGCACTCATTGAGAATATGTTTAATGTGATCAAGTCGAGTAGTATTCTGATGTCCAAAAAGAAGTGAGTTTATAGTAAAGGAATATTCAATATCTTTAAACTTCTGTTTTTGTTTTAAAACGCAGGTTTGTAGCTCATTTTGAAGTTCTTGGATAGAAACATGACGTACTATTGGCGAATTTAAGTAATTTCTTATATCATGCATGACATGTTGAATGGAAGACTTAGCTTCAGTAAGTTCTGTTGTGTTTTCATGATGCTTTTTTGAATGTTCATCTATTTTTAAGTTAATTGCAAATAGATGTTGTAATACAACATCATGAAGAAGACTTGCTGTTTTCTTGTGTTCAAAACTTCTTACATATAATGCTTCTGTTTCTTTTGTTCTCAATCTTTTCTCAATATCAAACTCTTTAATGATGAATAGTACACAAATTGAAAT
The DNA here is from genome assembly GCA_018333955.1 of Erysipelotrichia bacterium. Lineage (GTDB taxonomy): Bacteria > Bacillota_I > Bacilli_A > Erysipelotrichales > Erysipelotrichaceae > UBA6182. The sequence continues at coordinate 4,001 of JAGXSD010000010.1, forward strand.
CGAAATTGCAGATGTAATTCTCACAAGTTCAACAGGAATCTTAAAGATAAATAAAAACGTCTCACTGTTAATTGAGCTTGCCCATAAGATATTTACATTCTCTCCAATGAATCCAACCGATATTGTATAAAGTGAAAAGAAAAACCCTAGCAGATAGATGGTTTGTCTTACCTTTCCTAAATGCTTAATGCTTTGATCATGAGCATAAGTAAACAAAGCAAAAGATGTCAATAATGAAGCAGGTAATGCTGACAAAATTCGATTGATAAATCTAAATTCAAAATAATCTAAACTTAGGTATCCTTGAGAACTCACGGAGAGGGGGATGCGGACAAAAACTTGGACTAAAAAGGAGAAAAAATGCCTTCGTATGCAAAAGAAGATATCAGAATTGCTTTAGAACTTTTTGACCAAGAGAAGAATGCTACACGAGTAGTAAGAATCCTCGGGTATCCGACCACAGCGACCCTTTACAATTGGCTTAGACAACGAAATTCAAGATTACTTAGTGCTAACCCTAACCAAAGAACTCAGAGTGAAAAAGGCACGACATCCTTCTATAAGCATCGTAAAAGTGCAACTGTTGACGAGAAGTTGGAT
>JAGXSD010000011.1 GCA_018333955.1 Erysipelotrichia bacterium
AGGCATAGTGTTTCATATCAAGGAAGTTGTGTCGATAATGTGCCGATTGAATCGTGGTTTTCACTACTAAAGTGTGAATCTTTAAAACTCCACCACATCAGCACGAGAAACCAGGCTAAACAACTTGTATCTGAGTATGTTATTTATTACAATCAGCATAGATTACAAGAACAATTAAAAGAGCTAACACCGATTCAATATCGTGCATTAGCTCTCTATTAAGCCTTTTATTTATTGTGTCCGTTTTAAGGGATTATCTTCATGAAGACTTATCTGTTTTTTAAACCATGTTGAGATGACAAACATTAAAGTTGTTGCGGGTAAGGTTAGAATGAGTCCTAATGAACCAATGATTCCCATCATCACTTCAAATGCATAAAACTCAGCATTAAAGATAAAGTGAGTGGGTTGACCATAAACCGCCATCAAGACTAACATGCTTAGTGATGCCCCAACATAGGCTAGAATAAGTGTATTGGTCATCGTTGCAATCATATCAGCACTCATGGCAATAGCGGAAGCGACATAATCTTTGATAGTTTTTGTGGGAGACTTTAATTCATGAAGCGCACTTGCTAAGGACATACTCACATCCATAATGGCTCCGAGAGAACCCACAGTGATACTTGTGAAAAGAATTCCTCGCAAATCGATATCTAATCCTTGAATATTGAGAAGGAAGAATGATTGTTCATCAAGGATACCTGTCATTTTTAAAGTGTTTAAAAAGAATAAAGCTAATAAAGATGATACGGTGATGCCGATTAAAGATCCTAGCGTCGCATGCAATGTCTTACTTGAGAATCCTCCAATAATTATGAATGATCCAATTAAGATATATAGACTCATGAAGAAAGCAGGAGTAATAATTGAACTATTGATGAGAATGGCTGGAATAAGAAGTCTTAATATCACATGAATACTAAATCCTAATGCGAGTAAGGCCCGAATTCCTTTAAATCGACCTATGATGACCACCATCACCACAAATAGTGCCATCAGCCATAATAGTCCACCTTCGCGCTGATATGTGACCACACTAAAGAAAATCTCTCCTTCAATATCTAACATATTAATTAGAAGTTTATCTCCCACATTGATGGGATAAATCTCTGTTTCAACATCATGGACTTGAACTTCAATCACAAGCATGTCATTTTTATATGGAGCAGAGGTCACCTCAACTTGCATACGAATATTAATCACTTCTCCCCCAAAACCATCATCCACCAAACTTTCTTCCATGACTTCAATGACAGTCACTTTAAGAAAATCATCATTCGTTAAAACATGATTGAGATTAAGTTGTGATACTTTATCTTGGTAAAACTGATCGAGTGAAAATGAAATCACTCCTAGAATAAGACATGTGAGTATCCATAGTATGTTCCTAGTCTGTTTCATGACTACTCCTTTCATATCCTAACCTTAATGCATGATTCGCAACATAGACTTTCCCACACAGTTTAAACCCATGCTTTAGAATTAATCCTTGCATTAAAACATTGTGAGGATGAGTATCGATACGACATCCATTCATGTGATGTTCTTGACATAATTTTAATGCATAAGAAAGAAGCTTTGATGCGATTCCTTGATGAGGAAAATCAGGATGAACACACAAGCGGTGCACCACACCATAAGGCGAATTAAATGACCACTGTCCTTCTTCAATGACTTCATAATAAGGATCATCTTCAAATAAACAAGCCATCGTTCCTAAAACGAGATCATCATCCACTAAAACATAAGATCCATGTTTATTCATGTCTTCGTTTAAACTTGTTTCATTTGGATAGTGGTTTTGCCACTGATCGATGCCTTGGTGTTGTAAGAAAAGACTAGCCCTGTGATAAAGGGCTAATACTTGAGGAATATGGTGAGATTGAGTTTGAATGATTTTCATAGTCTCTATTATATGTTAAAAAAGAAAAAACGTGAACAAAGATGTTCACGCTCACATTTAATCTAAGACACTCAAGACGGTAGGAGTATATGAATCCACAATGAATTGTTTGACTTTTGCGGAGTTGAGCACTTGAATAAGGGCTAATGTTTTAGGATCGTTTTCTTTTCCTTCTTTAACCACAAGTCCATTCGCAAAGGTTTGAGCAGATAATGATTCTTTAGATTCGGTAGTTAATACAGTGGAAGCAATATTTGCACTTAACGCATAGTTACCATTAATAATCGCGAAGTCAACATCTTGAAGAAGGGTTGTAAGTAATGCACTCTCAACTTCCACAAAGGAGATGTTATAAGGGTTATTGACGATATCAAGGGGTGTTGCAAGTTCCTCTTTGCCTGCTGCAATAGTGATGTATCCTAAATCCGCAAGTAAGCGAAGTGCGCGAGCTTCATTAGTTGGATCATTAGGAATCGCAACAGATGCTCCACCTTTGGTGATTCCATCGAGTGAACTCTCTTTACCAGGGTATAAACCAAGTGGCTCAAAATGGATAGCTAAGACAAACGATAATTTAGTTCCTTTTTCAGCATTGAATTTGTTAAGGTAAGGACGATGTTGGAAGTAATTCGCATCAAGATCTCCAGCATCAAGTGCAGTGTTAGGTAATACATAATCTGTGAATTCTACGATTTCTAAGGTATATCCTAAAGCAGCTAAGTCATCTTTGATGACATTTAGGATTTGTGCATGTGGAGTCGGGGATGCACCTACACGAATGGTTTTATCATCCGTGGTGGAAGGTGCACATCCAAGTAGGGAAAAGACAAGAACAAGTAGAAGTAAAGAAGTAAGGATTTTTTTCATAGTGATTTTCTTTCTAGCGATGATCCATCGCATGGGATAGAGCATTAAAAGCCCATTGAATAAGTTGGACAAGCACAACTAAGATAACAATCGTCATTAACATGACATCAGTTTGATAACGGTGTAGCCCATAACGAATGGCCACATCGCCTAAACCACCACCGCCTACAGCTCCAGCCATTGCAGAATATCCCACAAGTGTAATCATGGTTAATGCAATGTTATGGATCAGGGAAGGCATCGCCTCAACGAGCACCACTTTTAGGATAATTTGAAGTGGATTGGCTCCCATAGTTTGAGTGGCTTTAATAAGCTGAGGGTCAACCCCATTAAATGAAGTCTCGATAAGTCGAGCGACAAATGGGAATGCTCCAATCACTAAAGCTACAATGGAGGCATTCACGCCATAGGAGCGACCTACGATTAAGCGGGTAAGTGGAAATAGTGCAATGATTAAGATCATAAACGGAACAGATCTTAGAGTGTTAATCAAAGTTGATAAGGTATGATAGAGCGGTTTATGTTTAAGTAAGCCTTGATCTTGAGTTAAATATAAGAGGATTCCAAGTGGAAAACCTAGCACAAACGCAAATAAGGTTCCAAACCCAATCATGCGTAAGGTATCAAGCGTGGCTTGTATAAGTAATGTGTTCATAGTCCCTCATGTGCGCTTAATATTAAGCGAGTGTGTGGGTGTTGAGGATTTGAGAAAACCTCGGATACAAGACCATCTTCAATAAAGGTACCTTCATGCATGACAATCACGCGATCACATAGTTTTTGAACGACGTGCATATCATGAGTAATAATCACTAAAGTGACTTGAGTTTTCGCATGAACATCCTCTAAACAAGACAAGATGGATTGGGTAGTCAGTGGATCTAAAGCACTGGTAGGCTCATCACATAATAAGACTTCAGGCTGTGTAATCAAGGCACGAGCAATGCCGACACGTTGTTTCTGTCCTCCTGAAAGGGTATTAGGATAAGCATTGGCTTTATCACTTAAACCAACTAAATTTAAGACGTGATCAACCTTGGAACTGATATCTTTTGGAATTGAACGATCTAACAACAATGGAAATGCGACATTGTCTTTGACTTTCTTTTGAAGAAGTAAGTGAACTCCTTGAAATACAAATCCAAGGCGCTTACGCATTCGAAGCAAATCCTTGCCTTTTAACGTCAATAAATCGACATCATCAATAAACAACGATCCACTATCTGGGCGATCTTGCATTGAAAGTAGACGCAGTAGCGTTGATTTCCCTGCGCCACTAAGGCCAATAATGCCAACCTTTTCACCTTTTTGGATGGTTGCACTTACAGAGGACACAGCCACAAGCGTAGACTTGTCTTGTGTAAATGATTTTGATAAAGATTCTAATTTAAACATGACTTCCTCCTTTGTGACATAAAAAAATACACCTATCCCTGATAAGGACGAGCGTGCTCGTGGTACCACCTTTGTTCATCTGAAAAGATATCAGACCTTGTTAGGCTTACAGCGGGGTGTAAGCTTTCAATGAGGTAACGATCATTACTCGTTTGTGCTTACTAAGATTTCAGCACAACTCTTCAAGGCCATTAGATTAACTACACTTGGTTTGTTTACACCATCCACAAACTCTCTTGACTGGTAGCTTAATCCTCTTCTTGTCATCGATTTTCAACGAAATGAATTTTATCATAAATATGAGAGGTGTCAATAGTTTTTGTAATATTTTATTAATTTTTTTGTTTAGTAATACTAAACTAATGAAAGATGTTAAAAATAGTCACTATTTAAGCAGGTTTAAGGTGTTTGATCACTCAAATATAGAAACAGTTTTTGTTGAGTTCTCATCAATTCTAAGTAAAGAATATCGTGTTTACCTTAATATATCTTCAAAATAATAATGATTACCTTTTAAACTATTTCACGATGTTAAAGTAATCGACTTGTGTTACAGTATTCATATGAAATGATTGATCTAAAGTTGAGGTGGATATGATAAAGAAACTTATTATTCTTTGTTTTGGATTAGTCATGGTATTAGGATGTGTTCAAAACGATGAAAAAGAAAAAATTACTTTAACTCAATGTGTTGATGGGGATACCGCCAGATTTGAAAATCTTGGTCGAGTTCGATTTCTTTATATTGATACTCCTGAACTCAATCCAACACCCCAACCCTATGCTCAAGAAGCAGCTAACTTCACATGTGATTTGTTGCAAAATGCTACTCATATCTACATAGAGTATGATGGTCGTAAGGAAGATGATTATGGGCGAGTCTTAGGCTGGATTTGGGTGGATGATAAACTACTTCAAGAAGAGATTGTTAAGGCAGGTTATGTGAATCGCTTCTACAACTATAATCATGTAAAGTATAAAGCGCGGATTGATAAGGCATATGAAGAAGCAAAACAGAATAAAGTAGGAATGTTTGAATAGAAAAAGAACCAGCCGCAAATCTGGTTCTTTGTATATTTATATGGTTTTATCCAAGGAGTGATTTAAGTTGTTCCGCAATAATCTTGGCGGCACGACGTGGACTAATACGAGTAAACATATTCAACATCTTTGAATCACTTCCGGCATATACATGATATTGATTTGTTTCCATCCCATTCACAATAAGTTCTGCCGCTTGTGCTGGGGTCAGTGTTTTAACCTTTGAGGATGACTGAGACACTTTTTCCATCATCTTTGTGGTATCAACGCCTGAGTTACCGGTGATATTGGTGCTGACTCCACCAGGAAAAACCACGGTGACTCCTACGCGAGTATCGCTAAGTTCAGAATGTAATCCTTCACTTAGTAACTTAACTGCAGCTTTAGAAGCTCCATATAAGGTTTGTCCAGGAACAGGAATAAATCCTCCCATCGATGATACATTTAAGATATGAGCTTCAGGTCTTTTGAGTAAATGAGGTAAGAATGTTTTAACCATATATAAGGTTCCGTTAAAATTCACTTGAAATACACGATCAATCGTATCATAGTCAAGTTCACTCACTTTAGTGAAAGGATGAATAATACCTGCCACATTAAAGATTCCATCGACTTGCCCAAAAGCATTTAAAACTTGTTCTGGAAGTGTTTCAACTCGACTACGATCAGCGACATTAATTGAAGCATATTTAAATGATCCTGGATTTGTAAGAAAAGCTGTTTCTTGTAGGCGTTCTTCACTTAAATCCACCCCAAATACTTTAGCTCCTTTTGAAATCAAATCCAAGGTGACAGCTCGTCCAATCCCATTTCCGGCACCAGTGACCACGATGACTTTGTTTTTAGCTTTCATATTCCTCCTTTAGCTGGTAGCGCTTACTTTCAAATACTATACCATAATTTACCTAACAAAAAAATCTTGGATGCCTCCAAGATTATTGTTTCCATGTATAGAATTCTTGATCTTTATCAAAATCAACCTCTTGATTGACATCGTCATAAATTTGAAAAAGGTGATCTTCATAAAGAGTAGTAAAATCATCCCAAGAGAGTTTACTATGCCATTGATCTTGAACACAAATCACAAGTTCACCTTTTAAACGAATTAATGTGATGGGTTTCGCCACTGTCACTAACACCATCCCTTCTTGAAGGTAACTTAAAATTTGATGAATGGTGTATTGATTCATTAACTCGCATCACCTAATGCATCAGGAATGGGTGATGACCGTTCTTTAAGTACATATGTATCAAGATGCTTCATGGCAAGAATAAAGAAGATCCCAGTGAGAATACTCGAAATCACATCCGCAAAAGGTGCCGCATAAAGTAATCCTTGTAAGCCAAAGTATTGAGGGAATATAAGCACTGCAGGAAGTAAAATAATGACTTGACGAGTTAAAGTAAGAAACATGGCAGTCTTAGCTCTTCCAATGGCTTGGAAGAAATTTGAAGCGATAATCTGGAATCCAACAAGTGGCAGTAATAGAAACCAAGAGCGAATAGCCATGATCCCAAAGGTCATGAGAGCTTCCTCTCGGTTAAAGATTCCCACTAAAACACCTGGTACAAAACGTGTCATGACATAACCCACTGTTACAATGATTGTCGCATAGGTGATGGCGAGTTTTACAGTCTCTCTTACACGATCAAATTGCTTCGCACCAAAGTTATATGAAATGATGGGTTGAATTCCTTGATTCAATCCAATAATAGGTAAAATCATGAATGTTTGAATCGAGTTTATTATTCCCATGCCTGAGACCGCAATATCTCCGCCATACAAATATAGAGTTCGATTAATGAATGCATTAAGGACACTTGCTGCAAGTTGTAAACTAAAGCCTGGTAATCCTAATGTGATGATGGTTAAGATGATGGCAGGGTGTGGTTTTATGTCTCGTGCTTTAAATTGTATATTCGACTTACCTTGAACAAAGTAAGATGCTACCCAAAGAGCAGAAACAGTTTGAGCAATGATGGTAGCATAAGCTGCACCCGCAATACCCATATCAAGCCCGAAGATAAAGATAGGATCAAGAATAATGTTGATGCCAGCACCGATTAGCATTGTCATCATCGCCATTTTAGGTCGACCATCCGCACGAATAAAGTTATTCATCGCTAAAGCAATCATTTGAAACGTGGTTCCATAAAATATGATGCCCATGTAGTCTTTAGCATAAGGAAGAATAAGTTCGCTTGCTCCAAAGATGAGTAAGATATCTTCTAGAAATAATAAGCCAATCCCAGAAATCAATAATCCAACCACAATAATGAGAAAGAATGAAGTCCCTAATGCTTCTTTCGCATCATTAACTTTGTTTTGGCCAAGACGAATTGAAAATAATGTTGCACCACCTATCCCAAATAACACCCCGACTGCTAGAACAATCAGCATGATTGGAAAGGCAATGGTTAAGGCTGCTAAACCATTGGCTCCAAGGGCTGGAGCATTTCCAATATAGATTCGATCAACAATATTATAAAGGGCATTAATAATCATCCCGACCATGGCAGGAAGTGAAAAACGCCAAATAAGTGTACTAATTTTTTGATCTTTGAGTTGATGAATTTGATCCATACTAAACCTACCTTACATATTTGATTATTATACACCTTGATGTAGTTGATATCTATGAAAAAACAAGAATAAGATGATGGGATGTTAAAAGTAATGGAAATATGCACAACCATATTTCAAATCTTAAGTGAAAAAAGGGGAGTTCCCCTTTAATCAAGTCCTATTTTTTTAAGTAGATGTTGAAGTAATAATTCTTCATGGTCAGTTAATCGATTTAAGCGAATTCTTTGCCGTGCAACATGTTTTTCATACACATCACTCATGAGTTCTTGACCTGAAGCTGTAAGTGAACACATTCTTTTTCGCTTATCATGAGTATCACTTATAATGGTGATATATCCTTTTTGAGCCAATTGATCAATGACATAACTGAGTGATGAGTTCGCGATGAGGACTTTACTTTGTAAAGATGCAACACTCATGGCTCCTTTGTGATACAAAGCCTCTAGAGCCATAAATGATGAAAGTGATAACCCTAATTCATTAACTTGCTGTTGAATGTCATTTGAAAGCGTATTGGTAGCTCTAAACAGAATTGTGATTGTTTTTAAATCATTCATAATACTCTTTCTCAAAGTGTTTATTACTGCGAGTAGTATCAAAATGTCTCACTTGACGCTCAATGAGTTCGCGTTGATGTCTAAAGCGTGGAGGAAGTGCTAGTGTTTCTCCTAAGATTTCCACATCTTCTTCATCATCAATAAAGCCAGGCCCTTCAGTCGCAAATTCAAATAGAATATTTGGATATAAACGAGTATACAGTGATTTGAAGTAGAATCGATCAACATACCCAGAATGTCCTGCTTTAAAACTATTTAAACGATCAATCCATGCTTCTAGATGATCTTTGTCTTCAATTCTAAAGGCAACATGATGAACAGCCCCAAAGCCTTGATACGCTTGGCGTAATAATGGTTGGAAATCAAGAATCACAGATGCTCCGTTGCCACCTTCTCCCATTTCAAAGAGGGTATATTGATCTTCTTTACTAACAAACCTCATCATCATAACCTCTTCAAGAATACGTTTCATTCTCTCAACATCGCTGACTCTAAAGAAAATAGGTCCAAGTCCTGTAATGGCGAATTCATTAGGAACAGGACCTTTAAGCCATGGGGTTCCACTTCCGATCCCTTGATTGTGTTCGTCGGAAAATAATGCATAGTCTTGATCATCGAAGTCTGAGAAAAACAATACTTTCTTGCCAAACATGGTTTTTATTTCTTCATGCTTAACTTTGTAATGATTAAAGCGTTTGATCCAGTATTCTAAAGCAGCATCACTAGGAACTCTAAATCCTGTACGTGAGATTTCGTTGGTGCCTTTTACCCCTTTGTTCATTCCTGGAAAATCAAAGAATGTCATGTCTGTGCCAGCACTACCTTCATTGTCCGCAAAGAATAAGTGATACGTATGGATATCATCTTGGTTAATGGTTTTCTTTACTAATCGCATGCCTAAAACGTAAGTGAAGAATTCATAATTTCTTTCTGCACTGCTTGTAATCGCAGTCACATGGTGTATGCCTAATAGTTGTTTCATAAGGTCTCCTTGTGGTTTATGTTCCTATTTTATTTCGAATTCGAAATAAAATCAAACCATATGCTTTGTGAGTGGTTTGTGATTGTGTTAGTGCTAAAACCTTGGTAAAATTGTGAAAAATGAGACAAATATGGTTAAATATACAACACTAGAAAATTGGTCTAAAGGAAGAAAAAGAAAACTAAGTGATTCAGCTCGAAAAATCAAAATTTTTTCAACGTGGATCATTTCTTTAGTCGTAATCTTAGCAATCTTCATCTTCCCAGACTCCTTAATATATCGTCCAGCAGTATTTAGTTTGTATTTTGCATTAGTATTTCTTATGTATGCTCCAACCCAATCAAGTCATGATAAGCCATCGTGGGTTGATATCGTGTTGATTATCTTAACATTAGGTGTTGGAGTGTATTATATCCTTAATGGGTCAGAATTAATGGCTCGTCGTCCTTACATTCATCCTCTAAAAATCGAACATCAGTTTGTAGCATTACTTGCGACACTTATTCTCAATGAAGGAGTACGACGTGTAGTAGGTAGTTGGATTGTTGGTATAAATCTAGTATTTGTGTTGTATGCACTGTTTGGACATTTGATTCCAGGTCGATTTGGAGTTAAAGGATTGAATTTGGAACTAATGTTAGATGGTTTATACTTCACGCGCACGGGGGTGTGGGGTGTAACAGTGGCAGTTGCTTTTAGTTCACTCATTATGATCATCCTTTTTTCAAGCTTTGTCCTTGCGAGTGGACTTGATCAAGTGATTCTAAAAATGTTTCAGAAATGGTCATTTAAAGGAAGTGGTGGATCTGGGATGCTTGCAGTCATCGCTTCAGCATTCTTTGGAATGATATCTGGAGGGGGTACATCCAATGTGACAACTACTGGGACACTCACCATTCCACTCATGAAAAAACAAGGTTATTCACCGATTATGGCTGCTGCGATTGAAAGCAGTGCCTCAATGGCTTCGACATTCACACCTCCCATTATGGGTTCTGTAGCCTTCCTCATGGCTGAACTGCTTGGGTTACCCTATGGGCGTGTGATGGTTATGGCCACCATTCCAGCCTTGTTATATTATGGATCTTTACTTGTCCTAGTGAAATCATATGCAATAACTCACCACATTGACCAATTAGAGAAAACCTCATCAATTGGATTTCCACTTAAATCATTATGGTTATTTCTTCCGATGATTTACTTCATCATTGCTGCGACCATGCAACAAAGTATCACTCGCTCGGCTTTAGAAGCAATAGTTTTAACCATTGGACTTCATTTTATTCTTAATCTAAAAGTTGATTTAAAATTTATAGTATCCACCATTGAGAAAGGAATTGATCGGACTATTCCCATTGTGATTTCCATGGCAGGAGCGGGATTATTTATTGGAATTATAAACCTTACAGGGTTTGCTACAAAACTTAGTGTATTCTTTAGAACCATTCAAGCTTGGCCTATAGCGATTATCATTGTGATGGTGGCACTCATGGTTATATTCTTAGGGCTTGCATTAAATACCATCTCAACTTATTTAATTGCCGTGGTATTATTTGCCCCAACATTAGTTAGATTTGGGTTTGATTTGAATGCAGTGCATATGTTTATTGTAATTTTTGCAGCTTTAGGCAGTATTACACCACCTGTGGCTTTGACTTCACTTACAGCCGCAACCATTGCCCAAGCACCTATTGATGCGGTCGGATGGAAAGCTATGACATTAAGTATTCCTGCTTATGTGATTGGAGTCTTACTCTTGTTTCAGCCACAACTGATGTCGCCAAGTTTATCATTAGATTTCGTCCTACTAGCACTTAATAGCCTAACACTGTCCGCATTGTGGATTGTGCTTATTGTTTTAGGTAAACCTAGTTTGAAGGTGATATACTTTCAACTTGCAATCTTAGTTTTAATTGAATGTTTATGGTTTGGATTATCATTTTGGTGGGGTAGTATCATATCAGCCTTTGCATGGCTAATTATTCCACAATGGATAAGAAAGAAAGTGACTCTATGAAAAAATTCGTCTTACTAAGTTTAGCATTACTTCTAATTGCGTGTGCCCCTGCACCAGTTAATGATGTCGAACCTATTGATTTCACATTAGTTGAAGGTAGTGGAGGGACAGCACTCAGTGTTGTGGCTGGGGCGATTGCGGGAGCAGTAGAAACTTCGTTCCCAGGATCAACTGTCACAACATTATTAGGACGTCCTGATGACAATCCTTTACGAGTAAGTAGTAAGCAAGTTGATTTTGGCTTATCATCAAATGCCGCCATTAAAATGAATTTTGATGGTGGTTTGGGTGTGAAAAATGATAATTTGCGTGTGATTGCGACATTTAATGCTTCAACACTACAGTTTGCGATTCATAAGCGTTTTAACATTACAAGCTTTGAACAACTTATTGCGCAAAAGCCAAAAATCAGAATTCGCTTAACGGGTCCAGAGACACAATTAGGGGTTCTTTTTGATCAAATGTTAGCTTATTATGGTGAAACACGTGAAAGTATGACTGCAGCAGGAGTAGAGTTTGTTAGTGTTGAACAAGCAGCCATTTCTGAAATGGTGAATAGTGGTGCACTCGATGCATACTTTACAACATCTTCACTTCCCGCTAAAGTTGTAAGTGAAACCTTTGCTTCTGGAAACCTTGTGTTCATGACTTATCCGACTGAATTACTCAATGCCATGAATACGCTACATGGACACAGCATTGCGCCAATTAAAAAAGAAGCTTACAGTTTTTTAACTGAAGATGTATTATCTTTTGCGACATACACGATGTTATTTACCCATAAAGATATTGACGATGAGATTGTAAGAAAAGTTGTCAAAGCGCTTGTTGATAACATTGATTTAGTCAGTTCAAGCATGGCTGACCTTAATGGTATTACACCAGAATATTACTTGTTAGGTGTTAATATTCCACTCCATCCAGCGGCAGAGGCCTATTATAAAGAAATTGGGATTCTTGATTAATGAAACGTGATTTTTTCCTACAATCGCTTCACCATTTAGCATTAACTCGTCCAAATGATGTAGCTTTTAACTATAAAGGTACATCGACTTGGACCTATGGTGAGTTTTATCAAAGTGCCATTGCTTTTGATCAAGCCATCAAACAACTTAACATTTCAGAAAGTGATCGAATTGGGATTGTGTTTTCATCGCGTCCAAACTATGTACTCATGATGAGTGCACTTTATGCGAATGTGATTTCAATTGTGCTTAAAGGAACTCTTGATGAAACATCTTTAATTACACAAGCTCTTGAAAGAGGTGTACATGCAATCATTACAGATCGTGTTACACCATCTTTAATTGATGCCTGCACGATTAATCACCTTGGACTTATCGAAATGTTGAATGAACCAAGTCCTTCTTGTTTAATGCTTGTTGATTACAAACGATCTTGTGTAGAAGAAGATGATGATCCTATCATATTTATTAACACCAGTTCTGGGACCACAGGGAAAGCAAAAACATTCCCTAGACGATTAAGTGAAGTGCTCGCGATCATTAATCAAGAAGTTAAATCATTTAATCTCAATGGCACCACAAGATTACTCACAGCCTATGTCGATAATAGTTCAAATATCAACAATATGCTCAAAGCCATTTATAGTGGAGCAAGTATAGTATCAAGTGATGGGGTTGATCCAAGGCATATCTATGATTTGTGTCATCGTCTTCCAATTCATCACATGCGTATTGCTCCTGCTACGATGATAAGTATATTTGAATATGCAAAAAGCCGTAATATTGATTTCAAATCGTGTACTTTAAAAGAAGTTATTGTCACGGGGGCATCCATTCAACCTTCTTTTGTCTCAATGTTTAATGAGTTGTTTAACGCACGACTTATTCATACTTATGGAAGTACTGAAACATCAAATGTGGCTTCTAATGTGAATGCTCCTTTAGGATATAAAGAAGGTAGTGTAGGGATAGTGGAACATCATGAGATCAAAATCATTGATGGTGAAGTGTGTGTAAAAGCACCCATGGTGTTTAAAGGATATGAAAATACGGATAATTCATCATTTTTCATTGATGGATTCTTTAGAACTGGAGATCATGGATCACTTGATTCTCAAGGGTACTTAACTATTCATGGTCGATTTAAAGAGCTTATCAATCGCGGTGGTGAGAAAGTTTCACCAATCAAAATAGAGAATCTTATTGATCAACTCCATTGGTTTAAGGAGTGTGCTGTTTTTTCAATCCTTAATGATCAAGGTTTTGAAGATATCGTATGTGTTGTCGTGAAAAAACATCGATCCTACAACATCAAAGAATTACGAGAAGCTTTAATGCAATCTTTGCCCTCCTATCATTGTCCTAATTATTTGATAGAGGTGAATGATATTGAAAAAACGGTTGATGGAAAAATATCACGAAAATTACTTTCAGAACAATATCAATCACGTTTAAGTCATCATGAAAAATCATTTGATGATATGGAAGCTATTCTTAAATCGTGTTTAAATCAAAAAGAAATTAATCTGCAAGATTCATTTGTGATGTGGGGTGGGGATTCTATTAAATATGCAACGTTAATGTCTCTTATTCAACATCATCTTCATAAGCATGTTGCGCTCAATGAACTTATGGCATGTAAGAATATGCAAGCGATGATTGAACTTGTCAATCAATTACCTCTTGATCAACGTCGATATACTTTAACTTGGTTAAGAAAGACTCAATCCTCACACCCCACGCTAATTTTTATCCATCCAAAAAGTGGAGATGTTGTGACCTATCGATATGTCATTCAAGCGATGGATGAACATCATAGTATCGCAGGGCTTACATTTGATCCACGATTGTTTGACTCAACACCCCCATATCACGTCAATGAGATTATTCACGTGTACGTGAATGCTATCCTTGAAGAAGGACTTAAAGATATAGTGCTGTGTGGTTTAAGTGTTGGAGGAAAAATTGCTTTACTTCTTGCGAAAGCATGTGAAGCTTATGATATCACAGTCCATCATGTGATGATGTTTGACACAACAACACTTAAAGAAACCTATCATCGTAAGTGGGATCTTGTGCGTAGTCTTAGACTCATGAAATTTGACATTCAAACTCGTCGCTTTGGTTCACTTCCTAACTATGTCATGACCAAGATTAAGAAACTAGTACTTAATCGAGTCTTTAGAAGTAAGACCCTATATAATGTCAAAGAAAGTGTTGAGCAAAAACTAATTAATCATGATTCTAACTTTACACCACTTGAGATAGAACATCTTGTGACACAAACATTTAATGTTCCAATCCCAGATTATGTTGATGTTTCGCTCACATATTTATGGGCTAGTAAAGAGCGAGATGATCATCATGCGAAAGCATTACTTCACAGAGTAAAATCACTGAACATCATTAAAACCCCATTATTCCATAGTGATTTTGTGGATATTGATGCCGCATTAACTGCTTCAATCTTAAATGATTGTTTAGCTACAATCCATCAAAGAAAACATAAAAAGAAATGACAAATGTCATTTCTTTTCATGATGTTTGATTTTCATCAGTGGATGAGTGGCAATAGCTTCATAAGCTTGTTCTAGATCATTAAAAGGAATACGTTGATCTTTAACAACCTGATAGTTTTCTTCGCCTTTGCCAAGGATCAATACACAATCATCATGGCTTGCCATATGAATGGCTCGTTCAATTGCTTTTGCTCGATCAATGATGACTTCAATATTATGGCGCGTGACATCCCGCATCATCATCTTCACAATATCCATTGGATCTTCAAAGCGTGGATCTTCACTTGTTAAAACGACAACATCGGCTTCATCACTCAGTATTTTCCCCATTGCAGGTCGTTTATCATGATCTCGACCTCCTGCACTGGCTGCTACCACAATTAATCGTTTCATCTTTAAGGCTTTAATATACTTGAATAAACTCATATATCCATTAGGTGTATGAGCATAATCCACAAGCACTTTAAAGGGTTGACCTTTTTCAATGCGTTGTAAACGTCCTGAAACATGAAGGTTATGGAGTTTTGAAAAGACACAGCGATAATCAACACCATAGGCATAAATCGCCGCAAAGGTAGCTGCTAGATTATAAGCGTTAAATTCACCAAGTAAGTTAGTGGTTAAATCATAAGTCTTATGATTGTGACGGAACTTAAATGCAGTATGATCCCCGTGAACTTGGATGTCACTAATTCTAAAGTCACTTGATTCATGTTGACCATAGGTAAGAACCTTTGCCTTCGTCACATTGATGAATTGTTGTGCATAAGGATCATCGATGTTTATGATGGCTGTTCCGGTAGATTTTGTTTGTTTAAAGAGAATTGCCTTCGCATTAAAGTAGTTTTCCATCGTTTTATGGGTATTTAAATGCTCTGGAGTAAGATTTGAAAATATCGCAATATCAAATTCTAATCCTTCAGTACGCCCATAATATAGTCCTTCAGAACCAGCTTCCATAATCACAACACTATCACCTTTAGATTGAAAAGTATGAAGTAAGCGATAGAGATGTTCGATGGCAGGAGTAGTATTCTTAGTGGCTTCAGTATAATTAGGACTAAAAGCTCCATTCGTCCCAATGACTGCTGCTGAAGTTACATGATTTAAAAACGCCCCAAGAATTGTAGAGATGGTGGTTTTGCCATCCGTACCCGTCACTCCAATAAGCTTAATGTGATCATGCGGATAAGCTTGTTTGACTAAAGAGACTAATGCATCTTGAGTATTTTCAACACGATATGTAGGCAATGATGTAGTAACATCCTTGGAAATAATGGCACCAGCTGCATTTGCTAATGCAGCCTGTGGCAAGTATTCATGACGATCCACACTTATGCCTTGAATACAGACAAATAAATCATGAGGTTGAATCTCATTTGAATTTGTCTTCACGTCCACAAATTCAATATTTGGAGCATCAGGGAAGTAATCAGAGAGACGTCGTGTCATAGGGGTTCTCCTTTATGAGGGAAACAAGATGATCTAGTGTAATGAGCACCTTTTTAAAATCATGTTGATGAGTATCTAATGTTGGATTATATTCGACGACATCACATCCAACACATTGAAATGTTTTAAATAAATGAGTCATGATATGGAGTACTTCTTGTAGTTTTAGTCCTTGACCACTTGTATATTTTGAGTTCTTATTCACATTCACGGCAAAGAATTCATTTGGATGACATACATCAAAATCAAAACTAAGATAAATATACTTTGTTTTAATGTTTTCACTTATCCAATCCAAAGATGCTTGAAGTCCCATGGATTGAATATCTGCTAAAGGTAGGTGTGCAATATGATGCTCTTGAATATGCTTAATCTCACTCGTTTCATAGGAGTTAAGCCCGATATACACTAAACGATTTGAAGAAAGAGGAGTGACATGATTAAGTCTTAGTGGTTCATCACATAAACCTTGTAGGATAGCACAGGGCATACCATGAATATGCTTTGATGGTGATGAAAATTGGGTATGACTATCTGCGTGAGCATCAAGCCATACGATGGTCACATCATCTTGAAACGTTGAAAGGGAAGCACTGCTTCCTCCGACGCCACACGTGTGATCACCACCATACGATAATGGGAAATGATGATTCTTATACACTTCCTTAACAATGTCTTGATGATACAAAATCGCATTCATGATGGTTTGATCATGTTCAAGATGTAAATCAGGATAGGAGTTAACAGGCACATGATGCACGTGAGATGTATGATGGGTACACCACTCACTTTCTTGGAGTGGAAGAAATGATTGATCTGCTCCTTCTGTGTGACACCCTAACTTCATTGGAAAATTTATCAGTTGAATATTCATAAATACCTCGACACTATTTTACCATGAATTTATCTCATCATCGTATTCTTTTCATATCCGACAATATTCAACTCAAAGAGCAAGCAATCATGTTCAACAAGTGTGTTTGTGATACAATGAAACATATGGAGGTTCACCGATGAGTAAGCGAATATTAACATTAGTTTCTGCAGATTACGATGATTTAGAGTGCCACTATCCGATACTACGACTTACTGAAGAAGGATATACCATTCATGTGGCTGCCGCGTCTTTGGCAAAAGTGCCAGGAAAGTATGGATTATCCATTCAACCTGATTTAACATTTGATCAAGTTGATATTCAAAGTTATGATGCCTTATTAATCCCGGGGGGTTGGGCTCCAGATCAATTACGTCGATTTGATCAAGTGCTTAACTTTGTCAAGTTTATGAATGAAAAGCAACGTGTAATTGGTCAGATTTGTCATGCGGGTTGGGTATGTTCATCCGCAGATATCCTCAAAGGGAGAACGGTCACATCCACACCCGGTATCAAACATGATTTAATGCATGCCGGAGCAACATGGGTTGATCAACCTGTGGTGGTGGATGGTCATCTTGTCTCAGGCCGTCGCCCAGCAGACTTACCGTATTATGTTAAAGCGATTATTGAGGTATTAGAGAAGTAAAAAAACGATTCAAGAAAAGCATCTTTGAAACAAATTCAACGATGCTTTTTTATGTGGAGTTAGTCTTTTCCTTGTTAATGTGGAAAAAAATGTGACAATGTAAATGGTTTGATGAAAGATTACTTTGATACAATGATGATGATCAAGGACGTGACAACACGAGGATGGCCATGAATCGTAAAGAAGAAATAGTTAAAATCATCTTACAAGCGAATGATTTTGTGAGTGTTGAAAGTATCGCAAAACAACTTAAAACCTCCACTAAAACCATTCGTAATGATTTAATCACGCTTGAAAACCTCATGAATGATCACTCTTTAGTGTTGCTTCGTAAACCAGGGGTGGGAGTCAGTATAGAAGGCGATTTTTTTGATAAACAACAACTTCTTAACACCCTAAAACAAAACACCACCCATTCCTATCTCACTCCTGAAGAGCGAAGATCACAACTGTTGCACGCTTTGCTACTTAATCGATCCTCTAAACGTATGAAAGATTTAGAACTAGACTATTACGTTTCGCGTGCTACTATTCATGCGGATATTGCAGCTCTTAACGAATCATTAAAGCCGTTTCAATGTGAAATCATATTTGATAAACAACAAGGCTTATCTCTTCGTGGTGAAGAAGCTCAACAGCGTCAAGTTATGGCCCATTTTGGTCCTCTTGAACCACTTGTTGAATATGTGATGGATGGCAGTACCAAAAGTAAATCAACCTTTATTAAACGATTTAATGATGTTCTTAACTTAGATTTTAATAAGATTGAATCCATTGTGAACGATGCGCAAAATCAGCTTGGATATACGTTTTCCATTGAAGCATCACTGAATTTGATTGTTCATATTGCGATCGCAATTCAACGCTCTAAACAAGGATTTGATGTGACCTTAAGTCATGATTTAGTCACGACACTTTCGCAACAAAGCGAATATACTATCGCAAAAGATATTGCGAAACGTATTGAAAAAGACTTTGATGTTTCATTATCTTCCTCTGAGTCGATTTATCTTTGCTTACATTTCCTTGGCGCAAAACGAATTAAGGAACTTCAATTGAAGCATATGTCAATTTCTTCGGATACTCAAGATCTTGAAAATACAATTCTAAAATTCATTCGTAAAGTTCAATCATCAATGGGACTTTTCCTAGAGAATGATTCTGAGTTATTTAATAGCCTATTACTTCATTTAAAGCCAACCATTAATCGACTCACGTATGGATTATCTTTACAAAATCCATTGTATGAAGAAATCCGCTTTAATTACTCCAGTATATATGATGCGGTAGAAAGACATATTCAACTCTTTAATGAAACCTATCATATTCATATTCCACCCAATGAAATTGCCTATTTAGTCCTTCACTTTGCGGCCGCAAAAGAGCGTAATGTCACCATGATCAGAACGCTTGTGATGTGTGCAAGTGGGCTAGGAACATCACAACTCATTGTTTCAAAACTTAAACGAACCTTTAATAACTTACAGATTGTGGATGTGGTGGCATCTTTTGAAGGAGCATTCTATCAATCTAAAGATATTGATCTTATTATCTCGACCATTGCTTTGGATTCACCAATTAAAACCATCATAATTAGTCCACTATTAAGTGATTATGATATCTCGATGATCAAGCATTCACTTCATGATGTTGAAAACCCAATTGTAAATACACTCAGATTCTTACCACATCATGTATGGATTCAAGAAAGTGAAGAAGATAAGGAAACTCTTCTTAAGCACATGTGTGACCAACTTGTGAGTGAAGGATATGTGAGTGAAGAATTCTTTGAATCAATCCTTGCACGGGAAGCATTAGGACCAACCCTAGTGTCACCTACACTTGCCATTCCTCATGGTGAGCCACATTGGGTGATGCAATCTGTCACAATGTGGATCTCATTGTCGAAACCTATCTTATGGGCTCTGGGAGAAAGAGTTGAACACATTCTACTCATCGCCAGTCAAGAAGCAGATGCCTCACAACACAAAGCCCTTATGCACGCTTTAATGAGTCAACTTGATAATCATCATTGGGAAACACACATCAAGCAAATATCGGATACGCTAACACTCACACATCGACTTAATCAAGATCTATGTGGGGTAAAACCAAGTAAGGAGTAATGTATGGAACAATTATTTCATGAATCACTTATTCTCACAAACCTTAATTTGAATCACTCACATGAAGCTTTAAAAGTGTTAGCTCAAGCTCTTCAAAGTCAGGGGTATGTGAAAGAAACATACTATGATGCTCTGATTGAACGAGAAGAAAACTATGCAACTGGACTTCCAGGAGAGGGCATCAATGTCGCGATTCCCCATGCGGATCCGATTCACGTCAACACCAATGCGATTGCGATTGGGATTTGCCAAAACCCAGTGGATTTCAAAATGATGGGAAATCATGATGAGACATTGGGAGTAGAAATTATCTTTATGCTTGCGCTTAAGGATGGCCACGCGCATATTAATGTGCTTAGTCAACTGATGGGAGTGCTTCAAAATGAAGCATTACTACACAAGCTTAAATCAATTAGGTCCAAATCAGAACTATATCAAGTTCTGACTGAACATATCCATTAGATAGGAGGTGATGGTATAAAGAAGCGAATACTCGTCGCGTGCGGTACTGGAGTGGCCACTTCAGTCGCAGTCGCAAAGAAGTTAGAAACGATTTTTAAGGATAGAGGGTACGGGGATAAAGTTGAATTATCAACTTGTACTGTAGCTGAAATGGAGTCCAAAGCTCGTAATTACGATTTAATCGTGACGACAGCACAGGTGAACAAACCTATGCCAGTCAAGGTGATTATGGGAATTGCATTCCTCATCGGTCGTGGTACAGAACCTGTGATCAAAGAAATCTTTGAATCACTTGGATTTGACTCATAAAAGGAGAAGAACTCTATGGAAATTATTAATTTTATCGTCGGATTGGGACCATCAGTCATGATGCCAATCATCATTACACTTATTGGATTAGTCATGGGAGCAGGATTTGGTAAAGCTTTACGTGCAGGTTTAACTGTCGGGGTAGGATTTATCGGTCTGAACTTAGTTATTGGTTTACTCGGTGGTAATCTTGGACCTGCAGTTCAACAAATGGTCACTAACTTTGGCTTAAGCCTAACAGTTATTGACGTGGGTTGGCCAGCAGCCGCTGCGATTGCTTTCGCATCACGTGTTGGAGCAGTCATTATTCCAATCGCATTAGCTGTAAACGTAGTTATGATTTTGACTAAAACAACCCAAACCGTTAATATCGACGTATGGAACTTCTGGCACTATGCATTTACGGGTGCATTAGTCACATTCGCTACTGATAGTTTTGTATTTGGGGTTGTGGCTGCGATTATTCAAGCCGTTATGACTTTAGTCTTAGCAGACTGGACTGCAAAAGGTGTGGAAGATCAACTAGGTCTTAAAGGGGTTTCTATTCCTCATGGACTATCAGTTGCCTTCGTACCTGTTGCATTAGTCATTAATAAAATCTTAGACTATATCCCTGGTGTTAATAACATTAAAATTGATGCGGATATGGTTCAAAAACGCTTTGGATTATTCGGTGAACCAATTCTAGTCGGTACTGTATTAGGAGCTATCATTGGTTTCGCAGCAGGTTATGATGTAGGTGGTTCATTAAACTTAGCCATTACAATGGGTGCAGCGCTAGTGCTCATTCCTCGTATGGCTGGACTTCTTATGGAAGGATTACTTCCTATTTCTGATGCTGCAAGTGAGTTTGTTGATAAACGTCTCAAAACAAACACTAAGATCTACATTGGTCTTGATGCAGCTGTAGGTATTGGACATCCTACTACACTTGCGGTTTCCTTGATCTTAGTCCCGCTTTCAGTTCTTATTGCTGTGGTACTTCCAGGAAATAACTTCCTACCTTTCGCTGATTTAGCGGTATTACCATTCCTATTTGTTCTCGTTGTTCCTATTACTAAAGGTGACTTATTTAGAACATTAGTGGTTGGTTTATTCATCGTCGTCACAGGTTTATGGATTGCTTCTGACATTGCACCTCTACTGACTGCAGCTGCCATTGATGCGCAATTCACAATGCCAGTGGGTGCAACACTAATTTCATCCATTGCGGATGGAGCTTCACCATTAAGCTGGGCCTTTGTTAAGCTCTTTGAACTTCGTTATGTTGGAATCGCAGTACTTGGTGTTATCGCAGCAGGTATGGCTTATCTAAACCGCGTTCGTATTCTTAAAGGGGAAAAATAATCGACATGAATCATCACTTTATTGTGAACAAGGCTCATGCACTCCTTTCAATCATCGTTCCCACCGGGGTGTTCGCCATCACCTCATTATATGGACTTTATGGACTTTTGGTTAGTAATGATGCCTCTTGGTATGGAGCCGTATTTGTTTTAGGATTGGTGTTATTTTTAGATCATGGAGTTGCTCTATCACACCCGACTTCAGTGATACTTGAAGAGACATCCGTTCAGTTTCATGCCTTTAAACATCATCATACCTTTAATCTAGAAGACATCACCCGAATTAATGTAAGAAAAGTATCACGAGGACGAAGACTTTATGTCCGTCTTAATGATGCATCACTATTGAAGGGACGATATTGGTTGCATCTTGATCATATGAGTGATGCCCAACTGTGTTTAGATTTCTTTGAAAGACTCATGAATGAGCGTCATCCTAAATATAAAAATATGGAAGCTCACTCATTTAAACGAGTTAAATAAAACTAAAAACCGAGTTGTATACTCGGTTTTTAAATGTCATCAATCCAGGATTATGTTATAATATTCACAATTACAGACTGGAGATTTCTATTTTGAAACGGTTTTTTGAAATTCTGATTGCGGGATTGTTGTTGATAATCGTACCTTTGATTGCTTCTGAACTTATTTCAACAATCATTATGTCCAATAACATTCAAGTCGTATCCTATGTTGTTGTGAGTATTCAATGTTGTGTTCTGTTTGTTTTATACTACCAAAACAGGTAAACATTAAGAAAGCCTTAGAGACGTTCACTCTAAGGCTTATTTTTATCTAAAGAAAGTTTCAAAGGCTTCTTTAAGCTTTAACTCCCAAAATTCCCATGTATGTCCATATCCTTCAATCTCTTCATAAAGAAGAGGATATTGATAGGACTCATATTTTTCTTTCGCATAGCGGCAACGCTCCAGTAAGTAGTCTTGACTCCCTACTGTCATATAGGTTGTAGGTAGTTCTTTATTCTCTTCAACATTCTTTTTCATCATATAATATGCATCTTCAATCGTTTGCTTATAACGAAGTTCATTACCCATGACTGCTCCACTGTAGGCATCAGGAGAAGATCCAAACCAGTTCACCATATGTGTTCTTCCTGAGATTTCCATGGCACAACCTGACATAAGCAACACTTTAGAGAATAAGTGGGGGAATGCTAAAGAGATTTTCATAGCTCCTAGAGCTCCCATTGATAATCCCCCTATGAAGTTATCTTCTCTTAATTCACTGAGTGGAAACAAGAAACGAGCGACTTCAATCATTTCCTTACTTACAAAACTAAAATGCTTTGCGCCATTAGGATCATCACTATAGCCTTGATTGCATGCAGGGGGCATGATAACCGCAATCTGATGCTTCTGAGCATATAGAGCGACATTCGTGTAATTAAGATAATCATGTTCATCCCCAGAAAACCCATGAAGTAACCAAAGTGTTTTAAACTTCTTTGTTTGTTTATAGACATCATTGTTTTGTTTGAATGCATCTTCAACGGAATAGGTTGGAATAATCGCATTAAAACTCACTTGACGTCCTAATGATTTTGATAAAAAGTTCGTGTGTATAACAGCCATAAAACCTCCACATGCTTAAGTAGTGTCTTAACTATTCTATCATAAACCGTTTTGATTATGCTTTTACCTTAGAAAAATGGTTAAAATTCATAAAGAATGGATGTGATATACCGTTTGGTGAACTAAATGATAAAACTAGTTAAATTAACACGAAAATTAGATAGTATTTTTACACTTTGCGATTGATTTATTGTATAATCCCAACTAAGACCGAAGTACATAAATAACTAATAATGTTATGTTGGTCCATGAGGGGTTATGCCACTATTTATTGTTCTTGATATACTTTCAAATTTCGTCTTCTTTTATCCCCTTGTGATGTCCTTAGTGTGGATCAGTGGGGCTCTTTTATTTCGCTCTCGATTAGAAAAGAAAACTCATCAATCATTTAGAACACAAGAATGGCCTAAAGTGAGTGTGCTTATTCCATGTTACAACGAAGCAGAAACCATTGAAGAAAC
This sequence comes from Erysipelotrichia bacterium, assembly GCA_018333955.1. Lineage (GTDB taxonomy): Bacteria > Bacillota_I > Bacilli_A > Erysipelotrichales > Erysipelotrichaceae > UBA6182. Next base: position 24,108 of record JAGXSD010000011.1, read on the forward strand.
CATAACCATGATGGATCGATTACCCTATCCTGATTTTGAAATCATTGCAGTGAATGATGGAAGCAAAGATCAAACCGCGGAGATATTACATCAACTTGTTAAGAAAGTGGATCGGCTGCGCTTTATCGACATCAAGCAAAATAGAGGAAAAGCGAATGCACTAAAAGTAGCGGCCTTTGCTTCGAAATCAGAATATTTAGTCTGTGTTGATTCTGATGCGGTTTTAGATGATTATGCGATTCATTACCTCATTGATAATTTCTTTTTTCACGGCGAACGTTTAGGGGCAGTGACAGGTAATCCAAGAATTCGCAATCGTGATACATTGCTCGCAAAACTTCAAATTCTTGAATATGCTTCCATCATTGGGGCCATCAAACGTGCGCAAAGAATTCTTGGAAAGATTATGACCGTTTCAGGAGTGGTTGTGGCCTTTAGAAAGAAAGCGTTACTCAGTGTAAACTTGTGGGATACCGACATGATTACGGAAGATATTTCGGTGTCATGGAAACTTCAAGAGAAGTTTTGGGATATCCGCTATGAACCTAAAGCACTATGTTGGATGTTAGTGCCTGAAACGATTTCAGGAATATGGAAACAACGTATTCGTTGGGCTCAAGGAGGTCAAGAAGTCTTGATGCGCCATTCAAATATCATGCTCAGTTGGAAACATCGTCGTTTATGGCCAATATATCTTGAACAGTTCCTCAGTATTCTATGGTCATTCTCATGGATCTTTGTCACGGTATTTTACCTCATCTTTGCGAACACCTGGTTTGATCGCCTTATATGGATGACGTTCGCATCATTCTTCTTAGTGTTACTTTCGATGATTCAACTTAGAGTTTCCCTGGATATTGACGCACAATATGATGATGTGCGCTCATTATTCTTTTTTGGGGCATGGTATCCCTTCATTTATTGGTTACTGAATGCACTCATCGTTTTATTTGCCTTTCCAAAAGCTATTCGTAGTCGACTTCAAGGAGGTGATGCTTTATGGACCAGTCCAGATCGCGGGTTTCGCAAATAGAGCGAAATAAACAATTCATTGTCAAGTCAAAGCGACACATCGCACGAGATGTGGTGGTTGTATTTGCTTCTTTAATCGTATGGACCTATACACTTGTGGTGATTTACTTTTTTGTGGATGCGATTTTATCACTGAATCATCCCGTTCCAACCATGATAAAATCATGGTTTAAAATGACGAATCAAGATGTCGTTATGTTCTTGTTCTATGTGGTTATTAGCTTTGGGGTCATTTTTATGATGTTATGGACATGGAGTCAGTACAACCGACTCAAATATGGAAAACTTCGTCGCCGAAAATACCCTGAACCAAGTCAAAGCATTGATTTCATTAAGCTTGGGATGATTGATGTTGAAATGTATGAAAAACTTCAAAATGCGAAGGAAATCACACTGGAAAAGAATCCAATGAAATAGCATGATAATCTCAAACATTGATCAATGAGAAACCTTATTTCTTATGATATGATTCTATAGAGGTTTATATGGCAAAATTTGAAAAGACAATCATTGGTTCACACCCACATCTTATCAATCAACTTGAAGAAGATATCTTACATAGTGGAATTTCTATGCGTGTGGTGGAAGAAAGTATCTATGTTACCCCAGCTTTACGGGTCATCACTAAAGTGTATGATAAGTACTTTATGAGAAATAGTTCTAGAGCAAGCTTAAGTCTAACCATTATTGAAGATGGTAGAAATACTCATGTGATTGCTATGGCGGCTGGGGGTAGTCAAGGAGTCATCTTCAACTTTTCTTGGGGTGCAGAATCTGAACTTGTGGATACTGTGAGAATGACGTTAGAGAAATTAGGATACTAAAAAGAAGGTTAACCCTTCTTTTTGATTTAAATGAATCGTGATTTAACGTATGCCAATTTAAGTTTAATCTCAAGTAAAACAAAGGGAATCATTGGCTAGTCATTAAAATGAGATAATTCAACCGCAACTTGAGCTGCAAGATGAGCGTTGTTATAAACAAGTTGAATGTTTGAAGCTAAGCTGTCTCCTCCAGTGAGTTCCTTCACTTTAGAGAGTAAGAATGGAGTGCTTTCTTTACCTTTAATGCCTAAGGCTTCTTGTTCACTAAGCGCGGTTGCAATCGCAGCAGTAATCGCATCATAATCCATTTCATAGGCTTTAGGAATAGGATTCGCAATGACCACTCCACCTTGAAGTCCTAAATCCCATTTTGTTTTTAGTGCAGATGCTATTTCTTTCGGGGAATCAAGACGATAATCAACCCCAAAACCACTCTTAGATGTATAGAATGCTGGAAGTTCACTGGTTTGATAACCCACCACAGGAACTCCATGAGTCTCTAAATATTCAAGGGTTAATCCAATATCAAGAATTGATTTAGCCCCAGCACAAATTACGGCCACATTGGTTTGTGCAAGTTCGAGTAAATCCGCAGAAATATCAAATGATGTTTCTGCACCACGATGTACACCTCCAATACCTCCAGTCGCAAACACTTTAATCCCTGCTAGGGCTGCAATAATCATGGTGGAAGCCACGGTGGTGGCTCCATGTTTTTGTTGCGAAACAAGAAAGCCTAAATCACGACGTGAGGCCTTCACGATATCTTGTGACGTCGCAAGAAGTTCAAGTTCTTCATTGGTTAATCCTACTTTGAGTTTTCCATGTAAGATGGCGATGGTTGCAGGGACTGCACCATACGAGCGAATAATGCTCTCAACTTCTTTGGCCATGGCGACATTATGTGGATAAGGCATTCCATGTGAGATAATGGTCGATTCTAAAGCTACGACAGGTTTGTTGGTGTTGAGTGCTACAAGCACTTCTGGATGAATGTCAAGATGTTGATTAAACATGATAGGTCTCCTTCATGGTGGTTAAACACGTTTCTTCGCTGAGTTGATCTGAGATGGTCGCTTCACTTTGTAGAGCAATGCGTGCAGCACTCATGGCCATGGTTGCACATTGAGTGGGATTAAATTGATTAAGATATCCATAGACAAGTCCGGCCATAAATGCATCTCCAGCCCCTGTTGCATTCGCAACTTCAATAGGAGGTGTACTTAAATGAGTGAGCGAGTCATGATCTTTGATAAGCACTCCTGCACTCCCTAAAGAGATATAAGCATAAGGACAAGGTAGAAGCTTTGCGGCATGATGTAAGTCTAGGGTATGATTTGGATCTACCAAAGCATATAACTCAGCTTTATTTGGTTTAATCGTGTGAATTTTTGAAAGATATGGTTTTATTTTGAGTGCTTTGGTGGAAGATACGGTATCAATGAAAAGTGGAATATCTTTCGCAATCTGAATGATGGTTTCAAGAACATCTTCATTAAGATTGGTATCACATACAATGAGCTGAGCATGTTCGAGTAGTTTTTTTTTGCTTAGGATGAACTCCTTTGTGAGTGAATTCATGATCTCCATATCATTGATCGCCAATGCAAGATCATGATGTTCATCTAAAATACTAAGGTATGTAGAAGTCTTATGATGATTTAGAATAAGCGAGTCATTCATATGCAATCCAATGCTTTTGGCATGTGCGAGCATACTTTGGCCATAGAGGTCTTGTCCAATCACGCTAATCAAACGTGTAGGAATATTTAATCGGGTACAGTTCTCGGCAATATTACGTCCAACTCCACCATGTGAAATACTGACATGACCAATATTGGAATCTTTTTGAATAAGAGCATGATGTGGTATGCCTTGAATATCAATGTTTGAACCACCAATCACTACAATATAAGGTTCTTCATTCACAATATAACCTTTACCAAGAATGATTCCCTTCTTAATCAAATTTGTGATATGAACCGCAACTGAAGATCGTGTAATATTCAATCGCTGAGCTAGATCGTCTTGAGAGATGGTCGGTTCTTCTTTTAAGATAGCTACGATTTCTTTTTCTCGTTGTGTCATACAGTCCTTTCCTTATAAATGCTTAATATATAAGCATATGCTTATTATACCACGTTATTGATGAGATGCAACCTCCTAGACCAAAAATGTCAAATTGATGTTTAATCCCTCTCAAAAACTATGAATTTAAGTCAACCTATGAAATAATATTTCATAAATAGAAATCTTGTTGAAAACAATTGTGTCAAATAACTATAATGAAGCCAAGTAAAGCGGTTACATGACCTATTGTTTCTCAACACAAAGGAGAAGCTCATGAAAAATGTCATTGTAAGATTAAATGAATATGTAACTCATGCGAGTGGAGCAGAGAAGGGCATTATTGAATTTATCCTTCATGATCCGAAAATTATGGTTGGAATGACCATCCATGAATGTGCCCAACGCTCATACACCTCACCTTCAAGTGTCGTAAGACTATGTCGAAAACTTGGGTTTGAGGGGTTCAAAGAGTTTCATCAATCCTTAGTGTATGAGTTAGCCCTCTTGGATTCAGATTTGAAAGAAAAAAGTAAGGAAATCACTTACCAAGACTCCTTGCACGATATTATTGAAAAAGTGACTTCAAAGAATATCTTGTCCCTTGAAAATACCGCCAAACTTATGGATGATGCAACGCTTCAAGCTTGTGTGAATCAGATGATGAAATGTCGTAGTATTTGCTTATTTGGCATGGGAGCATCACTCTTAGTTGCGAAAGATGCTTACCTCAAATTCTTAAGAATAAACAAACCTTGCATAATCAACGATGATTGGCATGCGCAACTTTTACAAGCACGTAACATGATGAGTGATGATTTAGCTATCGCATTAAGTTATTCAGGCATGACGAAAGAAGTCATTGAATGTATCAAAGCTGCTAAGGAAAAAGGAGCGACTGTCATTGCAATTACTCGGTTTGAAGATAATCCTCTTGCGAAGCTTGCGGATTACAATTTGTCTGTCTCTGCAACTGAATTCATCTTTAGAAGTGGAGCGATGTCATCACGCATTGCCCAGTTGAATATCATTGATATTCTCTATGCTGCCTATGTGAATCAAAAATATGATGATAGTTTAAAACAATTAAAACTAACTCATATTGATAAAACCCCTAATGAACAATAACGAGGCCCTTATGATCGATTTAAAGAAATTAACCACTGAACAACGACATCCTGACACCTTGCTTCTTGATACGATGTCTCCTCTTGAAATCATTACGATTATGAATCAGGAAGATGCAAAGGTCATCCAAGCCATCAAAGAGGAATTACCTAAGATTGCGCAAGTGATTGAATGGTGTACTCATGCACTTAAAGTTAAAGGAAGAATTATCTATCTTGGTGCTGGAACAAGTGGTCGCTTAGGACTTCTTGATGCAGCCGAATGCCCTCCAACTTTCGGAGTTGATCATAACACGGTGGTTGGTCTATTAGCGGGTGGAGTGGATGCTTTTGTGAAAGCGATTGAAGGTGCTGAAGATAGTCACACCTTAGCTCAAGAAGAGATGAAAGCTATTCAAGTGAATGCGAATGATGTCATTATTGGAATAGCTGCTAGTGGGCGAACACCGTATGTCATTCATGGATTAAAATATGCCAAAACACTTGGATGCAAAACGGTATCCATGAGCAATAACAAAGATTCAGAGATGGCTCAAGTAGCCGATCTTGCGATTGAAGTAGTCACTGGTCCAGAAGTCCTTACTGGTTCTACTCGTTTAAAAGCAGGAACATCCCAGAAGTTAGTCTTAAATATGATCTCTACCGCAAGCATGATTGGGGTAGGGAAAGTGTATGAGAATCTTATGGTGGATGTGATGCAAACCAATCAAAAGTTAATTACACGAGCAGAGAATATCGTCATGAGTGCAACTCAATGTGATCGCGAAAGCGCTAAAACAACACTCCAACAAGCGCATGGTAGTGTAAAAGTTGCAATTACGATGATTCTAATGCAGTGTGATGAACCTCAAGCATTAAAAATGCTTGAACAAGCACAAGGGCATATTCGCCACTGTGTGAAGCAATAGTCATGAGCGTAGGAGGTAACATGAACAATCTAGAGCTTGCTTCTCGTCTGATTGACCTTGTCGGTGGAAAAGACAACGTCGTCAAAATTACCAATTGTATGACTCGTATGAGAGTCACTCTTAAGGATACATCCAAGGTTCAATTGGATGCCCTTAAACAAACTGAAGGTGTCTTAGGTGTTGTGGAAGATGGCCCGACATTACAAGTCGTATTAGGTCCAGGCAAAGCTAAGAAAGTCACTGATGAAGCAGTCGATGCATTCTCATTGCCACGTGTTGCGCTTGAAGCAGGAGAGTGGGAAGAAAACAAAGAAGCGGTAAAGGCCCTTCAAAAACAAAGTCCTTTAAAAACAGCAGTTAGAAATATTGCGGAAATCTTTATTCCTCTTATTCCTGCCATTATCGCAGCGGGATTATTTAATGGATTTGGATCACTTATTCAAACTATGCAAGGTCAAGGTGTTTTACCTGCTGCTGGTTTCTGGTTAGTGACTCGTTTATTATTCCAACTTATTGGTGGTGCATTCCTTGCATACTTTGCGGTTTATACAGGGATTAATGCTGCGAAGCAATTTGGTGCAACTGAAGGTTTAGGTGGAATGATTGGGGGGATCTCAATTGGCGCAAACGTTGTTGAAATCTCTAAAATCTTTAACTTATTTAATGCGGATATCCCACTTCGTTCAATCTTAACCACAGGTAAAGGTGGAATCATTGGGGTTATCGTTGGGGTTTGGATCTTATCAAAAGTTGAAAAATTTGTTCGTAAGAACACTCCAGATGTATTAGATCTAATCGTGACTCCATTTGTGACCATGCTTGTGATGGCAATCCTATTTGTCTTTATCATCATGCCTGCCACTGGATTAATTTCTGATGGTTTAGTGAATGCTTTAGGTGTCATCATTAATTCACCAATTCCATTTGTGAATGTGCTAAGTGGATATATCTTGTCTGCATTATTCTTACCAATGGTGCTCTTAGGACTCCATCATGGACTCATTCCTATTTATGCCATTCAACTTGAAGCCTTAGGTGGAGTATCATTATTCCCAGTTCTAGCCATGGCTGGTGCAGGTCAAGTTGGAGCGGCCATCGCAATCTATCTTAAAGCAAAACGTGTTGGCAATGTCCGTATGCAAAAAGTTATTACTGGAGCGCTTCCAGCTGGATTCTTAGGGGTAGGAGAACCATTAATTTACGGGGTTACCTTACCAATGTTTACACCATTCATTACTGCTGGTTTAGGTGCAGGATTTGGTGGAGCGTATGTCATGCTTATGAAAGTTATGGCGAATGCTTGGGGTCCTTCAGGACTAGTCGCACTACCACTTATGCAACCACAAAGTGTCATTCATTACTTCTTCGGTTTAGTGATCTCATATGTCGCAGGGTTCTTGATTACTGCGGTAGTCATTAAGGATAAAGCTGTTGCTGAAGTCTAATTCATTAGGATATTCCGTGTATGTGAGTACATGGGAGAAACTAAAAGAAGAACTTTCCTCACGTTTCTGTGAGGGAAGTTTTGTCTTTACATCACTTCATATCGAAGAAGAAATAAAATCAGATCACTATGCTCAAGAAGTTGAGAACATGCTTCAATCATTAAAAACAATGGGGTATAAATTACTTGTGGATGTGTCCCCAAGAACTTTACAAGCATTATCATTGAACTCATTTGAGCAGTTAGTTCATACGTATCACATTGATGTTTTAAGAGCAGATTTTGGATTCACATTAGAAGATTTAATCAAGCTTAGTCAAAGTGTCTCATTATGTGTTAATGCATCAATGAATGAAGCAGGACTACAAACGCTAATTAAAAAAGCAAAGTTTCCTATTGTGGCTATGCATAATTTCTACCCACGAGTTGAAACAGGTCTTGACTTAAGTCAATTTAATGAAAAGAACAAACCATATAATGCAATGAATATTCCTGTTTTTGCGTTTATCCCTTCAGACATTATGAAACGTGGTCCAATCCATGAAGGCTTACCAACATGTGAAGTTCATCGTGATGGATCACTCTTAAAAGCAGTCGTTGAACTCAAACAAAACGGTGTTGATGGTGTGGTTGTTGGCGATGGAGTATGTTCTGAAAAGATGACCCAATTATGTCAAACTTTTCTTCAAGATGAAGTTTTATCACTACCCATTCAAGTTGATTCAAAGTTTGAATTTCTATACAATCAAGTCATGACGATACGAAGTGATTCCCCAAGTGCAGTATGTCGCTGTCTAGAGTCAAGACTTTATGCCACTGCAGGACAAACCATAGAACCATTTAACTGTATATCACGACATAAAGGATCGATCACCATGGATAATAAGAAATATCTTCGATATTCGGGTGAGATTCAAATTTTGAAACAAGATTTCAAAGCGGATGAGCGAGTGAATGTGATTGGAAAAATCCTTGATCACACACTTCTTGATTTAATATCCCCAGGCATGAAAGTTAAATTTACCCGAGGAGAACAAGAATGAAAAAGCAACTAACCTCATGTGCTCAAGGCCGTGTTAAACCTTTATCACATGTTAATGATCCTGTTTTCTCATCAAAAATGATTGGAGATGGAGTGGCCATCACACCAACCCATCCTGAGATTGTTTCCCCATGTGATGGGATTGTGAGTATGGTTTTTCCTACTCAACATGCCTTTGGTATTTCAAGTGAAGGCATTGATATTCTCATCCATATTGGGATTGATACTGTCAGTTTGCAAGGAAAGCACTTTAAAGCGCTGATTAAAGAAGGAGATCATGTTCAAGCTCATCAAGTCTGTGTTGTGTGTGATTTCAAAGAAATTCAAGAGGCAGGTTTAAGCATAGATACAATGATGATTATCTCAAATAAACCTGAAGATGTTGAGATTGTTATCCATGATGAAACCCGTGATGTATCCATTCATGATACACTCATCACTTGGTCAAAATAATCAAAGAAAGAGGGAAACCTCTTTTTTTATTGTATGAAAGTGATAAAAGAAAGCGCTAACTATCGTAAAGTCTTGATAATGACCAGGTGTAATTATGAGTGTTACACTAAACATGTAGAGGTGGAACCCTGTGATACATGTGATATGGGCAGATCAACAAATTAATTATCTTTTCAACCAAGGACCTTGGTGGGTTCATAGTATTTATGATCATGCGATCAATATTGCGAATACGCATGGATTTTGGACACTTGTAACCCGTTTGAAACCAAAGGCTCCTTTAACATGTGTGTGTAACCTCCAATCCTTTTCAACGCATCATCTTCGTGTTGGAATGCCTTGTATTACGATGAATAATCAAATCAAAATTGGTTCACTCATCCTCGATCTATCTCAGGTTTCCATCTTGCCATATCATCATGATTTCTCGATTGAAAACATGAATGAAATAGAAGAAGGATTTCACACCTTACTTCGATGGTGCTTGAATCAACCCATCAATGAAGGGGCAATGGCCCTGTTTAATCCAACTCACAATGTATTTAGCCAAGAAGTGGTGCGTCGAATTCATTCAATTCTAAATGGAGAGTTGTTGGATATAAAACATCTCATTGGATGTGGTTTAGGTCAAACCCCCAGTGGTGATGATGTGCTTGTGGGCATGATGGCTTTAGCTCATGCTATGAAGCATTTTGGTTTTATACAAGTGATCACTCATGATTGTGAATCATCTTTAAAAACGACCACTTCTGTGAGTCAGATGATGTTAAGACAAGCATTTAAAGGTCAATATAGTGAAGCGGTGACTCAACTCATTGCAGCACTCAAAACCCCTCATCACATTCATGAGGCCGCAAGCGCTTGTTCAAAGTTAGGACATACATCAGGTTTTGACACAATGGTTGGTATTTTAGTCTATGGTATGTTAATGAAAAAAGGAGCAATGTATGCACAAACAAACCCAAATATTTAAGAATCGTTATATTGATTCAGTGAGTTTAATGTCTTTAGCCGCAAAAGTTAAAAAGCAAGATGGGATTGATGAAGTTGTGATTGCCATGGCGACAGACATGAATAAAGCCATCATTAATCAAGTGGGTTTAGGTGTACCCACACTAGAGCAAACTGGGGTTAATGATTTAGTGATTGGAGTGATTGCGCAATCAGATGAGCGAGTGAGTGAAGCCTTTGATTTCATTCAAGAACAACTTTCAGGCAAAACTAAGAAGAATACGGCTTCCACAAGTGAAAAGGTGTACTCATCCATTGATGATGTGCTTGAAGATGGGGTACAACCTACAGTGGCTCTGATTTCAATTCCAGGTCAATTCGCAGCACGAGAAGCGATGCAAGCTTTAAAAAATAACATGGATGTCATGATCTTTTCCGATAACATGACACTTGAAGAAGAAGTTGCCTTAAAACAATATGCCTTTGAACATCAAAGACTTGTTATGGGTCCAGATTGTGGCACAGCGGTTTTAAATGGTGTTGGATTGTGCTTTGCGAATGAAGTAAGACGTGGTGATATTGGGATTGTGGCGGCCAGTGGAACGGGAAGTCAGGAAGTCATGGTTCAAATCGATCGCCTTGGAGGTGGGATTACGGATGCGATAGGTACTGGTGGGCGTGATTTATCACTTGCAGTGAATGGTCTGATGATGCGAGAAGGACTACGTCGCTTAGCAGAAGATGATCACACTAAAGTTATTGTTTGTGTCTCTAAACCACCAGCCCCCCAAGTCAAAGCTTTAATGCTTGAAACATGTCGAGCTATCGCAAAACCAATTGTAATTTGCTTTTTAGGAAATAAAGAGAAACAAGAGGATGAAGGTCATCTTCACTTTGCGAGTAGTTTGTATGAAGCTGCCTATAAAGCAGTTTCATATTCAACCCAACCAACAAAACCACTTCCTCCTTTCAAGACTCCTCAAATACAAGGTTTAAAATCAATACCAAATCAATTCATAGTTGGTTTATATTGTGGTGGAACACTATGTTATGAAGCTTTAGATCAATGTTCACCACTGGGACTGATTAAGAGCAATCTTCATCATAATGAACATGCATCGCATGATGTGGATGGACTCAGTCATGTCTTACTGGATTTAGGGGATGATGAATTCACAAATGGTCGACCTCATCCAATGATTGAACCTTCACTACGACATGATTGGATCCTTAAGGCCGCATCACAAGAAACCACTCGCGTGATTCTTCTTGATTTCGTCCTAGGATATGGAGCTCATCCTCAAGCGGTAGAAGAGAGTATTGAAACATTAAAAGAAGCCTTTGTGTTAGCACAACAACGACCTTTTGATATTGTGGCGTATGTTTGTGCCACCGAAAATGATAAACAAGGCCTAGAATCGAGTGTTCAAGCATTAGAAGCGATTGGCGTTAAAGTTGCGCATAGTAATTTAGAAGCATGTGCTATGGTTGCATCCATGGTCAGTGAAGGAGTTTAATATGACACACCATTTTTTAAACATCGGAACATCAATATTCTATGATGATCTAAAACTTCAAAATCAAGAAGTGACTCAAGTGAATTGGGCTCCTTTAGCAGGAGGAAATAAAGCTTTAGTTCAAGCCCTTGATGAACTGAGTGAAGATTTAAGAGTTCAAGAAGCGAATGAGAAAGCAGTGAATATTGTATTATCAGGTCATCCATATTTAGTCGATATTGGCCTTGCGAAAGAGATGATTGAAGGGTTTCATGATGACTTAATTCTTCATGCGGGACCTCCGATATCTTGGGATCGGATGTGTGGGCCAATGCAAGGAGCAGTGATTGGAGCACTCCTTTTTGAAAAGAAAGCCCACAGTGTTGAAGAAGCACAAGCACTTGCGGCGAGTGGAAGAATTAAGTTTGCGTCTGCCCATGAATATCATGCGGTAGGACCTATGGCAGGGGTGATTTCACCATCGATGCCAGTGCATGTCGTGATCAATAAAACCTATGGGAATAAAGCGTACTGCACAGTTAATGAAGGATTAGGAAAAGTACTACGATTTGGTGCTTATGATGAAAGCGTGATTACTCGACTCACTTGGATCAAAGAAGAGTTCATGCCTGTATTAAAGGCCACACTATTTTTCTACCCTGAAGGATTGGACCTAAAGAATCTTATTGCGCAAGCACTTCAAATGGGAGATGAATGCCATAATCGCAATAAAGCTGCCACTTCATTATTCTTTAAAGAAATCATTCCTGCCATTCTCAAAACTCCGTTTGAGCGCGAGAAATTACAACGAGTGATTTCGTTTATTCAAAACAATGATCACTATTTCTTGAATTTATCCATGCCAGCCACTAAATCAATCATGGAAGCAGCTCATGGAATACCGTATTCAACACTCGTCACCACGATGGCCCGCAATGGCGTAGATTTTGGATTAAGAGTCAGTGGTGCTGATACAAAATCATGGTTTGTTTCAAAGGCCAACTTTGTTGAGGGGTTATTATTTGCGGGATACAGTGATGAGGATGCGAATCCAGATTTAGGGGATTCAACCATTACAGAAACATGTGGCATTGGAGGATTTGCCATGGGAGCATCTCCTGCCATCACCCAGTTTGTAGGGGGGAATGTCGAAGATGCGATTGGGTATACCCATAGTATGTTTAAGATTACCTTAAAAGAGAACAAATCCTTTGCGCTTCCGACACTTAACTTTATGGGAACTCCAACAGGAATTGATGTTTTAAAGGTTGTGAGAAAAGGAGTGTTACCCATTATTAACACAGGAATTGCGCATAAAGATGCAGGAGTTGGACAAATTGGTGCAGGGGTTGTTACTCCACCAATGGAATGCTTCACAATAGCTTTATCAGAGTTATACAAACAATTTAAGGAGAAAAACCATGGCTAAGATTGTTATTGCTTTAGGGGGAAATGCCCTAGGAAATGATTTAAAGGAACAAGATAGTGCACTCACACATAGTGCACAGATTATTGCATCGCTTGTGAAAGATGGCCATGATGTCATTATTACCCATGGTAATGGTCCACAAGTGGGAAAGATTCATCAAGTGATGAACACGCAACTTGAAATTCCACTTCATGTGAGTGTAGCAATGAGCCAAGGTTACATCGGCTTTGATTTGGTGCGCAAACTTGAACATGCATTACACTTAGAAGGAGTTCATGTCCCTGTAGATTATGTCCTGACCATGGTCGAAGTTGATCCTCATGACAAGGCATTTTCTCATCCTACAAAACCCATTGGTGGATTTATGAATGAAGCCTTGGCATTAGAACTTGTGAAACAAGGGGTTCCTGTGGTTGAAGATTCAGGGCGTGGATATCGACGAGTAGTAGCATCCCCAAAACCTAAACACATTACCAACCTTAAATCTATTCAAGATGCGATGCAAAAGCATCATGTGGTCGTGTGTGCAGGTGGGGGTGGTATACCTGTAGTTCATACTCCTCATGGATACGAAGGAGTTGAAGCGGTCATTGATAAAGATAGTGCTAGTGCACTGCTTGCGAAAGAACTTGATGTGGATGTGCTCTTCATTTTAACGGCCGTTGAAAAAGTGGCTGTCTATTATGGCACACCTAAGCAACGCTGGTTATCCACCATGAGTATTTCAGAAACGCATCAATTTATCAAAGAAGGGCATTTTGCTCCTGGTTCCATGCTTCCAAAAGTAGAAGCAGCGCTAACATTTGTAAGTGGTGCGAAAAACAAAACAACCATTATTACTTTACTTGATAAAGCAAGTGAAGCTCTTAAAGGTGAAACTGGAACCCGCATTGTGAGTGAAGTATGAAAACCTTTGTCTTAATTAAACCCGATGCGATGAAGCGCAAGCTTGAACACGTCATACTGAATGAATTAAAATCATTACCATGTGACATTACTCGAATTGAGGAAGTCATTGTAAAGGAAGATGTTATTTTAAAACATTATCACGAAGTGATTGTTCGTCTTAATCTTCCTGGATTTAAAGACATTATTCTCAACGAATTTAAAGATGAGAAGGTATTAATCCTTGAATGTGAATCAGATCAAGATGATTTGATTGCACGTGTACGTGAAAAGATTGGAGCTACTGATCCTTCTTTAGCTCATCATAGTAGTATTCGTGGTCGTTATGGTGAAGATTCCCTCACTTTAGCGAAAGCATCATCACGAATGATTCGCAATCTCATCCATGCTTCTGATTCAATTGAAGCCGCAGCGTTTGAAATAGACTTGTGGTTTCAATAAAAACAAACACAGCTGAGTGTGTTTGCATATGATGAGAAGTCAGATCTAATGGATTATGATTTTTCAGAGGATTCAATGATGTGATCATAGTCTTGGTAAAGGTCTTTACCAAAGAAAACATGAAGGAAGTTTCCAAGGAAGCTTCTTTTTTTAGTTTTAAAATATCGAATTCGCACCAAAATGGTAAGAGTCAATAAAATGATGAATAGAATAATTTCACGCAGTAACATACATCCCTCCCTCTTTAAACCTTAAAGTATTTATATCATAAAGTCAAACTTTGAACTAATCTTTTTGTTTGAAGAAATACAAGTAAATGGTTAAGGCAAAATATACTTCAAAGTGAGATTCTTTGGTATTAAAGATAGGATAACCACATGATTCAATGACATTGAGTCGATAGCGAAGGGAATTATAATGGATAAAAAGCTTTGTGGCCGCTTCTTTCGCATTGAACTGACATTCAATATAATGATAGTAGGTGTTAATGAGAGGTAAATCATGACTTTTTTCATACTCAATGAGTGGTTTAAGTATGGAGTGGGCATATTCCATTAACATGGCAGTATCAAGCTTTTTCAAAACATTCACCATCCGCACATGATGATCATGGATGAGGGTGCTGCTGAGTTGATTTTTGGTGGCATGATTTAGAGTCTCAAACAATGACGTATAGGTGGTTGGGATGTCGGAAGCTTCATGAACTGGTGTAGAATAGGCTGCTCGAATAAATGCCTCTTGAAAATGGGTTTTAAGCGTATCATGAAGTTTAATCATCATGGTTTTATATTGAGTCGGTTGTTTAAGGTTCGCAATAATAAGAACATGATGATTAAGAATAATGAGTCGTAACTCACTTTCGTGAATATGGCATGCATTAACCACTTCATGTTTGATTTGTGAAAGAATCATGGGTTGATGAGCTTTAATCATATGTTCTTTTAAATCAATCATCATGAGCATAATTGGAAAAGTAATATTCCAATTGAATATTTTTCCAGCTTCCTTCACTTGCATGTTGGATTGATAATTAGAGGTCATGTTAGTGACAAAGTCCATTAAGAACTGATTTTGCTTGAGGGCGTTTTCTTGTTTCTTTTGGTAAATGAGGATAATCATTAATTTAATGATTTCGATGTAGTTATAGATGATATGACGTTGTTCATAGGGGGTCATGACCATCAGTCGATAGACATCTAAACCATCGTACTTAATCACTTCATTAATAATAAGTTGATCATTAAGAATATGGTATGACGATTGTGCTAAGGGATGATCATTATAAATGGTTTGAATTTTTTCACTGGTCGCATGAATGTTTTGATTAAACAAGTTCACAATAAGGACATCGATATCGGGAATAGATTGTAATGCGGAAATTAAAGCTTTTGTGGAAGGCTTTGTGACGATGTCTTGAAGAAGTGTACTATATAAAGCATTAAAATTATGAGTACTATACTGAGCATAATGAACTTCCGCAATAATTGAATCAAAAAGCAGTGATAAGTTCGCATCATACTCTAGGGTAATGATAGGAAACTCCAGTTGCTTTGCTTTGTCGATAATGACTTCAGGAATTAGATCGATATAGCGTTTGACCTTGACAATAAGGCCGGAAGCCTGTTTTTCATGAAGTGAATCAAGTAAACTTAAAAAACGATCCACATCATTTTTAATGGGATAAAGTGTAGTCAATACTAACGTTTTCTCTAGGATATACTTATCAAAATCAGGCGTTTCCATGATAGAAACACTCTTGACAATACGATGAAGTTGATTCGCACCAGAATGAATCTCAATTTTTTCAAAAACGTTACGCTCGATGAGATGCTTTAATGTGATTTCCATGTGATTTCTCCCATATTGTGGCTTATAATTGTAATAAAATACAAATGTAACCGCTATATTTTGTGAAGTGTTGATGAATACAATTATACATCATTGCATTAAACTGTACATATAAATGATAGGAGGAGACATGAAATATTGGGTAAAAAGTGACTGGAATGGTTTTTTTGGACTATTTAGTAACAACCTTACGAATCTTTTGGTCATGGCAAGTTTACTCTCGGTGGTGGTGGGATTACCGTTTGATCTTGTTTATGGTCGAATTCTTCCCGCAGTGGGGTTATCCATTTTCTTAGCTAGTGCATACTATACTAAAATGGCAGTGGCACTCGCGAAAAAGACACAACGAACTGATGTAACTGCATTACCTTCAGGAGCAAGTGTCCCCCATATGTTCCTAATTGTATTTCTCATTATTGGACCAGTGTATTGGAGTACAGGTAATGCAATCTTAGCTTGGAGTGCAGGTCTTGTGTGGTCTTTGGCTGAGGGACTTATTGAATTACTTGGAGCTCTTATTGGGGCAAAAATGCGTCAGTGGATTCCAAGAGCAGCCATGCTTGGATCTCTTGCTGGGGTATCATTAACCTTCATTGCGTTAAATCCAGCGTTTAGTATCTTTGCCTTACCTTATATAGGGTTAGTATCCTTAGCCATTGTGTTATTAGGCTTTATTGGAAAAGTAAGAATGCCATTTAATATTCCAACGGGTCTTGTAGCGATAGTGGTGGCGATTATTCTAGGATGGACTACAGGAGTCATGAAGCTTGATGTGCTTATTGCTTCCTTTGATGGTTTAGCATTCTCATTCCCACTTCCATCGTTTATGAGATGGGTTGATGGATTCACGAGTGCAGCTCCATTTCTCATTGCGGCGATTCCATTAGGGATATATAACTTCATTGAAACCATTGATAACTGTGAAAGTGCTGCAGCTGCCGGGGATGAATATAATACGCAAGAAGCACTCGTTGCGGATGGCTTAACCTCCATCATTGGTAGTTTCTTTGGTAGCCCATTTCCAACTGCGATCTTTATAGGACATCCGGGATGGAAAGAAGCTGGTGCCCGCATTGGCTATTCCTTCGCCTCAGGTCTTGGGGTATTAACGTTAACTTCACTTGGAATCATTTCAGTGTTATTGAATATTATTCCAGTAGTGGGGGTCTTACCAATCCTGCTCTATATCGGTTTAGTTATCACATCACAAGCTTTTAGTGCAAACGAACATAAATATGCACCGGCAGTGGTCATGGCCATTGTCCCTTCGCTAGCTGATTGGACACGTAATGCCGTTGATATCGCATTATCTTCCGCCAATACAAGTGCATTAACGGTTGGATATCAGCTTCTTAATATAAATGGACTAAACTATGAAGGCATGTTTACTTTAGGACAGGGAGCCATCATTGTTGGAATGGTGTTAGGAAGCTTAACAGTCTTCATCATTGATCATCAGTTTGTCCATGCGAGTGTGACATCATTACTTGCCTGTGTCTTGAGTTTCTTTGGCATTATTCATAGTGCAGGAGTTGGACTTAACATGCATCCAACCATGAGTTTAGGATATTTAGGAGTAAGTATTGTGCTTATTCTCTATTATCAATTTATATATAAAAAGGAGAACATCACATGAGAAAGTATGTCGTGGATGCGAAACCATTCGCATTTGATTTCGATTTAGACAAGACGGCTTTGTTGATTATTGATATGCAAAGAGATTTCTGTGCCCGTGGAGGATTTGGAGAAGCATTAGGCAATGATGTGACACCAACGATGAGTATCATTCCTACAGTAAAGACGATCTTAGAAGCCGCACGCAAGAAAGGAATGTTTGTCATTCATACCCGAGAAGGTCATCGTGCAGATATGAGTGATTGTCCACCTTCAAAACTTCGCCGCTCAAAAGCGATTGGTGAAGATGGCCCTATGGGACGCATTCTCATTCGTGGTGAAGTTGGGCACGATATTGTGGAAGAGTTAAAACCACTTCCTGGAGAACCTGTCATTGATAAACCAGGAAAAGGCTCATTTTATAAAACCGATTTAGAGCTTATCTTACAAAATAGAGGGATTGAAAGTTTAATTGTATGTGGCGTTACAACTCATGTATGTGTCCATACGACCATTCGTGAAGCCAATGATCGTGGTTATGAGTGTTTAATGATGGAAGATGGTACAGCCGCTTTTGATCCTGCGGATCAAGAAGCTGCTATTCGTATGATTAATCAACAAGGTGGAATCTTTGGTTGGACAACCACCTCCAACTATTTACTTACTGTTCTAAAATAAAAGAGGAAAGAAACATGAACTATAAATCAGGAGCAAAATGGTGGGTCAAAGGGGATCTAAACGGATTCTTTGGCTTATTCTCCAACGTCTTAACTAACTTCCTAGCCGCAATTGGGTTATTACTCCTTATCGGCATGCCAGGCAATACCGTATTTCAAAGTGTCGTACCAGCAACGGCTGTGATTGTTGGATTTGGGGGTATCTTACTAGCATTTCAAGCAAAACGTTTATCGATTCGTACAGGAAACATGGAAGTCACTGCGATGCCTTATGGGCTTAGTGTTCCACATTACTTTGCGGTAGCCTTTGGTGTTATTGCGGTCGTGTATGGCGCAACTCAAGACTGGACCGTGGCCTTTGCGACAGGTTTAGCTTGGAATATGGTTCAAGGTATTATTATGACAGTGGGAGCTGTCATTGGTCCTTGGATCAACAAATACATCCCACGTAGTGCCATGTTAGGATCATTAGCAGGTTTAGCAATCACTTACATTGCAATGAATCCAATTGGTGCAGTATTCACAACTCCTTATATTGGTATGTTATCATTTGCGATTATTCTAGTTGGATGGTTAGCTCTGAAGAAAATGCCATTCAATGTTCCTGCAGGGGCCTTTGCGATTATGGTGGGTACACTCTTAGCTTGGCTTACAGGATATATGAATCCTGAAAGTGTAACAAACTCACTATCAGGAGTAGGATTAGCACTTCCTGGTTTCTTTGGTGGCTTAATGGTCACAGGATTCGCAACCATTGCCCCATTCTTACCAGCAGCCATTCCACTTGCGATCTATGACTTCTTAGAATCACTTGATAACTTAGAATCAGCAGCTGCAGCGGGAGAACATTACAATATTACACGTGCTATGCTTATTCCTGGGGTACTTACCATGGTGGGTTCTGTTTTAGGAACACCATTCCCTACAATTATTTATATTGGACATCCTGGATGGAAGAGCACAGGAGCTCGTATTGGTTACTCATGGGTGACTGGGGTTGCGGTATTAGTATTAGCATTCACAGGACTTATGCAGTTTATCTTAAGTATTATTCCACTTGTCGCCTTACTTCCAATCTTAGTGTATATCGGTATGGTGATTACTGCCCAAGCCTTCTCAGTCACTGAGAAACGTCATATGCCAGCTGTCGCATTATCATTCTTACCACTTATTGCAGGATTTGTTGTGTTAAAGATTAATTCAACCATTGGAGCATTGGGTGCTGTAAAAGATTATGCAGCTCTTGAAGCCAGTGGAGTCCCACTATTAGGTTGGGAAAGACTTGCTGGTGGAGATATCTTAGTGGGTATGCTCATATGTTCGATTGCGATTTATGTGATTGATCGTAAGTTTATGAGAGCTGCCGTGTATTCACTCATTACAGGTGGACTTGCTTACTTTGGATTTGTCCATGCCTTAGAAATCAAAGTTGGAGCAGCTCCTGAAGTTGCTTTAGGATATGGAGTGATGGCACTAGTCTTTATCCTCATGAATTATCTTAAAGATCCTAAAGAAGTCGCTTAAAGAGTAAACTAAAAAATGGAGGTCACTCCATTTTTTGTTGGTGGTATAATTTGATTAAGAAAAGGAGAACCATATGATTAAAGAATTCAAAGCGTTTATTATTCGTGGGAATGTATTTGACTTAGCAGTTGGGGTTATTATTGGAGGTGCAATGGGTCGACTTGTATCATCCTTAGTGAATGATATTATTATGCCTTTTCTAGGGTTAATCCTTGGACGAGTGGATGTGAAAGAAATTAAGCTCATACTTGTGGAAGGCAGTGAAGCCACACCTGAAGTCGCAATATTAGTAGGATCATTTTTGCAGCATGTGATTGATTTTATCTTGATTGGATTTGTTATCTTCTTAATTATTAAGTTTATGAATTCCTTTAAGAAGAAACAAGAAGAAGTTAAAGTCACTCCACCGCAGCCAAGTGAAGAAGTATTATTATTAAGAGAGATTGCCGCATCACTTAAAAAGTAGTCTAAGACTACTTTTTCTTTGCGACAATAATGAGAGAAGGACTGTTTTCACGCTCATAGGGTGCCAAAAGCCAAGTTCCATAGGTGTAATGAATTTCAAAGAATGGATTAAGCATGGATACTAACTGTGAATGAAATAATGGATATAGAATGGTTTCATCGAATTCATGAGTGTTTTGATTCTTATCAATAAGCTCAGCTTTAAACTTGAGTTGTGTTGAATCTTCAAAGAACTCATAGAATCTTTTGAACACCAGTTCATCATTTTCTATGATAGGAAGAGATGTTTTATATTGAGTAAAAATCATGTCATAGTTAACTATTTGAAGCAAAAGAAGCCCATCAGCACTCAAGAGCCCATGAAAGTCTTTTATTACATCTTGAACTTCTTCAAATGGAATATGAACAAGTGTATTCCCTAAACAGGTGATAACATCAAATGAAGCCTCTTCAAATGACTCCTTAAGTTTCGTCATGTCACAAACTTTGAACTTAAGATGTTCATTTTCTAAAGTCTTCGCATACTTGATCATAATATCACTTAAGTCGATTCCAAGCATATTTAATCCTTGTTTTTGAAGCTCTTGAGTTAATATTCCCGTGCCACATCCCACATCCAAACCAGTTTTCATAGACTCAGAGATAATACTCTTAAATAAGGTAACATGAGCTTGAGTCAAAGGAAAAATAGTTGAATAATGGTTTGCCAAGGTTGTGTAGAATGCCATAAACACCTCCTAAGTATAGTATACCTTGAAATGAGATTAGAAAAAGTCTTGTTTTTTCACAAGAATGAGTGGACTGGTTGCGCTTACAGTTTTAGTCATGTACAATGAAATCAAAGTTAATAGTGGGTGAGAGAAACAGAGAAAACCCTTCTAAGCATTTTTGTCATTGGAAGGAGGATTAATCATGATTGATATTATCGTGATCGGTGCTGGAATCATTGGCAGCACAGTTTTTTATGAGTTAACAAAACAAGTGAAGAACGTCCATATCTTTGAAAAGAATAAACAAGCAGGACTAGAGGTCAGTGGTCACAATAGTGCGATTGTTCATAGTGGGGTTGATCCAGTCCCAAACACTTTAAAAGCTAAGTATAATCTTATGGGTCAAGCCATGTATGAAGAGTATGCCAAAGAGCTTGAAACACCATTTAAACGCATTGGTGCTTTTGTGGTCGCAAAAAATGATGAAGAATGTAAGCATCTTGATATCTTAGTAGAGCGCGCAAAACTGCGAAATATTCCAGTCAAACGTTATGATGTTCACGATGCTTTGATGTTAGAGCCAAACCTGAATTCAAACATCAAAGAGGTTTTAGATATGCCAACCACAGCCATTGTGGATCCAACTCATTTATCAGCGCAAGCTGTGAAAAAAGGAGTGAGTCTTGGAGGTCAAGCACACTTTGAAGAACATGTCATTGCGATTCATGAGCGTTTGAGTCATTTTGAAGTCATAACAAATTTTGGAATGTACCAATGTAAGGTGGTCGTCAATTGTGGTGGGCTATATGCCGATAAGATTGAAGCGTTGGTTGGAGAACCCACATTCTCATTAGAATACCGCAAAGGAGAGTATATTGTTTTATCTGAAAAGGCTCCACAAACATCAAAGAGAATTATTTACCCTGTTCCTTCACCATTAGGAAAAGGAGTTCTTTATGTGCCTACTATAAGTGGACGAAGTTTAGTTGGACCAAATGCCGTGGATGTGGATGATTTTACTCCGCGACCAATCTTAGATGAAAGTGTTCATGATATGAAAAATAAAATGAATCAACTTTTAGATAATATTGCTTATGAGTATGAGATTGATCGATTTGTTGGATTTAGACCTCGAGTTGAGACAGATGATTTTGTGATTCATGAACATCCTCATGTGC
The DNA here is from genome assembly GCA_018333955.1 of Erysipelotrichia bacterium. Lineage (GTDB taxonomy): Bacteria > Bacillota_I > Bacilli_A > Erysipelotrichales > Erysipelotrichaceae > UBA6182. The sequence continues at coordinate 46,244 of JAGXSD010000011.1, forward strand.
CATATTTCTTCACTTTAGCAGGGATTGAATCTCCAGGCATTGCCAGTGCACCTGCAATTGCTAAAGATGTCAGTACCACAATGTTACTTCCAGCATTGAAAGCACGTCGTTCATAAAAGGAGAAAAGATGTATAATAATGATAACGTAAGAGAGAACCATACTATGATTGATATTATTAAAGCGCAATTATGCATCCCAGTTGTTCCAAGTATGAAGCGACTTGAGAAATTCATTGAAACTGATTTAACTGTATGTATTCTACAAGATATTCACATATCATTACTTGAACATATGATTAAGATGTTACATGCCCATCATAAACTTGCTCTGGTTCATATTGATATGGTTCATGGGATTTCAAGTGATGAACATGGAGCTGAGTTTTTATGTCAGCGTTTACGTGCTGATGGTGTTATCTCAAGTAAAACAAGAATTATTGAAACAACGAAAAAAAACAAGAAGATTGCAATTCAACGTATGTTTTTAATTGACAGCAAGTCCATTGAGCGTGGTATTGAAACACTTCAAAAATCTCAACCCGATATCGTAGAAGTCATGCCTGCGATTGCGTATAATATCATCCCTTACATTATCTCAAAAATTGATATTCCACTCATTGGTGGGGGATTACTTAAAACTAAAGAAGATATTCTGCAAGGTCAGAAAGCGGGTTGTATTGGATTTACAGTCAGTGATTTATGTTTATGTGTTTCCATGCATGAAGCTTAAGAAAATGTTACAAATTGTCGAATTTAGTAACAAATGTGAAAAAGTAAGCGCTTTACAATCTTTAAGAAAAGCATTGCATGAACATATGTCATGCGCTATAATGTAGTTACAAGTTAATAGACACACAAGAGACACCAGAGTAGATGTATTCCAAATCTATTTTGGTGTTTTTATTTGAAGGAGGAGCACACATGTACGATGTTGTGATTGTCGGAGCCGGGATCAATGGTGGACTATTAGCACAACGCTTGTCAAAGTTTGACTTAAGAGTTGCTCTGTTAGAAAAAGATAATGATGTTGCGAATGAAGCAACAGCCGCTAACAGTGCAATTATTCACTCTGGTCATGACCCAAAAACAGGCACATTGAAGGCTAAACTAAATGTTAGAGGAAATGCACTTTGGGAAGATCTTTGTAAAGAATTGAAAGTTGATTTTATTCGTAATGGCGCATTTGTGGTGGCGGTTAACGAAGAAGAGAGAGCAAAACTAAGTGAGCTATATCATCAAGCTCAAGAACGTGGTGTACCAAGTCGATTGATTAATCGTGAGGAAGCCATTCAACTCGAACCTAATTTAAGTGATGCGGTTGTGGAAGCCCTAGATTTGCCATCCACAGGAATCGTATCTCCTTGGGAAGTCACCATTGCAGCCATTGAAGATGCAATGAATCATGGACTTCATTTATTCCTCAATCATAAAGTTGTGAGTATAGATAAAAAAGAAGGATATTTTGAAATCACAACCCCTAAATCCGTATTTCAAACTAAGGTGGTTATTAATGCGGCCGGAGTATATTCAGACGAGATTTATGCGATGGTTTCAAAACAAACCCACTACAAAATTACTCCTCGTCGTGGTGAATACTATGTCTTAGATCGTGCTGTAAAACCTGTTGTGTCACGCACCATTTATCCACTGCCTTCTGAAAAAGGAAAAGGGGTTCTTGTGGTACCAACGATTCATGACAATATCTTAATTGGACCTAACTCCGATATTATTTCGGATAAAGAAGGTAAAGATAATACTGCAGAAGCATTGGCTTATGTGAAGGAACAAGTTGCAAAAACGGTTAAAAATATCCCAATGCATACGATCATTCGTACTTACGTTGGATTACGTCCTTCACATTTAGATTATGATTTTGTGATTGAAGAAGCACCGGATGTCAAAAACTTTATCAACTTAATTGGAGTTGATTCTCCAGGGCTAGCATCTGCTCCTGCCATTGCAGAATATGTTGAGAACATCCTTTCAGATATATTGCCTCTTAGACATAAAACAGAACCTAGAACACCTCGACGTCCTTGGATTATTTTAAATCGTATGAGCGTTGAAGAAAAACAAGCGATGTTTGAACAAGATGCTAAGTTTGGCCAAATGGTGTGTCGTTGTGAACTCGTGAGTGAAGGTGAAATCATCGATGTCATTCATCGTAATGCGGGAGCACGTACTGTGAAAGCTGTGAAACGTCGTGTTCGAGCAGGTGCAGGGCGTTGTCAAGGTGGTTTCTGTGAACCTCGTGTCATTGCCATTTTAGCTCGTGAACTACGTATTAAACCTACACAAGTCCTCTTGGATTCTGATGAATCAACGATACTTGTTGGTGAAACAAAGGAGAACCTAGCATGAAACACTTTGATTTAATCATCATTGGCGGGGGTAGTGCTGGTCTTGCGGCAGCAGTCAGTGCTTATGAGAACGGTGTAAGAGATATTCTTATTTTAGAACGTGACAAAGAACTTGGCGGTATTTTGCAACAATGCATTCATAATGGATTTGGAGTTCATACTTTTAAAGAAGAACTATCAGGCCCAGGATTTGCAGAGCGCTTTATTAACTTAGTCAATCAAAATCATATTACTTATAAACTCAATGCCATGGTCATTCATATGAATGATAATAAAACATTAGAATATGTTAGTCCTGAAGAAGGATACGTCGTTGTGAAGGGTGGTGCCATTATCTTAGCAATGGGATGTCGTGAACGTACCCGTGGTGCGATTGCGGTTCCAGGATATCGTCCTTCAGGCGTTTGGAGTGCTGGTACAGCCCAACGTTACCTCAACATGGAAGGTTTCATGGTTGGGAAAAAGATTTTTATCTTAGGCAGTGGAGATATTGGTTTAATTATGGCTCGTCGCTTAACCCTTGAAGGTGCTGAAGTGAAGGGTGTTGCGGAAATCATGCCTTATTCAAATGGACTTCCTCGAAACATTAAACAATGTCTTGAAGATTTCGACATTCCATTATTCTTAAGCCACACCATCACTAAAATTGATGGACTAGATCGAGTGAGTGGTGTCACGATTGCTCAAGTTGATGAGAAGATGCAACCGATTGCAGGAACTGAAAAGACCTTTGATGTTGATACAGTTTTATTCTCGATTGGTCTTATTCCAGAAAATGCTTTGACTGAGGAAGCCAATATTGAAATGGATCCAAAAACACGAGGTCCAAAAGTTGATGAGTCTTATCAAACCTCACTAGATGGTGTATTTGCTTGTGGTAACGTTTTACATGTTCATGATTTAGTAGATTTTGTGGCGGAAGAAGGTCGTAAAGCTGGTATTGCAGCTGCGAAATACATTAATGAACAGTTACAAACAGGAGCGGTAGTTGCGACTATGGCTAAAGAAGGGATTGGATACATTGTTCCTCAGTTTATTCATCCAGTCAATCTAGACAAAACCGTTGAACTTATGTTTAGAGTAAGAAAACAATATCGTAATGTGGAACTTGTCATTAAAAAAGATAATGAAGTTTTACGTGTGATTAAGAAAAAACACTTAGCCCCAGCAGAAATGGAAAAAGTGATTTTGAAAGCTTCAGATGTTGCAGCGTGTGAACACACATTAAGTATTGAAGTTGTGGAGGTGGTTGCATGAAAAAGCATGAAATGATTTGCATTGTTTGTCCTATGAGTTGTCATCTTGAAGTAGATCTTGATGATCAAGGACAAGTCCTTAATGTGGCAGGTAATGCATGTAATCGTGGGGATGTCTATGCACGCAAAGAACTTACAAATCCAACACGTATGTTAACTAGTACTGTGAAGATATTAGGTGCTATGTATGAGCGTCTACCAGTCATTACGTCATCCGATATTCCTAAAGGGATGATGTTTGAAGTGATGAAAGCCTTAGCTCATGTGGAAGTCGTTGCGCCAATCAAGATGAATGAAGTGATCATAAAAAATGTTTGTGGATTAGATGTTGACATCATTGCCTCAAGAAGCATGGAGCGTACACATTAATGTCAATTCAAGCTCGTTCAAAAGAAGTTGTTACGATGAGTAAAAACATTAAACACGTCATGGTCGTTGATGATAGTCATTTTGGTTTGAAAAAAATGGTTGAAATGTTAGATCATGTTGCGGATTTTAGTGTTGTAGCAAAAGCAAAAGATGGTTATGAAGCATTAGCAATTATGAAACGTCAACACATTGATGTTATCTTACTTGACCTTTTCATGCCAAAATGTGATGGACTAGCATTTCTTAAACAAGCTCATTTTGACAAGCTATTAACACGCACTAAGGTGATTGTTTTATCAGAAATTCAAGATGACAATGTCATTGAACAAGCTTTAGAATGGGGAGCAAATTTCGTCTTATTTAAGCCTTTTACTTCCCAAACATTAGTTGAGCGTTTACGAATACTTACAGCTGAAAAAAACAATGATGGTCAAGAACAAAGTAGTCTTAACTCGTTAATTATTAAAAATCTAATGGATAGTGGCTTGCCATCACACACCTTTGGGTATCAATATTTTAGACTAGCTGTTGAGCATGTTCTAAAAGATTCAATTGGTGTATTTTCCATCACTAAAACTATTTATCCCTATGTGGCTGAAATGTTTAAAACAAGTAGTGGAAACGTTGATAAAGCCATGCGTCATAGTTTGTCATTAGCTTTCGAGCATAATAAGGATCGACTTAAACAATTCTTGATTTCTATGAACTATAAAGATCCAAGTCGTAAACCTTCTAACTCGGAATACATGGGTATGATATTAGAAAAAATCAAAGAAGATATGTATCGATCTCACTCATAGTGTCAAATGTGAGATAAAAATTTCCCTCGCGACAATATCACAAGGTTGGTTTCATCAATCTTTCACACCAGTCGGATATTGTCGCTCCCCTTAGGGTTTAAATGTAAGCGCTTTTAATTTAAAATTAAAGGTAAGGGCAGATAAAAAACCCTAAACATTCACAAGGATTGAACTTTGAAGTTTTAGATTCACAACCTCATCCATTGTGGTTCAAAAGCTTCAAGTCAACATAGATAGCGAAAGCTATGGAAAGGAAAGAGGTTATTATGAAGTTTCTTAGAAGTGTTCTAGGATACGCCATCGCAGGTATGTTCGTTATGTCTGTATGGGGTCCAATGGCGTCTTTAGAATCGTTTGGAATTATCGGTGGTTGGTTTGCTGCATTCGCAATCATTGGTCCAATGTGGTTCTTAAATCATTATGTAGGAGTTATTCCACATGAAGCAGATTCTGGATTTGTCGACATGGCTACTGGTATTGGTATTGCTGGGGTTATGCGTGATGTATTCGGAGCTGGTTCAATCGATCCACTTATTGCTACATTACCAACTTTAGGTTTAGTGATTTTAGGAGGCGTTATCGGGGGATACCTCGCCGCTAAAGTCGAAGAAAGCATGGAGGGCTAAGAATTATGACAATTCAACAAGCAATTGCGACCGTAGTTGGCGCAGCAATATTCCCATTCTTAATCCGTTTACTTTGGGGAAAATTAGTTGATAATTTTGGAACGTTTGGTGGTTGGATGGCTGCTGCGTTCATCGTTGGTACTACTTGGGCTCTTAACCATGGTACTGGTATGATTACTCAATCAGCAGGCGGCGCTTGGGTTGATATGGCGTTTGCTGCTTCTGCAGGTTTATTAGTGGCTTCAGTTGTTCGTGGTGGAAGTTTCTCAAAAGCTGTTCCTAATTTAGTTGCTGCATTAGTTGGTGGCGTATTAGGCGGATTATTCTTATCATTCTATTTATTCTAATCTAGGTATTATTGTGGCTACCATGGTCACAAAAACATAATTAAAAGGAGGATACATGGAAAAGTATGTTTTAGCCATTGATGCTGGTACAACCAGTAATCGTGCCATTATTTTTGACCACAAGACTGACATCGTTGGTGTGGCTCAAAAAGAATTCACTCAAATTTTCCCTAAACCAGGTTGGGTTGAACATAACGCCAACGAAATCTGGACCACAGTTCTTGCTGTGTTAGCGGAAGTATTACAATCAACTCGTATTAAACCTGAACAAATTGCTTCAATCGGGATCACTAACCAACGTGAAACTGCAGTAGTTTGGGACAAACACACTGGGCTTCCAATTTATAATGCTATCGTTTGGCAAAGCCGTCAAACAGTGCCTATTTGTGACGAAATCAAAGCCATGGGTAAAGAAAAATTATTCCGTGACAAAACTGGTTTAGTCGTTGATGCTTACTTCTCAGGAACTAAAGTTAAATGGATTTTAGATCATGTTGAAGGCGCACGTGAAAAGGCTGCTAAAGGGGATTTATTATTCGGTACAATCGATACTTGGTTAGTATGGAAATTATCAGGTGGGGCAGCTCACGTTACTGACTATTCCAATGCTTCTCGTACCTTAATGTACAATATTTATGATCTAAAATGGGATCAAGAACTTCTTGATATCCTAAAAGTTCCTGCTAATATGCTTCCAGAAGTTAAACCTTCATCAGAAGTTTATTGCAAGACTGCAAGCTATCATTTCTTTGGACAAGAAGTCCCTATCGCTGGTATCGCTGGTGACCAACAAGCTGCTCTATTTGGACAAGCTTGCTTCAAACCTGGTATGGCTAAGAACACTTATGGAACCGGTAGCTTCATGCTTATGAACACTGGGGAAAAAGGTATTCCTAGTAAAAATGGCTTATTGACTACACTTGCTTGGGGTATTGATGGAAAAGTTGAATATGCTCTAGAAGGATCAATCTTCGTGACTGGTTCTGCTGTTCAATGGCTACGTGATGGACTTGGTTTCTTCACTTCAGCTCCTGAATCCGAAGCTATGGCGACTGCTGTTAAATCATCTGATGGTGTTTACGTAGTTCCTGCATTCGTAGGTCTAGGTGCTCCTTATTGGGATGACAAAGCTCGTGGTGCTATTGTTGGACTCACTCGTGGAACAACAAAAGAACATATTACTCGTGCTACTCTCGAATCTATCGCTTACCAAACACGTGATGTGTTAACTGCGATGGAAATCGATTCCGGAATTAAACTTGCTGAACTTAAAGTTGACGGTGGAGCTGTTAAGAATAACTTCTTAATGCAGTTCCAAAGTGATATCTTAGGTGTTCCAGTTGATCGCCCAGTCGTTCAAGAAACTACCGCTTTAGGTGCTGCTTTCTTGTCAGGCTTAGCTGTAGGATTCTGGAAATCCACTGATGAAGTTACTAATAACTGGAAACTTGACAACCGCTTTGAACCAGTTCTTCCTGCTAAAGAGCGCGAAGGATTATACAAAGGATGGCAAACTGCTGTTAAAGCTGCTCAAGGCTACAAGCCTGAGTAAACTTTCCCTCATCTTGGATGAAAAAACGTATGGAGTCAAATCCTGCGTTTTTTCAATTCAAGAACAATACAAGGAGACTTTATGATCACTTTTATCTTAGTTTCTCATAGTCAAAAAATTAGTGATGGAATTGTGGACATGATTACTCAAATGGTGCCTTCTCAAGACGTTAAAGTTATTTCTGCAGGAGGGACTGAGGATGGTGGCATTGGTACCGATCCAATGCGTATTCAAGCTTATATTGAAGACAATGCTATGAGTGAGCGAATTTACTTATTCGCAGATATTGGAAGTTCAATTATGAGTATTGAAATGGTACTCGAACTCATCGATGAATCCTTAAAACAAAAATGCGTCTATCTTGACGCACCGATAGTGGAAGGAGCATTCATTGCTGCAGTTCAAGCCATGGTTGATCCAAGCCATGATTCAATTCTAAGAGAAGTAAATAAACTAAAAAGCGATCAAGTTGAATCTTGATCGCTTGTTTTTTATAACACTTGTAGTAATGCTTTGAATAGTAAACCGGAAGAGAATGAACCTGGATCAATGTGACCGATTGAGCGGTCGCCTAAATATGAAGCACGACCTTTAGTCGCTTTTAAAGGCGCAGTATCATTCACAAATTGATCAACGAGAGCTTCATTTAATTCATGACGTTTTAATGCTTCAATCGCTGGTAACCACACATCAATCATTGTTTTTTCATGACGTGTTGCTTTACCTCTAAGCATTATTGAATCAACACCAGCTTGTAATGCACTCACAAGTTGATCGTGGTCTATTTCTGGAGCATCTTGAATTGCTTTGGCCATGGCTAAGAAAGCTGAGCCATATAGCGGGCCAGAAGCACCACCAACTTTACTTAATAAAGTCATACCTAAGAGTTTGCATTCTTCACTGATGGATAATTCTTGTTTTGCTTGACGAGCCTCTTTATAGAAAGTTGCTCCTTTAGCCATATTGAATCCATGATCACCATCGCCAATCGCATTATCAAGATCACTCATGTATTCTTTATATGTCTGAATGTCTTTTGACCACACTTCAAACCATTGGGTAAATGCGAGTGGAGTCATCATTTTACCACGCAGCCACTTTCACTTCTTGGTCAAGATATTCTACCCAACGAGGATCCTTAACTCTTAGTAGAGTTAATGAGATACCTTGCATTTCAATAGAAGTCATCTTATTACCAATAAGTTTACGAGACACTTCAATCTTATGTTCGCCTAAAATATTAAGTACATCATTCATGAATACATATTGTTCCATAAGTGGAGTTCCACCAAGACCATTCACGAATGCGACTACTTTTTCACCAGCAGTAAGTTTTAGTTCCGCAACAATCTTATCGATAAATTCTTTAGCCATCACTTTGGAAGGTTGTAGTTTAGCACGACGATAGCCTGGTTCACCATGGATACCGAGTCCGAATTCAATTTCATCTTCTCCAAGTTCGAAGCCAGGTTTTCCAGCTTGTGGAACGATTGCAGGAGTTAATGCTAGGCCTAAAGTTGCCATTTGAGTAATAAGGACTTCTGATTCAGCTTTAATTTCTTCTAGTGTTGCGCCATTTTCCGCAAGAGCACCTAAGATTTTGTGAACTAGTACAGTTCCCGCAACCCCACGACGTCCTTCAGTCCATGTGGATCCTTCAACCGCGATATCATCATTTGTAATGACAAAATCAACTTTAATGTTGTCCATCTCTTCTGCCATTTCTTTCGCCATGGTGAAGTTAATGACGTCACCAGTATAATTCTTAATGACTAAGAAAACACCGGCTCCTTTATCAGCGGCTTTAATTCCTTCATAAACTTGATCAACAGTTGGAGATGTGAATACATCACCACAGACGGCAGTACTTAACATACCTTTCCCTACAAATCCAGCGTGAGATGGTTCATGTCCACTACCACCTCCAGAAACTAATCCTACTTTACCTTTGCCTTCGTAGTTACGAGCGACTACACGAGTGTCGCCGACGCGGTGCACGATATCTTCGTGAGTGGCAACTAGGCCATTAATCATTTCTTCTACGACGTCTTCTGGTCTGTTCAGAATCTTTTTCATGGTTCCTCCTTTTGATCAACAGAACATGATACACATAGGTGTATACGCTTACATTGTAGTCCTTTTTTTAGGTTAAATGCAAAAGAAAAACCTTGCGAGTCGGATATTGTCGGATAAATATTCTAAAGAATCCATAACGTTTAGAAAGACTTTAAAGTTATCTCAATTGATTTGGAATTGTGCAGATAAGTATCAAAACACTAAACATGATTAGCTTCAATATCGACATTATCAACTCTTTAAATGCATTAATGAGTAGAGATGTGGTCAATTTTTAGATTTAAATATGAGGATTAATATAGTCTATGCTATGATATCGCTATGAAAAAACTAGTTATTATCGGGGGTGGTCCTGCTGGATGCATGGCCGCAATCAGTGCAAAAACACATCATCCTGAAATGGAAGTCATCTTGATTGAGCGAAATGCTCGCTTAGGCGAAAAGCTTCGCTTAAGTGGGGGAGGACGTTGTAATATCAGTGCCAATGTCACAAATCAAGTTGTCATCGAACAAACTCCCCGACATGGACGTTTTCTTTATGCATCATTAGAATCAATGAATCCACCATTAATCAAGAAATTCTTTAGTGAAAGAGGATGTCCCTTAGTGGAAGAGGACCATCAACGATTATTTCCACAGTCACACAAAGCAAGTGATGTCATGGATGTTCTTGTTAGAGAAATGAATAAACTCGGTGTGAAAATCATACTTCATACCAAAGTAGAACACGTGGACCTTAAGAAAAATCACATTCAAACTTCAGAAACAGTTTATAAGTTTGATCATTGTATCATTGCAGTGGGGGGACTTAGCTATCCTCATACAGGCAGCGATGGTGAACTTTTACTCAAAATGAAATCATATCTTGAAATAAGTGAACTATATCCTGCTGAGACGCCATTAGTAAGCCATGAGGCCTTTATTCAATCAAAATGTATTCAAGGGATATCATTAAAAGATGTGTCTTTAACGCTCTATATTGAAGGCAAAAAGAAGAAACAAGTGATTCATGATTTGTTATTTACGCATTTTGGTCTTTCTGGACCTGCTGCACTACAGTGTAGCAGTGTGTGTCGTGATTGCTTTGTAAAGAAGCAAAAAGTGATGTGTAAACTGGATATGTTACCTCAATTCAAATACCATGAGGTTGAAAATATGCTCAAAACACATTCACTCAAAGAAGTATGTTTAAAGTATCAATTACCCGCTCGCTTAATCAAAGCCTATGAAATGCTTTCAATTGACTTAAGTGAAATCGAATTCTTAAAAGCATGGCCAATTCATATTCATGATATGCGAGGTTTTAATCAAGCCTTTGTGACCAGTGGAGGAGTCAGCGTTAAAGAGATTGATCCTAAAACTATGAAATCGAAATCATTTCCTCTACTCAGTGTTTGTGGAGAAGCGCTTGATGTGCATTCTCATACAGGGGGATTTAATATCACCATCGCCATGAGCACAGGATATCATGCTGGGAAGAATTTCAAAGACTAAAAAAGAGAATCGTGAGATTCTCTTTATCATTTTATGCAAGTAATCGAGCAAATAAACCTTGGATAATCGCCCAAAGTGAGAAGTCATTTCCACCAAAGATGACAATCCAGTCAGCAACAGTTGTTTGTAGGAATGGAATTGAGAAGGCCACAAGTAGGACCATGACAACCCCAGCCACAGCGGAACCTAAGATAGCTCCACGACGACCACCCGTTGCATTACCAATGATTGATGCAGTACCAATTTCAAAGAAACATGTAATCGTAAGTGGGGCAATCACATAAGGGAATACTCCAAATACCGCAAGAAGTACGATTGCTGCAGTGGAACTAATCATAGACACGACAAACCCAATAATTAATGCATTAGGAGCATATGGGAATAATAATGGGCAGTCAAGTGCAGGAATAGCATCTGGAATAAGTTTCTCTTGGAATCCAGTGAATGCTGGAACGATTTCCGCAATCATCATGCGTACACCAAGGAGTAGCACAGTTAAACCAGCACCGAAAGCTAAACCTTGAGTGAGTAAGAAACGGAATACTTGAGCTGTAGAAGCAACTCCAAATACTTCAAGTGCATTTTGTCCACTAAAGGTTAAGACAAGCATGAGGATACCATATACGAGTACGATAACGATTGATGAAGTAATGGAAATTTCTTTTAAGAATGATAAGTTTTTAGAGAATTTAAGATCTTCTGTCGATTTACTCTTATCACCAAACCATTTGCCAATATAACCAGCAATGAGTGATAAACCAACTGTTGGATGCCCTAAAGTGAATGAATCATCCTTCGTCACTTCTTTAACAAATGGGCGAATAATATTAGGTGTAATGACCATGTATGCGGCAGTAAATAATGTCGCGACTAAGACTAAGGTTACACCTGATAATCCAGCATCAACCCCAGCTGCAACGAAGATAAATGGGAACCAATATAACATGTGTCCTGTTAAGAAAACAGCTTTCCATTTAGTGAAACGCGCAACAAGTAAGTTGATGGCGAATGCTGAGACCATAGCAATCCCAATTGAAGAACCATATTGGTTCATGAAGGCTGCGGAACCCATAGAGACGATGGCTTCACCACCATCACCACTAAAGACACCAAAGGCACCAAGTAGAGGTAAGATAGCACCGATAATGATATCAACCCCTTTAGTTAGAATAACAACACCTAATGCAGTTTTGAAAGTCCCTGATAACACTTCAGGAAATGACTTGCGTTGCAAGAGCAATCCTAAAAAGGCAATCAAAGATAGGAAGATTGGAGCACTACCGAAAATTTCGTTAATGATAAAATCTAATACAGCCATAATTTCCTCCTTTATTAAACAAGTTTAAACTTGTTTGGGCTACATTTTTTCCCCGCCCTTTATAGAAAACGGATCTTAGAAGCATATTTTTTCACGTATTGCTTATTGATGAGTTCCCCCTTTCCTGATTCAAGATTAGCACTGACCCACACTGGTGGTTCAATGTTTCTTTCCATACAATTTTCAACCACTTGCGCAACAAGCGCATTGATGATTGCAAGTCCTAATACACTTGAAGTTGGAGCAAACTTACTCTCTAATCCTTCAATTGAACATGTCGCATCGCCTAAAGGACATTTCAAATCAATAAGGATATCGGCCAAGTCTTTTAGTTTTAAACCACTCGAATGACGTGAAGGCACTTCATTGGAGTAGGCTAACGAGGTTAAGGCAATAATCTTACAACCTCGTTTCTTGGCTGCTAAAGCCATGTCAACCACGGAACCATTACGCCCTGAAACAGAAGAAAGAATAAAGACATCATGATTTGAAATGGTTTCAAACTCTAAGGCTTGATCAGCCCATCCTTCAAGACGCTCAAAGGTGGATGATAATAATGCATGAGGGACAACACTCATCTGTGGATACAGTAAGGCATTGACTGGGACTAAGCCCCCTGAGCGATAAAACATCTCTAAACCAAACATTTGAGAGTGACCACTTCCAAACACATGAATCAAACCATCATGAAGGATAGCTTCACTCATTAAGGTGGCGGCTTCAAGAATATGAGCATGTTCCTCTTTAAACTGTGTTTCAAGCTGTTGAGTCACCTGATTGAAATAATCTAGACTTTTCATCATTTCTTACTGACGACTTTCAACAAAAGCCATGGCTTTTGTTTCAATCTCGACTTTATCCACAAAACTATGAATGACGATGACAGGAACTTTAGCTCGATTTTTAAGTGTTTCCGCAAGTTCAAGGGATGTAAAGATGACGTCACATTCAACAGATGATGCGGTTGCGACATCCCCCGCAAAGACACTCGCCACAACACCATTTTTCTTGAAAGCTTGATCAAGTTTCATTTTGAGTAATGTTGATGAACCAACTCCAAATCCACACACAGCTTGTACTTTAAATTCTTTCATTGGGTTTCTCCTTTTTGGTAGGGTAAGACTAATTCTAAGATGGTATTCACATCTTGAGCATGTTGAATTTTTTGAATGACGTCGTCATCACTGAGCAACTCGGATAAGGTCATTAACCCATCCATATGGCCATGCGCAGAGTTAGCACATAAACCAAAGACAAGATAGACAGGATCATTATGAGAGTTAAAACTTACACTTTGAGGACATACCATGAGGGCTAAATCGTTATGAAGGACACTCTCATCAGGTTTCGCATGGGCAATTGCGATACCTGGTGCGATCACAAAGTAAGGACCTAAATCATGATAACTTTGAATCATGTTTTCAATGTATTGCTTCGTGACACTTCCACTTTGATAAAGCACATTACCAATTAATTGAAGTGCTTGAAGTGGTGAATCCACATCATGATTAATAATGACATTTTCTTTCCTTAACATGGTTGTTATCCTTTCATTGAGAGTATGTCTTGAATGGAGTTTGAATGAAGTAAGGTGTGCATGTTTTGATTATGCTCACAAAGACGGATTAACTTAACTAAGCCCATATCTTCTTTAGCTTTGGAGGCAATCACGAAGATGACCTTCACATCAACACTTTTCTTATCCCCAAAGCTAATCGTATCTTTAAGACGTAAGCAACTAATACCATTCTTGATGACCCCATCATCAGGAGCAGCATGCACAAAGGCAATATAAGGGAGTATCACCATATAAGGACCTAGATGATCCACAGCCCAAATCATTTTTTCAATGTAGGAAGGTTTGATTCTGCCTTCTTCAAGAAGAGGCTCAGCAGCCTTATGGATGGCTTGTCGCCAAGATAGAGGTTGTTTAATGAGTTGAATATGATGGGGTTGAATCATCATGGACAAAGAGAGATGTTCTTGTTGATTCACACGATACGTATGTAAGATTCGCTCACATTGCTTTTGATACGTTTCATTCCATATCAGTTTCTCAATGCGATCTTGATCGCTCAGGCTTAAGATTGGATTTACCACAATTTCTCCTTCTAAACCTAGGGATACTGTGGTGATAATGACATCAAAAGGAGTGGTTGATTTCATCGTATTAAACTCTGAAATCGAATAAGGTCCATAGAGCTGGTGATGAGGTAAAATATTTTGTATTCGATTGAGGAGTAATCGTGAAGTTGCACTACCATGAGGACATACTATGGCGACTTTGAGATGGGCATCCACGAGTCCAGTTGATTGCATCAATACTCCTAAATGCATAACGATGTACGATATCTCATGATCATTGAAGCTTAAGTGATGCTTTGTTTCAAAGTTCATAAGGCATTGTTGCGCAAGGTCATAGATGAGCGAGAAGCTAACTCTAACATCCTCCAACATAGGATTTTCAATCCATGATTGATGTTTAAGTCTTTGACATGTGGCTTTAAGATGCATGAATAAACTTTGAATTTGTGGGTCATTTTCATCACATTGAATGTTTAAACTGTGACAAAGTTCACTCAAGAGTTCATGTGCTAAATCTTCATGATCCTTTCGTGATTCAAGTGTTCCTTTACTGAGTCGTGATGAAGTCATGAGTTGTTCTAGTCTTGCTATCGCATCATGATCTAAATCTGGAGGTTTATTTGTTTCGAGTAATGATAGAGGAGTGTTGGATTCAATCGAACTTAATGATGACCTTTTTGAGAGAATCACCATGGTATTTAAGAGTAATTGCTGTGAATTGGTCTCAAACTCAAAATCATGCATCGTTTGAAATTCCATGAGCCATGATGACATTTGCTTCATGACTTCTGGAAATGAATGTTTGAGAAATTCAGTTGAAACATGAATGGGTATATTCATGGCCCAAGACTTGGTTAAGCGATCTCTAAGTAAAGTCTCTGAACAAGATAACTTGAAACCATGAGTTGTTTGAGTGAACTCTTCTTCAAGTAACCCATAAGTACTCTTCAGTTGTTTCAAATCACGTGTTAACGTTTGTCTAGACACTTGAAGAGATTGGGCACATTGTTGTACAGAAACTTTTGACTGAGTCAATGCTTTTAGAAATAGAATATGTTGACGAGTATTTTGATCCACATAACTAATTGAATGAATAAGTTGTTGCCACCCATCGCTATGCTTATCTTGCAACATGATACCTACAGATGGTTTTTTGATCACATGGCATTTCAGTGATGAGGCAAGACTAGTGATGGTTTGAATTTCCATACGCATCGTCTTATTACTCACTTTAAAGATGCGAGCAAGATCATCAACCCGACTTGGTTGATGTTGGTGCCAAAGATAATTTAAGATATCACTTTGTCGTTGAGTAAGCATACGTTTTCCTCACTTTCATTATAGGAGATAGATTTTGTCTTGGATGACTCATCATTTTGAATGATTGTGGTAATTTATGAGTCAAATAAAGTATACAAGAATTATTGTGGTTGACTCAACTTGTGCGAGGTTAGGTTGACATCAAAGGGGATTGATATACAATAATCATGTACGAGGTGAGTTATGTCAAAGGATGTATATAGTCGAGTTCAAGCTTATATAAATTTATGTGCTCATCAACAAGCCACTAAGCAAGATTATGAATTGATTAAAGATGATATCGCCAAACTTACACCTAAAGAATGTTTTATGTTACTGGATGATCGTCGTGTTCATGGTGAAAGCCATGAACAAATCCTAGGCTATCTAGAGCGTGTGCTTATGGCATTTTATCCTCATTTAAAAACATTTGAGATTACTCCAAATAAAGATTCATTTATTGAGCATCTTCATCAAGAAAATCAAGCCTTCATAAGCCATTTAGAGTCCATTAAGGCATTATTAAAGAAACAATCATTTGATGCTTATCGTCATGAATTAAATGTGCTTTTTAAAGCATGCGAGGAGTTTGATGTCCATTATTTGAAAAAAGAAAACATCTTATTTCCTATGCTAGAGAAGAAAGATCCTACTTTTAAAGGTTTAACACTCATGTGGACCCTTCATAATTATGCAAGAGCTACATTAAAGCAAATTCTTGAAGGATTTGATCAAAATCTTTTTTATGAAAGAATGAGTCAATTGATTGGCACGTATTTCTTTCAAGTGTACGGTTTAATTCAAAAAGAAACATACATTCTCTTTCCAAGTGCCTCTATTCTTTCGAAGAATGAAGATGAAAGCATGAGAGAACAAAGTTTTGAATATGGCTTTGCATTTATTCCATCCCCAACCTATCGCCATGTCCAAGCACTTCATTCATTTAGTGATAAAAACTTGTATACTTCAAAAACAGGAACCCTATCTTTTAATCAACTAACGATGTTTTTAGATTTATTACCTTTGGATTGTACCATTGTGGATGAACATGACCGTGTCATTTATTTCAACAATCCTAAAGAGCGTTTCTTTCCAAGAAATGAAGCTGTATTAGGTCGAAACGTGGTGGATTGTCATCCAGGGCATAGTGTTAGTGTCGTGCTTGATATATTAAATGCATTTAAAGAGAATAGAGAAGATAGTGCAACTTTTTGGATTAACTTTAAAGGGAAGAAACTTTATATTCAATACTTAGCGATACGAGATGAGTTAGGTCACTATAAAGGAGTATTAGAACTTACTCAAGATATTACTCATTTCATTGGATTAGAAGGAGAACGTCGTTTACTAGATTGGTCGAGATGACCAATTTTTTAATACTTTGATATGCAAATGACTTTATTTATATATATTTATCAAATAAAATGAAACCAGTCAAAGATGACTTTTAAAAGGAGGAATATAGATGAAGAAGTTTATCGCATTGTTTATATCGTTGATGCTTATCGCTATGACTTCCGTTGTGGCTTTACCAGAAGATGATATCGTCGATACTGCCATTGGAGCAGGTTTTGATACCTTAGTGGCTGCTGTCCAAGCTGCTGCACTTGAAGAGACCCTAAGAGGAGAAGGTCCATTCACAGTGTTTGCTCCAACCGAACAAGCATTTGCGGATTTATTAGCTGCTTTAGATGTGACTGCTGAAGAATTATTAGCTCACCCACGTCTAAAAGAAGTGTTACTATACCATGTAGTCCCTGGTCAAGTAGAAGCTGCTGATGTGCAAGATGCAATCTCTGCAGCTCCAGGTGGTGTTTTCAAAACCACAACCGCATTAGGACTTGGTGAAGAACTATCGTTTGAATTTGGTGATGATGGAATCGTGATTAATGGTTCAGCACTCATTACTGGGACTGATGTTTTCGCAACTAATGGTGTGATTCACATTATTGATGCAGTATTAGTTCCTGAAGCATTCTTCATTGAATTTGATACTGTTGTTGATATCGCATTATCAAGTGATGATTTCTCAATCTTAGTCGCAGCGCTTCAAACAGCTGGATTAGTTGAAACTCTTCAAGGAGCGGGACCATTCACCGTATTTGCTCCTACCAATGATGCATTCTTAGCTTTACTTGATGCATTAGATCTTACTGCAGAAGAATTATTAGGACAAAGTGAACTTGCTAAAGTATTACTCTATCATGTTCTTTCTGGAAAAGTATTCTCTGGGGATGTCACAAATGGTCTAACTGCTCCTACACTTAATGATGGATTATTATTAACCTTCTCATTAGCTTCAGAACCTGTTGGTGGACTTGCTGGTCTTGGAGTATTCATTAATGAAACTACAGAAATTACTGCAGTCGATATTGAAGCGTTAAATGGAGTTGTTCATGTGATTGATCGTGTTTTAATCCCTTCTAACTTCACATTGGATGATCCAATTCCTCAAACAAATGATGATAATTCAATCATTTGGATGGGACTACTCCTAATCTTAGGTAGTGCTTTAGTGATAATCTCACGTTCACTCAATAAAAAAGTAACTGCATAATCTACGTTACAACTAAAGAAAGCTCACTGAATTCAGTGAGCTTTTTACATGTCTTCATCTTTTCTTTTTAATGAAATCAATATGATAGAAAATAAGAATGCAAATATAAGCATCATAACTATAATAATAATGTGGCTTCGGAAGATAAATGCAAATATAAGTGATCCAATGATTAAACATCCTAATAATAAATGAGTTAACCATGGGTATTTCTTAAATAATCCTTCTCCCAATATATCAAATGCAATTTCCGCAATTATTTCAAATAGTGCTTCCATGTTACACCATCTTTCGTGTGTTCATCATCATTACGCTTAATCCATAAAACACTAAAGTATAAAGTAACAGCCCAATAATCATGATCATAACTGGCATTGACCAATCTTGAATTTCTACCGTAAGTCCAAAGAATGATTCAAAGCCAGAGCGAACACCTTCAGGTGCACCATCAAACACATGGCCCATGAACCAATTCATATAGACTCGGCGCATTAAGGTTACTCCATATGAAAACGGAAGTAAATGGATAAGATTGGCTATTGAAGTTGAAATGACACCAATTGGAACATAGATTCCTCCAAAGAAACCGATAAGTGTTCCTACAATACCTCCTAATGATCCGAATGCTTTACTTGATTTCATAATGAGAGCAAGAAAGAAGAAGAGACTACTGTATGTTAATGAACATAACATAATAACTAATAAAACAAGAAGAATATCATTGAGTGGTATAAAGCCATATCCTAAAGTTAAGATATATAACTGTCCAAAAACAAAGTTAAGGGTACTCATCATCGTTGTGATAATGAGGGATGAAAAAAGATAACTCAAGATAAACGATGATCGAGAGATCGGGGAAGTGTAAAAGTCATTCAAGGTTTTAGCACTACGATCTTCAGAAAATAAGCCTAAGACTGAAATAGGAACAGTTACAGTAGAGATAAAAACAATGCCTGCCATAAGCCATGCCATGACCATGCCATCAACATAGGGAATATCTCCAACCGAAGCTTTTACACTATTCAGGGTATTATCTCCTAAGAAAACGGCATACATGATGATGACCATAATGACAGAAAGAAAACTGAAGAACACTCCCATGGTGTCTTTAAGATATCGTTTTAAGTTTCTTTCAACTAATTTTAATATCATCTTATTGGTCCTCACTTTCTGTTAAGGCAAAGAACACATCATCCATACTTCCTTGAATGATTTCAAACGATTGAATGAATGACTTGTATGTTTCGATGAGTGGTAAGGCATCAAAAGGAGATGATAATGGGATAAGAAGACGTTGTTGGTGATGATGAAATGGGATGTTATTTTGACTAAGAATGGCTTCAAGGCCAGAGAGTGCACTGACGAATAATTTCGTCTTGGTGTATTTCTCACGGAGTGCATGACTACTTGCATTCTCTACTAATACACCTTGATCAATCACAATGACTTGGTCTGCATCCAAGACCTCTTCTAAATAATGAGTTGTAAGTAGAATCGTCATTTTCGCATGGTTTTTTAACTTATGAATATATTGCCATAATTCTTGACGACTCTTAGGATCAAGTCCGGTGGTGGGTTCATCAAGGATAAGAATACGAGGATGATGAAGCAATGCACGTGCGATATCCACCTTACGCTTTTGACCTCCAGAAAGTGAACCATAATTTTGTTTAAGGAGAGATTGAATTCCTAAGGTTTCGCTAACTTCCTTAATCCGTTCTTGAAGTTGAGTTTTACTCAGTCCATACATCGAGCCACGAATGGTAAGGTTATCCATAACACTCAGAATATCATCCATCATACTATGTTGAAAGACAACTCCAATCATAGAGCGAATTGCATCATCATCAGGGCCAACCTTTT
Organism: Erysipelotrichia bacterium; assembly: GCA_018333955.1. Classification (GTDB taxonomy): domain Bacteria; phylum Bacillota_I; class Bacilli_A; order Erysipelotrichales; family Erysipelotrichaceae; genus UBA6182. Next base: position 66,246 of record JAGXSD010000011.1, read on the forward strand.
TATCAAATAATGTAATCTCACCTTCAGTGATGTCAGTTAAGGTACACATCATATGGATAGTGGTTGATTTACCTGCACCATTCTTGCCTAAGAAGGCTGTAAAACTATGCTCTTGGATTGAGAATGAAAGTCCTTTAACCGCATGAACTCCATTGTGGTAGGTTTTGTGAACATTATTGAGTTTAATTATATTCATTGTTTTTTCCCCAATTCTCTACATTAAAACTAACATAATCCCACTCTACAAACAACATTTTTTTATCAATTAGTTAATGAATTCACATGGATTGTCATGATATGATGATGATAAAGAAAAGAGGATATTATGAACATCATTTTAGTTACAAATCTAGGATCAACCTCCACTAAAGCAGCCATATACCATGATGAAAGTTGTATTCATGAAACGACTTTACGCCATCTGCCCCAAGAACTAAGTCAGTTTTCATCCATTCTTGATCAAAAAGATTATCGTAAAAAAGCATTAGAAGATTGGATGCATAGTATTGATGTTTCATTTGAATCATTAAGCATTATTTGCGTCCGTGGGGGAGTCTTAAAACCATGTGTTAGCGGAGTATATCGCGTTGATGACGATGTCATTCATGATATTTTAAGTGGTCAATATGGAATGCATGTGACCAATGTGGGTAATTTAATCGGATATGAATGGGGGCAAACCTACCACAAGGAAGTGGTGTTTGTGGATGCTCCGATTAGTGATGAGTTTCATGTGTTAGCCCGTTATAGTGGTCATGCATTAGTCGAGCGAAGAAGTGTCTATCATGCATTAAATCAGAAACAACAAGCCCGTCGTTTTGCACAGTCTATTCAAAAACCTTATGAATCATTAAATCTGCTTGTGGTGCATATGGGTGGGGGTATTTCTGTAGGAGTCCATCATCAAGGAAGAGTCATTGATGTGACGAATGCATTAGATGGTGAAGGGGCCATGTCACCTGAGCGTGCTGGAGGACTAAATTCCATTTGCGTGATGAATCTTATGGAGAAATTCAACTATGATATTCCAACTGTAAAGAAACAACTTATTGGATTAGGTGGGGTTATGTCTTATCTACATACTAGTGATTTAAAAGAAGTGATGAAAGAAGCGCAAACGTCATCAAAACACTTAGAAGTGATGGAAGCGATGATGTATCAAGTGGCCAAGGATATTGGGGCCATGGCGAGCGTACTATCAGGACAAGTTGATCAAATTATTCTTACTGGAGGGATTGCTTATAATCAAGCCTTAATGGACATGTTAGTTAAACGTGTTTCATTCATTGCGCCAATCACAATCTATCCAGGAGAAGATGAACTTTATGCTTTAGCATGCGGAGCACTCCGTTATTTAAGACATGAAGAAGAACTTCAACCTTATGCAAAGGCATGAGAATTTAGATATACATATCTATCATTAACTATACAATCATGGGGTTATGTATGAAAATGAATGGTTGTTTGATATATTAGAAAGTGAATTCAAGTTAATTGAATGCATTAGATCATTTCTTCATAGACTAGAGAGGGCTTAGTATGACTATTATCAATGGACAAGAATGGTATGCATGTTTAATTTCAGGTGCGAAAAATGTAGTGGTGAATGAAATTAATCTTAATCGTATCAATGTTTTTCCAGTTCCTGATGGGGATACAGGAACAAATTTATCGCTAACGATGAATATGATGATCCAAGGGGCAAAGCAAAGTGATAGTGTTGGAGAACAAACACACCTTATTGCCTCATTAGCACTTAATCATGCCTATGGCAATTCAGGGATGATTTTTGCGCAATACCTTCAAGGTTTATCCCATGCATTTAATGACAAAGTCACTATCACAACCCAAGACTTAGTGAAGGGTTTTAATCAAGCTTTTGAGAAAGCCTTTACTTCAGTATCATCTCCTAAAGAAGGAACTGTATTAACTGTGATGAAGCTTTGGGCTCAAGCTTGGGAAAAAGAAGTGAATGATAATGTCGAGAAAATGTTTGAGGTGGTCTTAAATCAACTTCAAGAAGGCGTTGAACATACCAAACAGCAACTTAAAGTGCTTAAAGACCATAATGTTGTGGATGCGGGGGCAATGGCGTTCTATTACTTTATGGAAGGTATGCATCGCTTTATGAAGACAAGAAATCTTGATGATACAAACTTTCAGGCTGCTCAATTAGAACTTGTGAATGAAATGTTGATGAGTGCAGATATTGGACATTATCGCTATTGCGCTCAATATCTTGTAAAGACAATTACAAAATCACATGAACTTAAATCACTGATTGAATCCTATGGTGATTCACTTGTGATGAATGATGTGGATCAAGCCATCAGTATTCATATCCATACCAATGAACCAGAAAAAATCATGAAGCATTGTGTAAGTCATGGTCAACTCATTTCTCATAAAGTGGATGATATGTGGCTACAAGCTAACATGATTCATAAACCTGTATCAAAAATCGCCATCATTACAGATTCTATTGCCGACATCCCACAATCTTATGCAGACCAAAACCAATGTGTCATTCTCCCACTTAATATCATTATTGATACAGTGGTCTATATGGATAAACTTACGATGAAAGCGGATGATTTTTATCATCATCTTGATGATTATCATCTTAACCCAAGTTCATCACAACCCACCATTTCAAGTGTAGAACGACTTCTTAAATCAGTGCTTCAACATTATGATGAAGTGATTGGAATACTTGTATCATCAAAAATGAGTGGAACACTGAATACCATGCATAAGGCATTGAATAATCTGAACATGGAAGGTAAGCGAGTCACTTTTATTGATTCAAAAGTAAATTCCATTGCGCAAGGTCTAGTGGTTAGTGAAGCACTACGAGTTAAAGCATTAGGGTGGGAGTATGATGCGATTGTGAATCATATCGAGAGTGTTGTGAAGCGAGTTAAGATTTATGTGAGTGTCAAAGATCTTAAGTATATGATTAAAGGTGGACGAGTTTCGAAAACTACAGGAATGGTGCTTTCAAAACTTAAGTTGCAACCTGTCATATCGATTGATCCAACTGGACAAGGCATTATTCCTTATAAATCCTTCAATCAAAAAAGTGCAGTAGAAGATATATCTTCAAAACGGACACAATAAAAAAAGGCACTAGTGTAAAATTACATTAGTGTTTTTCTTTAGGAGGAATGAAATGAGAAAAACGAAGAAACATAAAGTCTATAGTATTGAGGAAAAGAATGAAATTGTAAAGGAGTATTTAGGAGGATTGAGTCGTAGAAATGATTTAATCCGAAAGTATGATCTTGGATCTCCATCGGTCTTGAAACGTTGGGTGAATCAAGTGAAAGTATATGGAAGTGTGATGGATCGAAGGGGCAA
>JAGXSD010000012.1 GCA_018333955.1 Erysipelotrichia bacterium
CTGAATTTGCAGGGCTATCCGAAACGCTATCTGGATTAAGTGATGTATATTTCGCTCATCCCTATGCCTCTTGGGAAAGAGGAGCCAATGAGAAACACAATGGAATTTTAAGACGCTTCATTCCTAAGGGGAAATCCCTTAAAGATTATACGGTCCAACAGATCAAACAAATGATGCATTGGATGAATCACTTGCCTCGTAAAATACTCAATTATCAAACACCGACTGAATCCATCTTATTCCACTTTAATCAAATTCAAGGTACAAACGGTTCCTTAGTGACTTCTTAATTCAAAGTGGACGACTTCTCATTGCAATTTACGCTTTATTCTCTTTTAATTCACTGATAATTTTCGTTTGAACTTGAGGTGATACTGTTTGATTCTCTGCCCAAATACAGGAATCAATATGAAATGATTCTTCATGAACACACAACACACTCAATGTCACTTGAAGCATCGATATAAGTTGTTTAAGAATTTCCTTCACAAACTCCACTGAATCTTCATGTTCAACATGTAGTATTTGATTAATTGCCATTTGACGTTGGATGACTTGTTGATATTGCCAATTTTGTTGTGTAAGTTGATGAATGTTTGAATCTTCATGAAGAAAAAGCATCCATGTCTTTTCATCGATTTTTGTAAGTTCTAGTTTATAGTTGTGTTCATGATAATTAATATGTTGGGATATTGTTTCATGAATCTTCTGATTAAAAAGAAGCCTGCTCCAATCCGTTGATGAATCAAGTGAATCAAGAATCTCATGCAGTTTAAGTTGGTTTGACTGGGTTGGTGTGAGTCGAATGAGTGAATAAAAACTTTGGTTTGCATAATTTACCATTAATTGATGCTTATCATTGATATGTGCTAAACATGCACTAAAAGGCAATTTATTGATAACTTCATAAATGACATGATTTTGCATTTTAACACCTCATTTCATTACACCACAAAGGTGGTTGTTGTGTTAATTATACCTTAAAACATTACTAAACTTAAAAGATTGACTTTCAAAAAAATGCCCTGATTTCTCAGAGCATTAATCCTATAAATACATTTCTACTCGTTTTAATACTTCTATCGCATCTCCAACAACCCCAAGATGTGAGAATTGGAAGATTGATGCTTCAGGATCTGTGTTAATCGCAATAATCGTTTGGGCATTTTCCATACCAGCCGTATGTTGTGCAGCTCCTGATATACCACAAGCAATATAAAGTGCCGGTCTAACACTCACGCCTGTTTGACCAACTTGAATGTCTTTTCCTACTTTGCCACTTTCAACCAACCCACGGGAAGCCGCAAATGAGGCATCAATTTTACTCGCAAAGTTTTGAAGTTTCTCTATGTGATTAACCATGCTACGCCCACCCGCAACAATCATATGTGCGCTCTTAAGATCAGCACCTTCTTTATGTTTAACTAGGCGTTCAAGCACTTCAATTTTATGAGTTGGTTTGAAGTCAAAGTCAAGTCGAATAGGATCAGCCACTGGTTTATCATAAACAACCTTCACAAACACTTCTGGACGAATTGAAGACATTTGAGGATAAGAGAATGGACAAATAATGGTTCCATATAAGTTTCCACCAAAGGCTGGACGAGTCATCAGAAGTAAACGTGAATCTTCACTAGGATCAACTTCTAAATGAGTTGCATCAGCAGTCAGTCCTGTGCCCACTCTGGCCGCAACGCGAGGAGCGATATCACGCCCCACCACGGTTGCGCCAACAAGGAAGCATTCTGGATGATATGTTTCAATCACTTTAGCAAGTGCACTTGTAATTGCTTCAGTGGTTGGGAAACGTAAGACTTCATGATCAACAATAATGACTTTATCTGCACCATATTTATGGCAATCAGCAATGTGTTGTTCAACATGATGTCCACAAATAACCGCAACTACTTCCTGAGCAATACCTTTTGCGGCATATTGTTCTTTTAAGGTTTGAGACAGGGATAATAATTGAAATCCTGCATCAAGAGCATGGTCTTCACGGACTTCAATGTAAACAAAGATATCTTTTACGTTCATAGTGTTATGCATGATTATTTTGATGAATGATATCTGCAATCGTTTTAGCAGCAAGATCTAAATCATCTTTAATCATTTGTCCTTTCTGGCTTACGCTCTTAACGAAGGTCTTCTTCACTTGAGTGAGTGATCCTCTTAATCCTACTTCATGAGGTTCTGCTTTTAAATCAACCGCTGTTAAGATAGGAATTGATTTTTCATCACTGTTCCAAACTAGTTTGAAGTTTCCTAAACGAGCTTTAATTTGATCCGCTAAAGTCGTAATCAGACATGGGAAACTTACACGAATCTTCTCTTCCATATCTTCATAAGACTTCACCACAGTAATATTGGATTCATTGACATCTTCAACACGGGCAACATAGGTGACTTGTGGAATATTAAGGAATTCAGCCACTTGAGGTCCAACTTGAGCTGTATCACCATCGATTGCTTGACGACCAGCGATGATTAAATCAAACTCATATAACGCAATAGCTTTGGATAGGGTTAATGAAGTTGCCCAAGTATCTGCTCCCGCGAAGATTGGATCATTGACCAAGACACAGTCGTCTACGCCCATACCATACAACTCTTTAAGCATTCCAACAGCTTGTTTAGGACCCATGGTAATCACACGAACATGTGTTCCTGGGATTTGATCTTTAATGCGTAATGCACTTTCTACGGATGCACGATCATCTGGGTTAATAATGGATTCAACCCCATCACGAATGAGTGTTCCCTTCACTGGATCGACTTTAATTTGAGTCGTATTTGGGACTTGTTTTACTAATACGATGATTTTCATAGAGCTTACCTTAACACACTTGAGGCAATGACCATGCGTTGCACTTCAGATGTCCCTTCATAGATTTCAGTAATCTTCGCATCACGCATCATGCGCTCAAGCGGATAATCTTTAATATAGCCATAACCACCTAGAAGTTGAACCGCTTGTGTAGTCACCTTCATTGCGGTTTCAGAAGCATGTAGCTTCGCCATAGCCGCTTCTTTAGAGAAATTCTTTTGGGTATCTTTAGCGCGAGCTGCTTGATACACCAACAATTGAGCGGCTTCAATTTGAAGTGCCATATCAGCTAAAACGAATTGTGTATTTTGAAAGTTTGAAATGGATTGTTTGAATTGTTTACGTTTTTTAGTGTATTCAACTGCTTCAGTAAACGCTCCTTTAGCAATCCCTAATGCTTGAGCGGCGATTCCAATACGACCACCATCCAATGTTGCCATGGCAATCTTAAAGCCTTCTCCTTCTTTACCTAAACGATTTTCAAGAGGAACCTTGACATGATCGAAGATAAGTTCAGTAGTACTAGATGCACAAATACCTAATTTCTTCTCTTTCTTACCAAAGCTAAAGCCTTCCCACCCTTTTTCAATCACAAAGGCTGAAATACCCTTCATACCAAGCTCAGGTTGAGTCATTGCAAAGACAACATAAATATCCGCATAAATTGCGTTAGTAATAAAGATTTTTGAACCTGTTAGTTCATAATAACCATCTTTAAGTACAGCGACAGTTTTTTGACCTGCAGCATCAGTCCCCGCATTAGGCTCAGTTAATCCAAAAGCACCTAAGCGTTTTCCACTCATCATGTCTGGTAAGTATTTTTCTTTGATTGCATCACTGCCATACGCAATGATTGGATAAATGCCTAAAGACGTGTGTGCCGAAAGGATAACCCCAGTTGACGCACATGCTTTAGAAAGTTCTTCAACAGCTAAAATATACGCTAAAGTATCCGCTCCAGCCCCACCATAGGTGTTGTAAGGAATACCCATCATGCCATGAGCAGCTAATTGCTTCACGGTTTCTTCTGGAAAACGATGATTTTCATCAATTTCTGCCGCAATTGGAGCGACATACTTTTGAGTAAACTCACGCATAAGTTGTTGTGTTCTTAAATGCTTTTCACTTAACATTATTTTTGTCCCTTAGGTGGCATAATTTCCGCAACACCTTTAACCACGACGGTACCATCTTGATTAAATGCTGTTGTTTCTAATGTGACACGATTTCTTTCTTCATTAATTTCTACGACTTTAACTTCAGCTTTAATTTCATCATTCATGTAAACAGGAGCCATATACTTAATACTTTGACTGAGATAAATAGATCCTTGACCAGGAAGTTGAGTTCCTAATAAAGTGGAAAACATTGAAGCAACATAGTGACCATGTGCAATACGATGCTTGAAACGTGTAGTTTGTGCGTAAGCCTCATCGAGGTGAATTGGATTCTCATCACCACTTACTTTTGCGAATAATCTGATATCCTCATCGAGGATTTTTTTGGTCATAACGACGACGTCACCAATGTTTAATTCTTGAATGCTCTTTCCAGGTTCCATGATTTTCTTCCTTTCAATATGAATGTTAGTTCATGTTAAATATAATATCTTGTGAATTTATTGTCAAGTAAATAATCGTATTTAGTGAAAAAAATAACAAATGTTTCTGTATCACTAAAACCCCTTCACAAAAACCCTGTTTTTAAGTGTTACTGTAACAATTGTCACAACATTGTGAACAACAAATTACATGTTTTAAAGTTTGTGATAAGTTTGAATTAATTGCATAAAAAAAGAGTCTTTCGACTCTCACTCATTAACTATTTTGGATAATCTTAATAATGTCTTCAACACTTGCGACTCGACCATAGGAGACCATTTTCTCATCAATAACAAGTCCTGGTGTTTTCAAGATGCCATACAGACTGTATTGTACTGGATCTTTAACTTTCTCAAACTGGGCATCAATTCCTAACTGCTTGACTGCTTCCTTTGCATTCTCTTCTAGTTTATTGCAGTTTGCACATCCACCACCTAAAATCTTTATTATCATGGGTTTCTCCTTTATTTTTCCCAAAATTGTTGAATATGATTAAGCATTTCTGGATTGATTGACATGATCTTACGTGTACCATCTTTCGTCTCAAGTAATAACCCACATTCACGAAGCTTTTTTAAATGAAACGAGAGTGTTGGTTGACTTACATCTAGATTTAACACTTCACTGAACTCACATGCACAAATACTTTTCTTCTTTAATGAATCAAAGATTTGAAAACGTATTGGATCACCTAATACTTTGAAACATTCAATGAGTTTTTTATCCATAATTCTCCTTTCATTACTCAGTATTCTTCTCAAGTAATGCAATAATCTCCTTAACTGATAGAAGTTTTCCTGATGATACAAGTTTTTCATTGATGACAAGTCCTGGACTTCCCATCATTCCATAACTCATCATGACACTATAATCTGTAATTTTTTCGACTTGCGCAATGATTTGACTTTGTTTAAGTGCTTGATGCACTCTATCCTCTAGATTGTTACAATTAACACAACTTGGTCCACATACTTTGATAATCATACATTCTCCTATAGAAACATGTTAAACAAAATCCCAATGAGTAAAATGCCCAGGGATACATAGACCACAAAGATCACAAGTAACTTAGTTTTCACAACATTCTTTAACATAATTATACTTGGTAAACTTAACGCTGTCACACTCATCATGAATGCAAGTACAGTTCCAATTCCAACTCCCTTTGAAACCAAGGCACTCGCAATGGGTAATGTTCCAAATAGACTTGCATACATCGGAATCCCCACCGCCGTGGCAATAAGCACTGAGTACCATTTATCTTGACCTAAAACCAATAAAATCCATTCTTCAGGAATCCAATTATGAATACCCGCACCAATTCCTACCCCAATAATGACAAATAACCATACCTTTTTAAAGATATCCAAAGCCTGTTCTTTAGAAAACTGATGTCTTTCATTCCACGAAAGAGAAGGAACTTCAAGTTGCACCATAGGGTTATTATAAACAAATGGTTCAACATATTTTTCCAGCTTAAGACGGCCAATAATCCAGCCTCCAATGATCGCAAGAGTCATTCCCGTAAGCACGTAGATGATGGCTATTCTTACCCCAAAGAAACTTGTTATGAGTAAAACTGATGCGATATCCACCAGTGGAGAACATATTAAAAATGAAAATGTAACTCCAAGTGGTAATCCTGCATTGGTGAATCCAATGAAAATAGGTATCGATGAACATGAACAAAATGGTGTTAGAATTCCAAATAATGCGCCAAGGAAATTTCCAAATAAACCCTTCACATGAGCTAAAGCTTTTCGAGTTCGCTCTGGTGGAAAAAAACTTTGAATGATTGAAATAAGATAGACTATGATGAATAATAACAAATAAATCTTAATCACATCATAAATAAAGAAATGAATGCTAGAACCTATTCTATCTTCGAGTGACAAACCAAGCACATTTTCAACAAAAATCTCTACTAAGTCGTAAAGCCATTGCATTTTCAGTATTTGCGTATTAATCCAATTCCACATCATTTGACCCTTCTTATCTATTGTCACTTCAATATTATCATTATATAGATATTTGTCAATATTTATATTTATCAATGTTTAGATTTCATATACGTAAAAACACCTCAATAGTTGAGGTGTTTGAATCTTAGCGTGCTAATGCTTGTATTAGAGTTTCTTGTAGATAATCAAGGACTGATCGATCTAAACCTTGAACTCCTTCAAGTGGATCTTTAATTCTGATGGTCGAGTATTTTGATTGACCCATGGTATGAAACCCTAAGAGTTCCACTTTCTCGACATTAGCCATATTTTTAATGACTTCTGCCAAAGCTAATATATGATCAACTGTATCATTCATCTGAGGAACAATCACATGTCGTATCCACATTGGTTTAAATGCTTTTTCACATGCCTTGATAAACTCTAAAGCTGTCGATGGTTTCACTTGAGTAAGACGCTCATAATCACACTCATCAATTCCTTTAATATCAAACAAAACCAAATCTACATATTTTAAGATTTCATCAAAACTAGAAACTTGACCTACACCGGCGGTATCTAACACCGTATGGATGCCTTCAGCTTTACATGCTTTGAGCATCTCTAACAAAAACTTACTTTGAAATAGTGGCTCTCCTCCACAAAAGGATACTCCTCCACCATCTTTGAAGTATGGTTTCATTCTGCGAATCACTTTCATGAGTTCATCTACACTGTATGATGTGCCAGCCTTTTCTTCCCACATATCAGGATTATGACAGTATACGCAGCGTAAAGTACATCCTGATAAAAAGATGACTGTGCGAACTCCTGGACCATCTGCGGTCGCAAAAGTTTCTATCTTACTAACAAATCCTCTAGACTGACTCATGGAAAGTCCGTGCTATGACTTCTTTCTTTTGAGCTAACGTTAATCGAGCAAAGTGAACCGCATACCCTGATACACGAATGGTTAAATGAGGATACTTTTCTGGGTTTTCCATCGCATCAATAAGTTTAGCACGATCGAGAACATTCACATTAAGATGATGTGCTTTCTGAGAGAAATACCCATCCATCACATTCACTGCGTTTTTAATCTGGGTTGCTTGATCATGTCCTAAAGCTTGTGGAACGATTGAGAATGTGTTACTCACTCCATCCATGCATACCTCTTCATAAGGAATCTTAGCCACTGAATTAAGCGATGCGAGTGCACCCGATTTATCTCGTCCATGCATTGGATTTGCTCCAGGAGCAAACGCTTCACCTGCTTTTCTACCATCAGGAGTTGCTCCGGTTTTTTTGCCATAGACCACATTAGACGTTATGGTGAGTACTGAAAGTGTATGTTTTGCATTTCTATATAATGGATGTAATTTTAAATAAGCGGAGAATCGTGTCACTATATCAACCGCAAGATTATCCACTCGATCATCATCATTTCCAAAACAAGGGAAATCCCCTTCAATATTGAAGTCAACCGCAATCCCTTCTTCATTACGAATAGGAGTCACCTTCGCATACTTAATTGCACTAAGTGAATCCGCAACCACACTTAAACCAGCCACACCAAAGGCCATGAGTCGCTCAACATGAGTATCATGAAGGGCCATTTGCGCTGATTCATACGCATATTTATCGTGCATATAATGAATCACATTCATGGTCTGAGTGTATAGTTTCGCAGTTTTTTGAAGGACCTCATCAAACTGTTTCATCACTGTATTAAAATCAAGAGGTCCATCAGCTAGTTTTTCAACACCTTTAAACATCACTTTGCCACTGATTTCATCAACACCACCATTAATCGCAAGTAATAAAGCTTTTCCTAAGTTAGTTCGAGCACCAAAATACTGCATGTTTTTACCGATTGTCATTGCGCTCACACAACATGAAATACCATAGTCACACCCAAATAGTGGTCTCATAAGATCATCATTTTCGTATTGAATAGCCCCTGTTTCAATGGACATACGTGCACAATAAGCTTTGAATGGTGCAGGTAAGGATTCACTCCATAAAATAGTCATGTTTGGTTCAGGAGCAGGGCCAAGATTGGTTAAGGTATGTAAATATCTGAAGGAGGTTTTGCTTACTAAGGAGCGTCCATCATTTCCCATACCCCCAATGGATTCAGTCACCCAAGTAGGATCTCCCGCAAAGAGTTCATCATATTCAGGAGTACGTAAGTGCCTTACAAGACGAAGTTTCATGATGAACTGATCAATGAGTTCTTGCGCATGAAGTTCATCAAGCAAGCCATCTTTTAAATCGCGTTCGATATAAATATCAAGGAAAGATGCGGTACGACCTAATGACATCGCTGCCCCATTACTTTGTTTTACAGCCGCAAGATAAGCGAAATACAACCATTGAACAGCTTCTTTAGCATTTGTGGCTGGCACTGAAACATCAAATCCATATCTAAAAGCCATTCGCTTTAAATCTTCTAACGCATGAATTTGATTCGCAACTTCTTCTTTTAAGCGGAAGCCTTCTTCATGCGTGATATCAATGGACGCATGGTCTGTTTTCTTAGCTACGATCAATGCATCAACACCATACAATGCAACACGGCGATAATCTCCAATAATACGTCCTCTTCCATATGCATCAGGCAATCCTGTAAGTAATCCAGTAGAACGTGCTGTAAGCATCTCTTTGGTATAGACATCAAAGACACCTTGATTATGAGTTTTATTCCAATCTTCAAAAGCCAACTTTAAATGAGCTGGAACATCTTTTCCATACGTTTTTAAAATTGATTCAACTAAACGATATCCACCATAAGGATTAATGATACGCTTTAGCGGAGCATCACTTTGTAAGCCTACAATCACTTCATCATCTTGTTTGATAAATCCAGGTTTAAAATGATTCACTCCTGAAACATTTTCTAAATCAATGTCCAAAACACCCAATTTAATCTCTTGGGCTAATAATGATTCACAGATGGTCCATAGACGTTGCGTCTTGGGCGATATATGGGCTAAGAAGGATTCATCTCCTTCGTAATGAGTTAAGTTTGTCTGAATAAAGTTTTCTACATCAATGGTGGTTTGCCACTGACCAGAAACGAAATTTCGATGTGCGTCCAACTGGTCTCCTCCTTATGAGATAATCTTATCCTATCATTGATTAGAAGTTAACTCTAGCACTTTCGTGATGGTAGCGTTTTCAAGTTGTGTCACTTGATTGATTTTGTGATTTCACTCACAATAACAACTTTGAACACTTAAAAACCACCGTGAGGTGGTTTAACTCGTTATTGTGGAAATATCTTCTCTAAAGGTTTCCCCTTTGCGCAATCATCGACAAGCTTATCAAGGATTCGAATGTTTCTCATTAAAGGATCTTCAATGGTTTCAACTCGAACGCCACAAATATTTCCTTTCACTAAGTGTGCTAAAGCATTAAGCTTAGGGGCCTTTTCAAAGAAATCTCTATTTGAGCGATGATCTGATAAAGCTTCCTGCAATGCATGTTCATCATATCCAGTATGCCAATAAATTAACTGATGTAATTCCTCAACACTTCGCCCCTTCTTCGTCACTTTAGTCACATAGTGGGGATAGATACTCGAAAAAGCCATATCAAAAATTTTGTGATGCATAAACCCTCCTTTTAATACTCTCTTTCAAATACAAGTTCAATATAATCGGCCAATCCTTGAGCATACAATGCTGGGGCAAACATATGAACAAGTTTATACCCAAGTCGACCTTGTTCAATGATAATCTGATGGTAGTCTTGAGTTGGAACTTTTCTCATCAATTTATCCTTAAGTTCAATCCTAAAGATTTTATATTCAATCATAATGTTCTCCTATTCTTTTATCTTACCACAACTTTGGATAGCCTTATAGGCACCATGATATAGCTTTTGGTTATGCAGTTCAAGAATACGCTCATTCATCTGTCTTAATGCAGTATTATCTTCGAGTAAATATTTCATCATTTGATTCGCACTCTCAATGCTATCACATTCCATACTTCCATCACCAAGTTCACTACTATGAATCGCTCCCCACATTTCATGACCCCCTACTCGTTTCACGAAACATTTAGGAATTGGATAAAAAGATAGTTCACTTGGTTTAGTCACTAAGATATCACTTTCACGCATTAAGATATTGGTGGAATATACCGCTTCCATAATATCTTCATGATAGAATAGATGGATTCCTTTAATGTGATCGTTGTTTGCTTCTTTAACACAATCCAGTGTAGAACTCCAAGCTTGATGTAACGTTGGTTTCATTTCATTAAGTTGAGGTATATCTTTAAATAACTGAGTGAGAACATGATGATGATCTCCCACATTAATAAACAAAACTACTTCTTCACTTTGAATCTTTGGAAGCAACTCTTGAATCATCTTCGCATAGAAATGCCCTTGAGCTCCAGCACCACCAATGGTCATCAAGATTCTTTTAGCCCTTTTATCATTGATTCGATTAAGACGACGCATTGAATCATGAACTAAGTTTTCCACGAGCTCATGATCGACATAATGGCCACAGAACGTAATATCCTCATCTTTCATTGGTTTTAGAATCTTGTTTCCATCAAATCCTCTAAGTAATTTATACCCGATGGTTGCCGAATAGGTTTGAGTGGTATGAATACTCCCCTGTGCAAGATGAAGAGCCATTGGCCAATTATCAGGGATTACATTCACAACTTTCTTGATTCCTGCATGAATGGCTGCTTGAGCTGGCCAGACGTGGGTCGCAATAAAAGGAATATTTGGATCTAAATCATGGTAGATGGGAGTAAAACATGTACTCATCACTTGATCACTTGCGTTATACGATAGTTTCTTAAATCCTTCATAGTTAAGAGGTTCCCAATAGAAACGGTTAAATACACTGTATTTTTGTGACCATCTTGAACCTAATGAATACAATGAATTTAGATGAGTGATTATCTTTGCGCCTGTGGTGGATTTAAACGAAGGTAAATCAAACCAATATGGTGTGTATCCACTAGCTCTTGCACATGAAGCTAGGGCTAAAGAGATACGATAATGGCCATATCCCATACGAATATTACCAATGATAATCGGATTAGTTTGTTTAGCTTCCCACTGACACTCACCTTCCTCAAGAAGATAAATACCAAGTGCAGGCGTGAGTAAGGCATGTGGTGTTTCTTTTAAATGATAAATAGTATGTAAGTCATTTCCATATTTTTTAAGATATTTCTTCTTTTGATTAAGAGCTTTCTTGATAACAGTTTGTTTAATTGGATTATCAAAGATTTTAAATGGTTCATTCATGATTGTTCACACTTCGACTTTCATAAGGTTGGAGTAAAATACTTTGATTTCTAAATGGTTTTGCTTCTGTATTAATCCACCATGTTTGTGGCTGATGATTGAACATAATCATGAGTCGATAGACTCCTTTCTCAATACAATCTATGCTTTTAATTGTAATCTCATCATGATTCATACAAAACTCAAACAACTTAAGTTGTGACTCATCATATTCACGTATATCATCGGATGTGAAGAGCAAACCATGAGTCAACTTATTAATGATGGCCAAGGTATGTTTCTGAGTTTTCGACAACACATTTCCTTGTGTTCGAAGTATAAAGACATCAGGATCATTAAGAAAGAAACGACCATGAAGTGGAGCTCTTGAGATTGCGTTATTAATTGCATGATAAGTTGAAATTCGCTCACGATGCATAAATTTCATAAACCATTTATCGTTATAATCAAGTCCTACATCGCATCCAATACGACAATAATCAACAAGACCAAAGGCACTCGCAAGTGGAACACCACATCCTAAAATCAGTTTATCTCCCACACATGATCGTAGGAAAACCATCGTTTCATGCATGAGTTGTCCACGTGATTTTGTGGAAGTAGGATACAAGCAAGCTGCATAAAGAAAATCAAGTTTGACCATATCATAGCCCCATTCATCAAGCATGACACGAAAGACATGACGCAGGTAATCTTGGACTTCCAAATTTTGCATATCTAAAATCGCAAAACCTCCCCAATTACCTCCTCCGAGCCTAAGATTTTGGTGTTCATCATGAAGAAACCACTCTGGATGAAGTGTGACAAGCTTTGAATCAAGTTGACTGACACAGGGAGCAAGCCATATTCCTGCTTTAAATCCCAACTGATGGATCTCATCCGCAATCATCTTTAGTCCCCGAGGAAACTTAACTTCATCTATGTCCAACCAATCCCCAATCTTACGTTGATATCCATCATCGATTTGAATGAGGTTAATCATCGCATGAGATTCCTTCAATGCTTTGGCATTCTCATGAATAATCGTTTCATTAATGTTTTGGTAATGATAATACCAACTTGTCCAGCCTGTCACTTGTTCGTGTGTTTTTAGCTTCACATCCATGACTTTCGCATATTCATCAAAGACTTCGAATTCATGACCTTCCAGTTTAATCACATCAAAAATGATTGTCGGTTTTTCGATATGAATATCTTTATTATCTTTTGTAATGACCCACAAATTAGATTGATGATTGTACTCAAAAATAGTAAATCCAGTGGTTTCATTGCATGAAGCAAGCAAGGTAACATGATTAGCTTCTTTTAAAGATACATAGGTAAACCCATGAAACTTTCCTTTTCCATGTTTAAAAGGATGAATAAGTGTATCCCCATACTTATCAAATTGATACTTAGAAACCAAAGGCTTTGCATACTTCGACAAATAAGGCATCTTATCTTTCACAAATAAAGGTTGGGTATCTGTCCAAGATTGATACCCATTAAAGGTCATGGCAGTATTTTGATTCACTTGATGTTTAAAAGTGAATGAAGTCTCTTTCATCACAATATCGGTTTTTGGATGAAGTATCCATTGATATCGTTCTCCAAAAGGATGTGGACTTTTTCTAAATTCAAGAAAGGCTGATTCATGGTTTAAAGATGAGTGGAGTTCAATGATTTCATCTTTAACCATAATATGACATTTGAATTCATCATGCTTCCACATCATTGTGATTGCCTTTCGTTATGGGTAATAACACTTTGAATTTCTTTCTCTTTATAGAATAATAACAACACTAATCCAAAGAAACAGAATATCGCCGCTGCGATGGCAGTGAGTCGAATGCCGAGTTCATTTGAACCATTTCTTTCAATGAGAAGTAGTGCACTAATCACAAGCATTGAAATCATTTGTCCCATTTTAGACATAAAGGTTCTTGTACCAAAAAACATCGCTTCGCGTCGCACACCAGTTTTAATCGCATCATATTGAGCGATATCAGCCACCATGGCGTTAGGTAAGATACCAAACACAGCCATCGGAAACATCCCCAGTCCCACTAAGATATACGCTTGAGTCAATGTCACTATTGGCAATGTTCCTAAAAAAGCACCGAATGCATACGTCATGATAAAGAGAATGAATGCCACAATCATAAGGGCTTTCTTACCGAATTTAGTTGAGAGTAAGTTGACAGGGACATAGAAGATAAACGATCCTAAACCTAGTAAGACAAGCAGTGTTCCAGTCGTATCTTCTGGAAGCGATAATAAGATGGTTACATAATATATAAGTGCACTTTGAAAGATGGTAATCGCCACCCAATACACTAAATCAGAAAAGACGAAGATTGAAAAAAATGAATTTTTAAAGGTGGCTTTAATCGAATCCATCATTTTAATGGTGGAAGGAACCGCTTGGGTATATTTCTTTTCATCAATGAAAATCACTGGAATGTAAAGAAAGATTAAACCAATAAATGACAAGATTGCGAATGCTAATCTCATCGCACTGACATTATCATATCCTAATGATTCAAAAGTTCCCCACAATAGCGGAGCTTGTGATGCGATCGCAAATCCTAAAAACCAGGTAATTGAGATATAGGTTGAAAGGTTGAGTCTTTCTTTAGGTGTTCGTCCCAATTCACTTAATAATGCGAAAAATGGTGTGACATACATGGTAAGGAACAAATAGAATAATAGAAGATTGATTGTTAACACCAAAACATTCCACCAACTCGATGCTGCGAAAGGATGAAAGAATACGAGTAGTGTAAAGAGTGCGAAAGGTAATGCCGAGCGTTGCATAAATGAAATTCGACGTCCTCGTTTATGTTGACTTTGATCACTTAAGGTCGCAATCCAAGGGTCGGTGATCGCATCGAAGAAACGACCAAGCATCATGATAAGACCAATGATGGTTAAAAACCCAAAAAACTGCACTTGAGGTATACTGACTGGAATACCCGAAATATTGGTTGGAATGTAGTAGAAGATAAGATAGGTTGCGACAATTCCGGATAGTAATGACCATCCAAGTTGTCCTAATGCGTAAGCAAGTTGAATGCGGCCGGGTAATTTCTGCTTCATAGAGCCTCCTTGTGTTGATGCGAACTGCCTATGTAAGACTTAATCATATCGATAACACAATCTAGTTGTGCTTGTTCCAAACCAGTGTCATCACTTCTTAAGATATGTCCTCGAAGGACTAATTTAGCGATGAGACTCATAAGTTGATGGGTCATGGTTAAATAGAGTAACTCTGCATCAATATTCCTTTTAATGCTTCCATCTTGTTTCCCCTTTTCAATCATGCCAATCATGAGTGGTTTAAAGAATAGTACTTTCTCTTCATAGTCTTCAAGTAAGCTTTGATCGAGTTGATGGGTGATCACATAATTATCAAACTGTTCAAGAAATCGAAACAAATAAGGCTTATCTAAATAAAAAGACTTAAACAAGTTCAACATAAAAGTTACTTGTTCAAGTCCTGAGAGTGCCTTGAAATGTGATGGAAATGATTGATGGGTATCATGCGCAATCTGCTCCCATAGTAAGGAAGCTGTGGCCACCACCAAATGATGTTTTGACTCAAAGTATCGAAATGCACTGGCGACGCCCAGTGAAGACGCCTCCGCAACATCATTAAACGTAGTTGATTCAATGCCATTGGCGCAAAACAAATCTAAAGCATGTTGGATCATCTTGCTTTTACGAACTTGCTTTTGCCTTTTTAAGGTTTGAGTTGACGCTTTAAGTTGATTCATGATGTGACCTGTGTTAAATTGATAGTATAACTATCATCTTTAATTCTATTATAGCATTACCCCAAAATTAGGCAAGATAATCTTAACTGAATTTTCTATCTTTACGTCTTAACACAATTTATAATGATACTATCAACAGGGGATCAATATGAAAATACACGAGTTCTCATCATGGATTAACTTAAAAGAAACACAACATCGACTCAGTGAGTTATATCCTTCTATTACGGAAGCACAAAAGCGTATGTCAAAAAGTCTGAATTCATTTACCTCGTATTTTCCTAATCACGATGAAATCGAACTTTTTAGTTCAAGTGGAAGAGTTGAACTAATCGGAAACCATACAGACCATCAAGGTGGTTTAGTTTTAAGTTGTGCTATTCATCTTGATACTTTAGCCATAGTTAGTCACAACCATGACCATGTCATCCAATGTATTTCAGATGGATATGAACCAATTTCAATACGTTGTGATGATTTAGCATATAGACCTAGTGAGCAACATACTACTCAAGCTTTACTCAGAGGTTGTTTAGCATTATTCTCACAACATTTTCCTATCCAAGGATTAGACATCTCTGTTGATTCTATTATTCCTATCGGATCAGGATTATCTTCATCTGCGTCTTTTGAATGTTTAATACTTTCAATCCTTAATGTATATTTTGGGAATTCTAGCCTAACACCTATGCAAATCGCGAAAATGGCCCAAAAAGTTGAGAACGTGTATTTTGGAAAACCAAGTGGATTATTGGATCAACTATGCATAACCCATGGCGGAGTAAATCTGTTGGATTTTAGACTTGATACACCCTCGGTTACTCCAATACCGAACAATACATTGTTTGATGACTACGATTTGTGCATTGTGAAAACTAGTGATAACCATTCAGACTTATCAAAGGCATATCAATCAATTGTGAATGATTATCAAGATATCGCACATTATTATCATCAAAAACGATTAGTCGATGTTGATGAATCCGTGTTTTATTCAGATTTGTTCAAATTACAACAATATTTTCCATCTCAAACACTTCTTAGAGCTCATCATTTCTTTAGTGAGCAAAAACGCGTTATTAAAGCTTACGATGCATTACTTATCAATGATTTTCATTCGTTTCTTAAACAGGTGAATCATTCCGGTCATTCTTCTTTTGAATATCTCAACAATGTCTTACATCCGATGAGTAAACATCATAATATAGCATTAGGACTTGCGTTGACTCAACAATATTTAAACGAGTTAGGTGCTTCTCGAGTGCATGGAGGTGGCTTCGCAGGATCATTTCTTGTCATTACTCCAAAATCAAACAGTGATTATCTTGATTATTTGTTAAGAAGCACACTCGGTGCAGAGAATTACATGAAATGCAAGATCAGATCTACAGGTGTAAAGTGGTTATCTCATAAATAAAAATGCCGAATTGGCATTTTAATCATCATCGTCATCATCATCGTCATCATCATCATCATCGTCATCATCATCGTCATCATCATCATCGTCATCATCATCGACTCTTTTTTGATATTCAGGGAAAACGTTACGAATACGTCGACGTAATACCACTAATCGATAAGCATCCACTTCAATCACATGAACCTGATTATTTATCGAAACACTCACTTCATATACTAAAGGTTGTTGATTCAATCTTAAATTCACATGCTCGATTCGATCAACATCGAATTCTTGATTAATGAAATCAATCAAAACATCAAAAGTAATGATTTTTGGCTCACGTATTGAATTCACTTCATCCTCATCAAGAAGTTCAACTTGTGTAGGCAATGTTGCATTAAAGCTCGCAATTAAAACTGTATCAAGCACCATAAAAAGAGATACCATTAGTACTAAAATCAAAACTAAGTTCATAACTCTAGTCTTCATTGTGCTTCTCCTTGATTAATGTACGATATGATTCAACTGTCATATTGACACGTTGTTTAAATTGAGTATAGAAATATCGAGGTTCATTATATCCTACTGCCTCACTAATCTCCTTCCCACTCATGGAAGTAGTTTCTATTAGCTCCTTTGCTTTATTGATTCGCATGGAGATAAGGTACTCATTCATAGCATTACCGTGAGTTTCCTTAAATACTTGTCTAATATACCCTAGTGAAAATCCACAAGCATCAGCTAATGCCTCAAAAGTGAAAGAAGAAGAATATCCATGATTTGACAGATAGTTCATTACTTCATTCATTAATATAGTTTTTGATGTTAAGTATTCACTTTGATAAATGTCTGAGTAATACACAATGTTTTGCTTATCTAAAGTATCCGCATATTGTGCAGCAGCTAGTGCACTTCGATAAGATGCTCTTAATCCTTCAATCGATAAACAAAGATCACTAACACCTAATTTGGCACTTTGAATTTTTTCAAGTTGATTTAAATCTTGATCACGAAATACATAAGCAAATACTCCCTCTGACATTTTAATCCAACCATTGATCACTTTATTTTGTTGCGAAATAAGAGCAACCACAACTCTAAGAGGAAACGTTATGAATGAAACATCAATATGAGGTTCAATCAACGATGAAGAAAACAGTGATTTTAATTGAGTGGATTGTTGAGTTAAATTTAAATCTACGAATGCTGATTCTATGAGTTCAAATTCATCTTTAGCATCATGATAATCTTGCTTTACAAATTGATGAACCATTGATTGAATTGGAGCATAAAAGCGTTGTGATAAAACATATGAAACGATTAAATTAATCAACACAAACACCATAAACAAGGCAATTATTATTCTATTTGCTGAGATAATGGTTGATTGAATGACTTCATATGGAGTTACGTGGAAAAAGATTAGATTATAATTCTTCATTTTCGAATACACCATAAGTGATTGAGAATTATCAAACTGATTTAACACGAATTTAGACTTTGCATCAATTTCAAGTGGATTTGAATAACTTAAGGAAGAAGGAAATGATTGGCCTAGCCACTGTTGTGCACTATCGGCGATGACCACATTATCTTCATTAATTATTAGAATTTCATAATTTGAATTAGGTGCTGTAAATAATGAAGACAAAACATCATCATTCAAATGAATAATCATCAATCTATCCAGAACCCCAACATCATCATAAGATGCAAGTGTTAACGCAAGCACATATGCTTGATTAATTTTTTGATGATGAAATAAGCGTGTTGGGTTTAATTGAAATGAGGAGAGTGTTTGATTTAAAGAGACTGTAAGTTCATTCTCAGCTAAATTTGTCAATAACCCACTCGCATTATTTGAATACACAACACTTCCTTCTGAGAGATTATAATACAATATTGCATCAACCAATGGATCGGCTAAAGCAGTTTGAGAAAGAAATGTTGTTAGGTTACTAACACTAGTGGAATCAGCTATTGTGAATTGTTGAATAACAGCTTGTTCATTAAATAAAAACACATATTCTGAAATCAAATCATCCAATAATGTTTGTGTTCCTTGTGTTGCCACATTCAATGACTGTGTAGCATTTTCGACACTTTGATCCACAAGAAAACGAGCCATAAGATGCGAAGTGAGTACTGATAGAATTCCTGTTAGGATAATCCCACTTAATCCAAAGGCGATGATCATGTTTTTCTGTACACGACGTTGACGCTGAATCATAGTTTCATTATACCTTATATTTTTTAAAAGAGGGTGGGCATGCATGCCCACCATATTGATTAATCATCGATTTCAAATTCTAAGATAGTTCCATCTATTCCATCAATTTCAAACTCATACTCAATATCATCAGACTTAAACTCAATATCATAATATGGATGACCATCATCATAATCTAATTCTAGTTTTATCAGTACTGGGGCATCTCCAATACGAATACGGGCAATCTCGATAGCACGTTCTTTTGAGATCATAACGATTAATTTGACATTTGAACTACTGTCATTTGAATCCATACTAGAGTCATCTTGACTTACTTGTGAACTAGAACCAGAGACTAAATCTATTATATCCCAGTCCTTGATTTGACCCGTAACAGCATCCACTTCTGCTTTGATTTTAGAATCCACTGATGAAAGAGTGACGTAATATTCTTGATCATCATTATCAAGCTCAACACTAATGACAACGTAAGAAGTTCCAGCACGTTCTAATACAATACGTTTTACTTCATCAATAGAAATAAGATTCGTAACTTGACTCACTAAACCTTCTGCTTCCCATTTGATAATTTCACCAGTTTTTGCATCAATCTCTACTTCAATCTTAAATCCTTCAGAAAGTAACGTAATCTCATATTCTACATCATCGTCATCATCATCCAGCTTAATTTCAATGAGAGAAAATCCTTCTCCTGCTCGATTAAGAGCAATGGCTTTCGCCTCTTCAACTGAGATCAGATCTCCATGTCGAATCCATGTAACATCCCAATCATCCACAACTCCAGTAATAGCATTAACATCCACTTCGACTGACTTCTCATTATTAACTAAAATAATCTCATACTCACGATCATCATCGTCTAATTTAACACTTACTAATTCAAACACTTCATCGGTATAATTCATCGCAGCATCAATGGCCTCAGCCTCAGTTATGAACGAAGTGTTAATACTTGTTGTAAAGATTGGTGAGTTTGCTAGAGCAGGGACTAAAGTTAATCCTACAAATAACCCAGCAAGTATATACATACTATTTCTTATCCATTGTTTCATATTGACCTCCTTTGGATGAATCAATCATATTTAATTCCAGCTTTTCCAACAATACAAATGGCACATGTATAAGTTTTATTCATATTTTATACATGTTTGAAATTTAATGTTTGAAAAATAAAGTTATATAATTATTGTTTTACAATAATTTATAGTGTATGATTAATTCATAATTATTGTAAAACAATAATTGGAGGCAATATGATACGACACTTCAAAATAATTGTATTTGGACTTATCTTATTAGGCTTAGGAGTTTTATTCTTCGATGCACCCCCAATGAACACTCTTTTAGTATCTATTATCAGCTTTCCATTGACTATTTTGATTAAACTACTTCGTTTCTTATCACTTTCAAATCCAATATTGAATATCGTTGCTTGGCTTATTTTCATCATTATTGGGCTTATCCCCCCATTGATTTATTTTCTTTTTGTACCAAAGCAAAAAAGAATCTATAATCTGATGCTTTCTTTCCTATTTAGCTTATTTTTCTATGGAAGTGTGTACGGTGTACTGAATTACTCATTTGTGAAACCGATGATGCCCTATGAAAATATTGAACCTGTTTTACTATTCTCCATGAGCATCATTCTTATCAGTTTAATTCTAGTAAACTTACTTATTTCTAATCTCCATCATTTCGTAAACTCTAACAGTAGTTTTAAACTACTCCAACTGATTTTACTTATAAGTAGTTTTGTGATGGCATTAACACTTTTCCTTCCCTATGCTTCTTTATTCAAAAATTGGGATGGTTCATTGGATCATTTCATGCAGTTTTATCATCTTGTCTTTAACTCCTGGTTAACTCTACTTCTAATATTCATATTTAAAAGAATCATTGATCTCATAGATGTGATAAAGATTAAAACTTTCTCTAATGAATGTATCCCTTATCTAAAAACCCTACAATCAAGTTCATTAATGTTATTTTTCTCATCATTAGGTGGTCCTCTCTTTTTTGGAATAGTAAGTTTTAGTTTGTATCAATCTCTCAATCATGTGAATATTTCAATTCAGTTTCCTTGGTTTGAAATGATTCTGGCCATTTTAGTCATCACCTTATCGACTGTTTTAACTGCAGGCGTTGAAACGACTCAAGAGAATGAAGGATTTATCTAATGGGGATTAAAGTTAATCTAGATGATCAACTTAAAACTGCTGGGATGAGTAGCAAACAGTTATGTGAGAAGGTTGGCATAACCGAAGCTAATATGTCGCTTTTAAGAACTGGTCAAGTTAAAGGGATTCGCTTTGCGACACTCAATAAAATATGCTTTTACCTAAATTGTCAAGTCGGTGACTTACTAAGATTTGATGGAGAACTCAACGAGGAAAATGATGATGAAAACTAAACTATTAACACTAATCTTTCTACTAATGAGCTTAAGTGGTTGTGCACTTGCGAAGGCAGAAGTTCCAACCGTGGATCAAGACAACGAATCAACCCCAATAGGAATCTATATATTTATTAAGCAAGATTTCTTTTCTAATGAAGTCCCATTTGATATCGATGATCCAAAACAAACATTCTTTATTCAAGAAGAAAAACTCGGTGAAAACAATGAGACTTATAATCATTCACGATCATCTGGACAGTTTTTTGAGTCACATACTCATATTCAGGTGAGTGATGTAGAGGATAAAACGGTGTTTACTGCTTCACTCCCTGTTTTTTCAGATAATCCACAATTTTTCAGATTGAATATCATTTATAAAGACAATCAGAATCAATATGTTACTCAACCTGGTAATTTGTACTTTATGGAATATGGCGGAGGTTTCAAATTCGAACATTCGACAACAGAAACAATCAACGGTGTTTCAAAAAAGAAAACTATCGTATTTGATATCACCTTAAAGCCATTTGATCCCCTAGAGACTTTACAACTCATCATGATGGATGAAAACTATGAAATCATTGACACAGTCGTTGTTAGTGATCAATTCAACATCGAAATTCAAGATCATATACGCTACGTTTTAATTGAAGAAACACGACTCAACATTGAACAAGAAAGAGTGAAGACATTAACCATGGTTGATGCCAAGACAATAAAAACCAATCAACCCTATTTTCAATCAATCATTACTTCTTCAAAGCATCCACAAGGTTATGTTATCGGATTAAGCCTCTTTAAAGATGATAGTAACTAGTAGTCATTAATTGATTCAATGATAAAACCCTCGATCATTTGCATGTGGATCATACACTACATTATCGAGGGTTTATTGTTTGCGGCAAATGCTTAGTCTTTGCACGGTCCATCAGTTAATCCATAACTAGAACAATGATATTTTCTTATTAACTCATACTTAGTGAATTGTATATTTATATTGGAGAAGACACTAAACTCACCTTTAAATAAATATAGAAACGCAAATCTTCGATACCTTCTTATCATGTCTTTGATTTGATCTGGAGTAGGATGACGCTCATCAAGTAAAACAAAATACTGAAAATCAATTCGATTCAAATCAGCTGGAGGTTCCTTCTGATTTGATAAAACCATAAAATAGCGCTTCATCACTATCTCCTTTCTTATATTCTTATCTTATCACTATATAAGTGGACTTGATATAGTCAAGCATTAAATCATTAATCTTTAAACTAAAAGTGTCTTCTTAAGAAGACACTTTATTTTTTAGTAACAGTGAATGAACAACACGATCCATACATGATGATAGATTCTCTTTGGCATGCAATTTCGCAATACTGAAATCAATGGGCTCAGGATTAATACTATGAATAGCACTGATTCCTTCATCAAACACCAAATCAATGCCTTCTCCAATTGCTCCAACAATCGCAATTACAGGGATGTTGTGTTTTTTTGCACGTCTTCCAACGCCTACCGGAACTTTTCCACGTAAGGTTTGAGAATCAATTTTCCCCTCTCCCGTAAAAACAAGATCCGCATCCTGAATCAAAGTATCAAACTTAACCACATCAAGAATCGTTTCAATCCCCATCTGTAAGGTACTTCCAAAGAAAGCGACCATTCCAGCACCCATACCGCCAGCCGCACCACCTCCTGGTAATTCAGAAACATCCTCATGACACCATAACTGAATCATTGATGCAAGGTGTTTTAATCCTTCATCAAGTTCAAGAACCATGTTTGAATCTGCTCCTTTTTGTGGTGAAAAGACATGTGCAGCACCAGTAAGTCCATAGAGAGGATTATCAATATCGCACATCGTAATAATATCTATTCCAAGAAGTCTTTGTTTAGCTTTAGATGTATCGATACGAGTGATATTTTTCAATGTTTTCCCAACCGGAATAAAACTTTGTCCATTTTGATCAAAGAACTCAACACCACACGCAGCAGCAGCTCCACAACCACCATCATTTGTACAAGAACCACCTAAACCGACAATGATTGTTTGTGCTCCATGATTAATCGCATCAAGAATAAGCTCACCAACCCCATATGTCGTTGTTTGACTAGGATTTGGACGGTCCGCAACAAGTGGTAATCCTGCCGCTGCAGCCATTTCAATAATCGCAATATCCTCACCACTTCGACCATAGAATGATTCCATGGGTTCAAAATAAGGATTAAACACGCGACAGAGCATCTTCTCTCCCCCAAGGGCTGATAAAAAAGCATCAACACTTCCCTCACCACCATCCGCAACTGGAATGGTGATGACTTCACATTCTGGGAGGTGTTTGTTTATTTGTTCCTTCATAATCTCACACACAGAAGCAGAACTTAAGGTCCCCTTAAATGAATCTGGAATGCATACTATCTTTTTCATATTTCCCTCCTCATGTGTGAAGTTAACAATATTTTATAAGAATAAAGATAAAGCGAAGATAGATACCATTGCGGCAATACCCATCACTAAAGTTACTGCAGTTTGAGTCAAGTAGCCTTCTTCAGCTTTCATTTGACCAAAGTTAGTAACCACCCAGAAATAACTATCGTTCGCATGGGATACTGTCATCGATCCAGCACCAATAGCCATGACCGCAAGGGCTGCAAGGACTGGAGTATTTAAGCCTAATGCAACCATGAGTGAATCAGTCGCTGCATAACTTCCTAAGATTCCCGCAGTCGTTACGATTGCGACTGTTGAGGAACCTTGTGCAGTTTTTAAGATAGCAGAAATTAAGAATGGGAAGAAGATACCCACACCGGCAATCACAGCCGCGTTAGCGCGAATGTATTCCACAAAACCTGCAGAGGCAATGACACGCCCTAATACACCACCCGCTGCGGTCACAAATAAGATTGGCCCAACGATTTTTAGAGTATCATTTGTTAATCCATTAAACTCATCTTTTTTGCCACTCGCAAATAATAAGACGATACCAAAGAGAAGCCCTACTGTTAATGCAATGACAGGATTTCCTAAGAAACGAATGATCGGAATTAATTGACCTGTCATTTTTAAAGCTACTACAACTGAACTTAAAGCCATAAGTAGAATAGGAACTACAATTGGTGCTAACGCATTAAATCCATTTGGAAGTTTACCATATTCCGCAACAAGTTGTTCGTAAGTTTGAGAAACTAATGTATTATCATCATCTTCAACAGTCTTGACTTTTTTACCAATCATCTTCGCAAAGAAGTACGCTGCAAGTAATGTAGGGATAGAGACTAATGCGCCCATCCCCATCACAAGGATTAGATTATCCGCAAGACCTGCAGAACCAGCTGCTGCAATCGGGCCTGGGGTTGGAGGAATTAACACGTGAGATGCATATAAACCTGCAGATAATGCAACGGTCATTGCCACACTAGAAGCTTGAGTTTTACGACGCAAAGCTTTACGAATTGGATCAAGAATAACAAAACCACTATCACAGAATACTGGAATTGAAACAATCCATCCCATAATCATAATCGCTAACTCTGGATTTTTCTTTCCAACGAGCTTAACGACCAAATCCGCAAGTTTAATAGCCGCTCCAGTACGCTCCAGTAATGTTCCTACTAAAGCTCCTAGAATAATAACAATCCCAATACTTGAGAATGTTCCACTAAAACCTGCACCAATGATGGTTGCAATACCTTGACGTGCAGGCGTTGTGTCAGTCGCTGCGATGTCAATGAGTGGAATACCGACGATGATAGCCAAAACTAAAGATGTTCCCATAATGGCTAAGAATGGGTGAAGTTTGAATTTCGAAATTGCTAAAATCATGACAATGATGGCAATGACGAAGGTGACGATTAATGGAATACCAGTCATACTCGTTCTCCTTTAAACACCTATAGGTGTTCACTTTATTTCATTATAAGAAATGAATGCGCTTACTTATATAGTCCAAGAAACAATTGTAAGCGCTCTATTTTGTCATCGAAAACAAAAACATGAGTTTATCTCATGTTTCAATTTTAAAAAGTAAGTGTCTTATCAGCCCATTCAATCATATTCAAACAATCCATCATCGTGCTTATAGGACACATATTACTTCCTTCCATCAGGCGTGATTTTAAGCAAGTTCCACAGGCAAGGATTTCTCCACTAGACTCAAAAAACAGTCTCACCTGATTCGCAACATCAAATTGTCCCTCACTCAACGTCTCAATTTCAACCCCTGCTCCCATTAAAAAAACTTTCACTTCGTGTCCTGCCTTGCTGGATGTATTCGCAAGTCTCATTGCATTCCAAGATTTCTCAGCATCATTAGTTTCGATGATTATTCCAAGTTTCATAGCGACTCCTTTTCACACTATTATAAAACTAATTAGGTTACAAATAATTCTATAATGACTTAAAGAAAACGATTGCTAGAGTATATAGTGGAATGGCACTAAAATGTCGTGGATCGTGTCCCGTAATCTCTGTAAGTTTGTTTAATTTATACTGAAGCGTGTTCTTATGAATAAATAAATGAGATGCAGCCTGGGTTAATGAACCATTAAAAGCATATAGTACTTCACACAATTGTAACGCTTCTTTAATGTCATCCATACTCGCAAAATTAAACAGTTTATCAATAAATTCTTGTCGTAAAGGTGAAGAAATCTCAGAAAGTAATAACTCAAGTTGTAAATCCTGATATCCCATGATGGGTTGAGTTGGCATACTTAAAGCTGCATTAAGGGCCTTCTTTGCTTGAATATAATGATGATGTGCTTGAGTATAGTCGAAGGTAGAGGCATCAAATCCAAACCTTACTTCCCATTCATAATTACCTTTAATCGTATCTCTAACCTTCTTACACAATGATTTAATTTGATCATCATTTGAATCTAGTATTAAAAAAACATGCCGTGTTCCGATTCTAAGAGCATACGTTTTATGATGATCACACATGGCTTGCTTCAAATAGCGTGTAGCCTGATCAAGTTGAACTTGTTGACGCATCTTATCGGCGTGCTCTTGATCAAGAAAACTAGCCATAACAATTCTTCGTGGTGTTTTAATCATCACCCCTAAAGAATGAGCGGTATCAAGAAAGTTTGGTTCATGAGCTGTATGAGCATGCATCAACCAATTTTCTAAGAAACGGGAAACCATCTTCTCTTCTTGAGCTTTTGCTTGTTTTACATTCTCATCACGGATATACATTTGGGTAAACTTGCGGATAATCTCACCATACTTCTCAACTCGCTCTTTATCACCTGTAATGCCAATGACCCCGACAATATCATTATCAACAACGATAGGTAGATTAACTCCTCGCTTTGATCCTGGATATTCATCATCAGATTCAATGACAATATAGGGTAAGTTTTCATCAATGAGTTTCTTTGCACCCATGTGAAGACTTCCAATACGATTTGGGTCACTTGATGCGATAATCACTCCTTCTTGATTAATAAAATTGATATGTTGAGAAAGAATCGTACTCAATTCTTCCACCATCTGCATTGCGAATGTTGTCGATAGATTCATAAATCATCCTCACTATTGCTTTCAATGTATCATATTCTTGAATTAGAAATAAAGAGAAAATAAACCAAAACAAAAGCATCAAAAAGATTTGATGCTTCCAGTCCTATAAATTAGACTTTGGTTTAAAAAGTTCTTTGAATTCTTCTACTAGTGTATTCAATAGTTTTTTTATACCCTTAAGATGCTGATTCTGCAGTAAAAACTGTGAAGGAATCCTTTGGGCATTCCTTTTCATCAACTGCTCGATATATCCACCTTTAAATCGAGTTGGTTCATAGGCAATAATAAATGCATGAGGTTCAAAGGACTCAATGATATCAAACAAATCCTTCTCAATCGATCGCTTAGTGAGGATATCTAGCATATAACGTGTTCCTTCACGTCCATCGCCTTGAAAGACAGTGACTCCAAATCCATAGGATCGAAGTGAATTAATTAATTCTTGATTTTCTTGTTTAATATTCACTTGCACACTACGATATCCAATAGCTATTCTATCTTCGATTTTTATTCCAACAATAAGACCTAAAGAGAAGCCTAAAGCATACACGACCATAGCCAAAGTCGATTGATCACCGGTTAAAACTAAGGCTAATCCAAAGACATAGATAATGGCTTCCAGAAATCCAAAGAAGGCCGTCAATAGTGTAAGTTTCTTAACCATACTTATCGTTCTTAAGGCAAGCATAGGAACATAACATAGTTGTAGAATCAAAATTAGAATAATATGATTCATAAATACCTCCTTAGTTTCTTTCTACTTTAACAAATTACACCTTCTTTGACAAATTCACTCCATTAAAAATCTCAAGGCCTAAGAGGTGGATATGATAACATTCTCATTATCCATGTTTGAAATGACGCGTTCCTGTGAAAATCATGGCTATGTTGTTTTTCTTGCATGCTTCGATACTAAGTTCATCTTTAATTGAACCACCAGGTTGAATTATGGTCTTGATATGATAAGAAGCAGCTAATTCAACGGTGTCAGGCATTGGAAAGAATGCATCAGAAGCTAATACTGCTCCTTGAGCTTTTTCTTGCGCCATTTCTAGTGCAATCTTTGCTGCCCCAACTCGATTACTTTGCCCACCTCCAATTCCTAGTGTCATGCCATTTTTCGCAATGACGATTGCATTGCTTTGTACATGCTTACATACTTTCATCGCAAAAATACAATCATGTATTGTTGAAACATCAACGCTACCCACCACAACATTCATATTGGATTGATCAAGTTCAATGTGATCTTTAGTTTGCATTAAGATTCCACCATTAACACTTGAAAAAGTCATATTTGAATCTTTTTCATAGGTTGAGTTTGTCTTTATAAGTCTTACATTCGCTTTTTGGGTAAGTATAGCCATAGCTTCAGTTGAAAATGAAGGTGCACAAATCACTTCTAGAAATATTTGACTGAGTTGATGTGCAATAGGTGCATCGACTTCTTGATTAAAGGCGACAACCCCTCCAAATATGCTCACTTTATCACCTTCATAAGCTTTTTGCCAAGCCTCTAGTAATGTATCCGCAATACCAACACCACAAGGATTGGTATGTTTAACTGCCACACAACATGGTTGATTAAACTCAGCTAAGATTTGTAAAGCTGCGTGACTATCTTGAATATTGTTATAAGAAAGTGCTTTACCATGTAGTTTTTCTGAGTTCACAATTGAATTTGGTTCAATCCAAGCAGATCTATAAAATGCAGCGTTTTGATGAGGATTCTCACCATAGCGTAAATCCATGACTTTAGTGTATGAGAGAGTGAGTGTTTTAGGAAATATCTCTTGATTCAGCGTTTGCGCAATCAAACTATCATATGAAGCCGTGTGTTTGAATGCCTTTGAAGCCATCTCTTTTCTAAACTCTAAGGACGTTTCATGAGTTTGATTGAGTTCATGAATGAGTCGATCATAATCATTCACATCACAAAGGACACAAACATCGTGATAGTTTTTTGCGGCTGCTCTTAATAGAGTGGGTCCACCTATATCAATGTTTTCAATCATGTCTTCATAAGACTTCTTGGAATCTTTTATTGTTTCTTCAAATGGATATAAGTTCACAATCACATAATCAATAGGTTTAATACTGTGTTGTGTAATAGTTTTCTGATGATTGATATCATCTCTTTTAAATAATATCCCTCCCGCTATCATGGGATGTAATGTTTTAACACGTCCATCAAGCATCTCAGGGAAATGAGTAACCTCCTCTATGGATGTTACATTAAATCCATGAGATTTTAAATATGCGAATGTCCCACCTGTTGAAATAAGTTCAATCTGATGTGAGGTGAGGTGTTTTGCCAGGTATATCAAATGAGTTTTATCACTTACACTTATTAATGCACGTTTCATGTTTAGCTCCTAAATCAGTTTTATAGTGTTAATTATCGCACAT
This sequence comes from Erysipelotrichia bacterium, assembly GCA_018333955.1. Classification (GTDB taxonomy): domain Bacteria; phylum Bacillota_I; class Bacilli_A; order Erysipelotrichales; family Erysipelotrichaceae; genus UBA6182. The sequence goes on from JAGXSD010000012.1 coordinate 29,370, forward strand.
CATTTCATTTAAAAACCACCATTGCTCTTGGTGGTTGTAAATTTGAAATAAGCTTTCCTTATTGTTTTTGAAAGAAAAATATGGTGCTTACGATTCCAATGACACAAACTGCTAAAACATACCAGAATATCAACTGAATTTGATTAAACACACTTAGAATACTCCCTGATGTGAGTACCCCTAAGATAGCTCCAACACCATATGCTGTAAAGATCACTCCATAATTTTGACTGTAATTTTTCAATCCATACAGCTTCATGGTCGCAGTTGGAGCAATAGCTAGCCAACCTCCCAAGTTGAACCAAAAGATGATAAAGGACATTGAGAATATCAACGGATTATTTTCCCCAAAAAACAACATCAAGAGGGCGGCACTGGCAATCAAACTAAACGATATCATCATTGCACTGGCAATACTTAATCGATCGCTAATCCATCCAAATAACGGTCTCCCACCTCCATTAAACATGGCAAAGATAGCCATCCATTGACTGATGTGTACAACCTCCATTCCAACATACTGTGTTCCTATATTGGCTGTTAAGCCTATAAGCGTTAATCCGATCATGGTCCCTAAAATGAAGTTGAAGTATAGTCCTTTAAAGCTATTTTGAGACATCATTGCCTTAGTGTCTAAATCAAGTGATATTGTATTAATATTTACTTTTGGTTGGAAATTGATAATTTCCTCATGGTTAGGAAATCGAATTGGAAAAACTAAGATTGGAAGTAAAAGTATAAAACTCACTCCTAAAACTAAGAAGGCTTGCATCACTCCAAATAATTGTATCAATTGACTTGCAAGAGGTGCAGTAATCAAAGGTGATAAACCAAACCCAACAATAACACATCCTACGGCAAGTCCCTTCTTATCAGGAAACCATTTTGCGACCACAGCCATAGGAACGCCATACATCACCCCTACACCAGCTCCACTTAGCACACCATAAGTTATGGTGAAAAGCAAAATATTGTATGTGAAGGATGAAAAAATCCAACCTAACGCAACCAACAATCCTCCTCCAAGCAGTAGTATTTTAGGATGAACTTGTTGAATGAATTTCCCTGTTATCAACATAAAAATGGCATAAGATGCTAAGGCAACCATGTATGGGTATCCACTGATGGCTGTATTAACATTAAATACCACTTCAATTGCAACTCTAAAAACACTGTATGAATACACAGTGCCAATCATAAGCATAATCAGTAAACCCAATATTACAAACTTCCAACGTGAAAGTGTTAATTGTCTATTTAATATCATTGATGATACTCTCCTAGTGTTGGTGAATCCAAAATACTTTGAAGTTCAATGGATTAACTTGACCTATTTTAACACAAATATTCTAAAAAAGTAAAAATACTATCTATAAAAAAAGGCTGTTTTATCAGCCTTTATTTAACAAGTCTAAATCCACCGGTCCAACTTATTTGTTCACGAATTGCGAGTGTGATTTGCAAAAATCCAATAGCTTCTAATTCACGTGATCTTTTTAATGAGCCTGCATCCATCATCACTAATCCAGAGCCAGTGAATGCTTGTGCCAAAGTTGCTTTAGCTTGATCATCATCTGAAGCCATAAGTACAGTGATTGCTTCATCACTTGCTAATGTCCCTGCAAAGTTCGTATTAAAAGCTTTGACTACTTTTGAATCAGGTAGCATTTGTGCAAGAAGTTGTGAAGCTGAACTATCAGCATCCACCACAAGTCCATCCATAGTTGTAAAGTTTACAGGATTTGTAATATCCACAACAACTTTCCCTTTGAGAAATTCTTTATATTTCTCCACAATACTATGAATCGCACCATATGGCACCGCAAGTATCACAATTTCTCCTAATGTTGTGGCAGTGTCCTGTGCTGATACAAAAGTATAACTTTGATTGGATTTTTGTAGACGAGATGCAATAGCTTGAGCCATATTGCCTTGACCAAATAATGTAATGTTGTTCATATAAACCCTTTCTTAATGATGCTTGCGTTTAATGTAGCATCTGATATAATATTAACAGTACTAACTATTATGTAAAGTACGCACTATTTTGTATTATAGTATACATAATGATACTATGGAGGATTTATGTCAGAACAACCACAATCTTGTCCAGTCGAAATCACACTCGCATTACTTTCAAGTAAATGGAAGATTCTAATCATTCGAGAACTACTCACTGGAACTAAACGTTTCAGTGATATTAAACGCGCTTTAGGTGATGTAACTCAAAAAATGCTGACTCAAAGTTTAAGAGGACTTGAAGAAGATGGTTTAATTATTCGAAAGGTTTATCCGGTTGTCCCACCTCATGTAGAATATTCCTTATCAGAATTAGGACAAAGTCTTAACCCAGTCATTGAATCCATGAGAGCCTATGGACAATATTATCGATCTCAATCATAAAATAAAGAGATTCACGTAGTTGAACTAGTAAACTAAAAGTAGACATTCAATAAAAAAGGATGTTTACTTTTTTTATAGGAGGAACACTATGGGACGTCCAAAAGGTGGAAAGAATAAGCAGTATAGTTTCGAATATAAGTTACGGATTGTGAATGAATATGTGAATGATCATGAATCATATTCAACTCTTGTAAGTAAATATAGAATCGTTTTTTCAGTGATTCATCGTTGGGTCAGGATTTATTTGGACAAAGGTGAAGAAGGATTAAAAGGAATACATCAACGTAAAGGTAATCCTTACGCGGCTTTACACACGAGTC
>JAGXSD010000013.1 GCA_018333955.1 Erysipelotrichia bacterium
ATCATCTCTGGGTTGTACTCGTTCCTTCCTTTGGTAGAAGATTGAATAAACTGAGAAAGTTTAAGTCCACCTACGACTTCCTTAAAACTGATAACAGGATCGTTTTCATCAATTTTATGTTCTAAATTGACTGGTAAAATGAGTTGAGTTGGTTTATACTCTAATTGTAATTTAAGGTTTTGCATATCTTAATTATATCAAAAAGCCGAGGTTCCTCTTTGAGGATTCTCGGCTTTTGATTTATCTTTGTGGCTGTTTATTCGTTACAGCCCCTAGTTATTGTCTTCTACTCCAGGCTCTGAAGCAAGTAGTGTTAGAACACTTGCTTTAGAGACGATACCCACGAGTTTATTATCTTCCACCACGGCAAGTGGAACTCGAGTTTGTGAAGCGAGGGGTAAGATCTCAGATACACTTTGATCGGGTGAAATCGTTTGAACCTCATCCACCACATCCATGAGTGTAGACACCTTATCTTTAAGTCTTAGCGCATTCTCTAAACTTACGACCCCTAATAGAGCCATATCATCATCCACAACATAGGCACTTGAGACATTGTTATTACGCATCTCACGAATGACCTTATTAAATCCATCATCCTTAAACACTATGGTTGTTGGGGTAATCATGACATGTCTCACACTCATGATGGCTGTTTTATCGGCCCCTTCAATAAAGCGTGTGACATACTCATCCGCAGGATTTGACATCATGGCTTCTGGTGTGTCCACTTGTATGACTCGACCATCTTTCATAATCGCAACACGATCTCCAAGCTTAAATGCTTCATTAATGTCATGAGTAATAAAGATAATGGTTTTCTTCATTTTCTGTTGAATCTTAAGAAGTTCAAATTGCATATCTTTCTTGACAAGTGGATCTAACGCAGAAAAAGGTTCATCCATGAGTAATACTTCCGGATCATTGGCTAAAGCACGAGCTAAACCAACCCGTTGTTTCATACCCCCTGATAACTGATCGATACGTTGATTCTCAAATCCTTTGAGACCCACTAACTCAATCATTTCCATGGCTTTATCTGATTTGAGTTGTGGACCCACACCACGAATCTCTAAACCATACTCAACATTCTTTAACACACTTCGATGAGACATTAAACCAAAGTGTTGAAAGACCATAGCGATCTTCTCACGACGATAATGACGCAATTGCTCGTTATTCAGTTGAGCTAAATCTTGGTTTTTAAAGAATATCTTACCTTGAGTAGGGTCATTAAGACGATTAAACATACGTACTAGCGTAGATTTGCCTGATCCTGATAATCCAATAATCACAAAGGTTTCTCCTTTGTTGATTTCAAGATTGACATCAAGTAAAGCACAGGTTACACCGGTTTTCTTTAGTATCTCTTCTTTAGAATGACCTTTCTGAGCCATCTTTAAGGCGTCATCTTTATGTTTTCCATAAAGTTTATTAACACCTTCAACTTTTAAAATCATGCTCATACTCCATCCTCCTCACTCGTTGGTTTCACCCAACCTTGAGACAATCGATCTAAAATAATCGCTAGAATAACCACAGTACTTCCTGATACTAGACCACGACCAATCTCAATTCGATTGACCGCAATGAGAACTTCTGCTCCAAGACCAGGTGCCCCAATCATTGAAGCGGTCACGACCATTGCCATCGCCATCATGAGGGTTTGATTCAAACCTGCCATAATGGTTGTGAAAGCTTGAGGAATTTGGACCTTAATGAGAGTTTGTAATGTGGTTGCTCCAAAAGATTTAGATGCTTCCACAATCTCAGGATTAACCTGACGTATCCCTAAATTAGTTAAGCGAATAATCGGGACAATCGCATATATGACGGTGGCCATGACTGCAGGGACCCGACCTAAACCAAACAATATCATCGCCGGAATAAGGTATACAAACACCGGCATCGTCTGCATGGTATCTAAAACAGGTCTCATAATCATATTGGCACGCTCACTTAAACTTAATAAAAGTCCAAGAGGGAAACCAAGGATGACACTTAAAATGACCGCCGTAATCACAATGGATAAGGTGCTAATCATCAGTGGCCAAAAACCAATGAAGCCAATAAGAGATAATAACCCCCCATAAATCAACGACATCCAAATCCGTTTTGATTGTTTAAAATACAATCCAATAACCAGTAATACTAAGACCCACCAAGGGATGAGTGTTAGTAAATCGGATATCAATACTAAAATACTTGTTAAGCCTTGCCTGATAACTCTCAATACAGCATCAAAGGTGAGCGCAAACGAGCGCACACCTTTGTCAATAGCTGAAGTATCAATCGTTAACTGGAAAGGAAATTCATAAATCCAGTTCATAATGTTCTCCTTTAGTTTTTAAGAATTGAGTGCATTCATCAGTGTTTCAAACTGATCGGCACTTAACCATGAAGCAACTAATTCTTGATTATTAAGAATAAACCATTTGGCGGTTTCCACATACGTTGAACCGGTTTGTTCAATATATGATAAAGCTTCAGAAGTTAATGTGGAAGAGGTACGATATCGAGATAAGAAAGCTGCTACTTCAGGATACTCAGCTGAGAATCCACGACGAACTCCAATCGTGACATCAGAACTCTTAAATTCACCAACTCCATCCATAAATCGTTCTTCATTAAATGGTTCATCTTCTAATAAGACAAAGTCATATAGACCCATAAGCCAAGTTGGTTCCCAATAGTAACCGACGATCGCTTCTCCACGAGTATAAGCAGATGATAAAGCTGCAGATAATGCGGCATCACTTCCTGGTGAGAAGTAATTAAATGTCGCATCAAGTCCTAAATGAGTAAATTTGTTTCTTAAAATACTATCAACTGCCCATCCAGGAATTCCTCCATATAGACGTCCTTTACTTGGATCTTCTTCATCTTTAAAGAGTTCCCAATACTGTGGTAAATCAGATACATAACGTAAGTTTGGTGCCATAGGGGCAATACCACGCTCTGCATCGCCTTCAATAACATATCGAGGGACGTACAGTCCTTGTCGATTATCATCGAAATTCATTCCTAGTAGTTCAAATCGACCGCTCGCAACATCTTGTTCATAAGATGCTAAGTTATCAGTCCAAATTTCACTATAGATATCAATCTCTCCACTCATGAGGGCCTCATAAGTAATCGGGGTTGAACCCGTCATTTCTTCCCATTCGAAACCAAAAACAGTTTCGATAATGGTTCCCATGACTGCGTTATGGAACATAATCGAGTCCCAACCGGCATTCGCAAATTTCAGTTTAGGAGTGCTTGAAGTCGGTGCACACCCCGCAAAAACTAAAATTGACAATACAAAAAGTAAGAATAGTTTTTTCATTGTTTAATCCTCCTATTCATGATGTAAATCAAAACTAACAACTCTAAATATACATAAAAATTGTCAGTTTGTCAAATGATGACCCTTAACCTGGTTCATTAATTCTGATATAATACAATCATGAAAAACATCTCCTTCCAAGATATCAAGCGTATTATTCTTATTGTCATTGGCAACTATTTATTAGCTGTTGGTGTAGGAGCCTTTATCTTACCTTATGATATTCTTTCAGGGGGTGTTGCAGGGTTAGCCATTGCACTAAAACCAATCATTCCTCTTGATCCTAAAGTCATTATTGATTCCTTAGTGATTGGGATGTTTGTTTTAGGAGCATTAATATTAGGTAAACGTTTTGCCATGACCACGGCATTATCGTCGATTCTTTACCCAATATTTCTAACCTTCACTCGGACGATGCCCGCAGTTGGAGTTGATCCATTACTTGCGAGTTTATATGGTGGCATTATCGCAGGTCTTGGAGTAGGGATTACCATTAAACAAGGGGCTAGTACAGGAGGTATGGATGTACCCCCGCTAGTGCTTAATAAGTTCACAGGCATTGAAATTGCAACATGGGTATTTATTATTGATGGCATTACTGTAGGTCTTGGTTTCTTTAATTATGGTCTTCAGGCCGTACTTCAAGGATTCATATCAGTGGTTGCGGCTTCCTATGTGATTGATCGTGTTCTAGTCTTTGGTGAAACCCAAGCGAAGATGGTTTATATCATTTCTGAACACTATGAACAAATTTTAGATGTCATTCATAAAAAGATAGACCGTGGAACGACGGTGCTACAAGCTACCGGGGGTTATACCGGAAGCGCAAAACCTGTTATTATGACTGTTGTGCTTAAAAATCAATATCCTGAACTCAATGCACTCATCACAAGTATTGATCCTAATGCCTTTTTGATTGTAACAGATTCCACTGAGGTTAAAGGATATGGTTTTAGTTTTCAATATAAAGTATAATCAATACAATTTCGGGGGGAGTTGTTATAATTAGATAAGGACAATCCAATGATTATTCTCAAGCAAGTATATAAAACATACCCCAATGGAACCCATGCATTAAATGGGATCAATTTAACTATAGAACAAGGTGAATTTGTTTATATCATCGGACCGACAGGTTCAGGCAAATCCACCATTATTCGACTTCTTAATGGTGAAGAAATTCCAACCAAAGGCACTGTGGAAGTGGCTGGAGTCAATGTTGGGAAACTAAAACATCGTAAAGTTCCAATCTATCGCAGAAACCTTGGAGTGGTCTTTCAAGACTTCAAATTACTAGAAAAAAAGACAGTCTTTGAAAATGTCTTATTTGCGCTTGAAGTTGTGAATTATCCCATGGTGGCTGCTCGTAAACGAGCACGTGAAGTATGTGCACTTGTTGGGATATCTGATAAATTAAATGTTTTTCCTCATCAACTCTCTGGAGGGCAAGCACAACGTACTGCCATTGCGAGAGCTATTGCCAATCAACCCAAAGTTCTAATTTGTGATGAACCTACCGGAAATCTTGATCCTGCGAAATCTAAAGAAATCATCGATATTCTAGAGAAAATTAATCGTGATGAAAATACCACAATTTTAATGGTGACTCATGATCAAAACCTTGTCAATAATCATCGTCGCCGTACCATTGCCTTACAAGATGGATACCTCGTATCTGATCTAGTGGCAGGGGGGTATAAAGAATAATGAGAATTATCCGACACCTAAAAGAAGCATTTATTGGACTATTCCGTCACATGGCGATGACTCTATCAAGCATGTCGACGATTACCATCACACTATTATTTGTAGGGTTGTTTTTACTGATCACACTCAATATTGAACAATTCACTTATGCGGTTGAAGGCAGTGTTAACATTCATGTCAAGATTGATCCTAACTATGAAGATGATACTAGTGTCAATTCTATAGGCATTAGTATAAGAACCTTAACAGGAGTAAAAGCTGCAACGTATTCTTCAAAAGATAATGAATTGGATGCCATGATTGCCTCTTTTGGTGAGAATGGATCCATCTTTGAATCATACCGTGGACCCGACAATCCACTTCGTATGGCCTACCTTGTTGAGATTGAAGATGGAGCCGATATTGAAGCTGTAGCCACCTCAATTCGAGCCGTTGAAGGGGTTGAAGCTGTCGCATATGGTGGTGTAAGAGTGGTTGAGTTATTAGCATTACTTGAAAATACCCGTCAATTCGTTTATATTTTAGTTGCAGGGCTAGGTTTGATTGCGATTTTCCTTATTGCGAACACAATCAAGCTTTCGATTGCATCCAGAGCTTTAGAAATTCAAATTATGAGAACCGTTGGCGCAACCAATGGCTTTATTCGTATTCCGTTTTTATTTGAAGGATTGCTTATTGGATTCTTTGGATCAATCTTACCAATCATTATGGTGGGCGCAGGGTATATTTGGATGTATGACTCGATGGGTGGCCAATTCATCACACCGATGTTTACTCTTGTGGAGCCATTTCCATTCATCTACTTTGTAGCATCAATTATGCTTATTATTGCGGTGTGTGTAGGTTTATTTGGTAGCGGAATCTCGGTAGGAAAACACTTGAGGTGGAAGCGATGAAAAAAATCATCCTATTATTTTTAATCTTCTTATTGGCAGTAGATTTTGGAACTACTGTTTCTAATGCGAATATTGATTTCTCAAAAAATGAAGCGTATTATGAAGCGCTTTGTTTAGGGACGACCGTTAAAGATAATGTGGCGACATGTAAAGCGTTTCAAGACTACCTCAATAAGAAAGCTGCCGATGCGAAGAAAGATTTAGAGCGACTCAGAGCCGACATTAATAACATACGAAAAGATATTACATCATATACTGCTCAAATCAGTAAATATGAAGAGGATATTAAATCCTTAGAACGTCAAATCAGCACACTTAATCGTTCCATCGTTTCAATGGAAAAAAGTATTGTGGAAATTGAAGCTAACATTAATCGACTTGAGGAAAGTGTTGAAGCTCGCAACAATACGATTAAAGAACGAATGCTTGCCTTGCAAGGCTTTATCAATGTGAATGGATACATTGAAATCATTATGGGGTCAAGTTCAATGGCTGATCTTGTTCGACGCTTAGAAGGCATTAAAGATATTACGGATTCTGATAAGGCAATCATCTTACAAATCAAAGCCGAATTAGAGATTATTGAAAATGAGAAAATTGAACTTGATCGCCAAAAAGAAGCCTTACTTGCGAATCGAGAAAATATAAAAACCAATCAAGAAACCCTCGCAGGAATTAAAGAACAAATAGAAATTATAGTGGCAGAATATCGCAAGCAAGAAGCAGAGCTTGTTGCTAAAGAGCGTGAAGCAGTCGAAGACTTAACAGAATTTAATGAACAAATCAAAGCCATTGGGAATGCATTAAATTTAATCGCAGCATCACCAGGTTGGATTAGACCCATGGACCCAGGATTTAGAATCTCTGCAGGCGCATGGTACTATCCTTCAGGAGGTATCCACATTGGAGTTGACTTTGCGGCTCCAGTAGGAAAACCTGTGAAAGCTGTAGGAAATGGTTATGTCTTGTTTAGTTCTAATGCATGTGCAACTTATGGGTATCTTGGAAATAACTGTGGTGCTCCTGGAATCAATCGAGGAGGTAATCAAGTTTATTTAATCACCAATGTTGCAGGTAAATCCTATTTAGTCATTTATATGCATCTTCAAAAAGATACTCCAATAAAAGCTGGGCAAATTGTGAATCAAGGAGACGTCGTGGGGTTAAATGGTTCTAGTGGATCTTCAACAGGACCTCACTTACATATTGAAGTGATTTACTTAGGAACAAACACTGTTGACCATTATGTTAGAAGTTGGAATGGATCATTATCTTATGGTGCTGGATTTGGAACGACGGGGATGAATACACGTTGTTCAGTTACAGGGAACAAACCACCATGTCGTTTAAATCCACTGGATGTATTTAATGTTCGATATGGAGTGTCATATTAATCAAGAAAAAGGAGAGTCGCAAGACTCTCCTTAGTATTTTAATGCATGAAGTTCAATAATCTTCACAATGGTTTTAACACATTCTAATCCATCATCAACACTTAGAAACTCATATTTACCATGGAAATTCTCACCACCTGTAAATAAGTTAGGAGTATTAATCCCCATAAAGGTAATCTTAGAACCATCAGTTCCACCACGAATTGGTTCCACAATAGGAGTAATACCAAGTGAATCCATGGCTTCCTTCGCAAGATCCACACTTCGCATATCTTCTTTGATGCGATCAGCCATGTTGTAGTAGGAGTCCTTTAAAGTAACCTCAATCTTAGCATTCGGGTATTTCGCTTGTAAGTAGTTTTTAATGTGAATCATCTTCTCTTTTTTATCTAAGAAAAGTTGCTTATCATGATCGCGAATAATATAATCCATCGTTGCTTCTTCAATCGTAGACTTCATTTCAGTGCATAAGAAGAAACCTTCTCGACCTGACGTTTTTTCAGGAACTTCATCTTCAGGAAGTAAACGATCAAACTCCATTGCAAGTTTAAAAGCATTGATCATTTTATCCTTAGCTGTGCCAGGATGGACAGAAATGCCTGTAATTTTTACCTTTGCGGAAGCCGCATTGAAACACTCATATTCAATTTGCCCCTTATAGGAACCATCCACCGTATAAGCAAAATCAGTATTAAAGGCTTTCGCATCAAAGCGATTTGCGCCAACCCCAATTTCTTCATCAGGTCCAAAGGCTACACGAATGTCACCATGTTCAATCTCAGGATGATTGAGTAGATATCGACATGCTTCAATAATCGCAGTGACTCCCGCTTTATCATCCGCCCCAAGAAGTGTCGTGCCATCCGTCGTAATCAACGTATGTCCTATATAATTTTTAAGATTTGGAAATACTTTTGGATCAAGTGAAGTCTTTGTGGCGTCATCAAGAACAATCACTTCCCCATCATAGTTCTCCACTAATCGAGGTTGAATATTTTCAGCATTAAAATCAGCTGTATCCACATGGGATATAAACCCAAGTGGGGTTACAGGTTTTAAAGTATTGCCTTTTAATGTTCCCATGACAAACCCATTTTCAGGATTGGTAAACACGTCCACTAAACCAAGCTCAATAAGCTCATCCTTAAGCATATTCACAAAATCCCATTGTGAAGGAGTCGATGGAATCGTGTGACTCTCTGAATCCGAACGGGTGTTGATTTTTGCATATCGAATAAATCGGTCAATATAATTTTGTCTCATAGGACCTCCAAGAATTTAACACTAATTATACTCTTTTTTGTGTGAATTAACATATTTAGGAGTATAATTATAAGATGACATATTGATTATTAACCATTTAGGCATCATCAAGTGACCAACTTGATGACTATGTTACAATAAGTCAACAAGACCTTAAGGAGTCACACCTATGGAAGAAGAAAAAGTTGTTATACACCTTGAAAAACATCGCTGGCCAGATGAAGTCAGTGCATTAACTCGTCAACGTTGGACCAATCGTTTACTCATTGTGATGGTCGTTGTGGCGTTTTTAAGTGGCTGGTTAATCTCTGCACAACTCAATGTGACCACCATTACCCCAGTCGATAGTTCAAAATACGCACGCCTAGATGCCATTATCAATACCTTGTCATCCACATGGTTTTATGGCAAAGATATTGAGAATATCGATCAAACACTTATTGAACGTGCCATTAAAGGCATGATTGAACAAAACGGTGATCCATATACTGAATATTTTAGTCCTGAAGAATATTTACAATTCTCAAATTCAATTACCACAAATTTTGTGGGAATTGGAGTTCAGATTTATAATCTTGATGGTATTACCGTCGTCGAGAAAGTGTTTAGAAACTCGCCAGCGGAAAGCTTTGGGGTGTTGCCTGGTGACATTATCTACAAAGTTGATGGCGTGGATGTGACGGGAATGGCAGTCAGTGAGATCGCAAGTATGGTTCGAGGAGAGCGCAATACCGTGGTTTCAATTGAATTTATTCGTGGTAACACCAACATTGTCAAGGATATCGTCCGTGATCAAATTCGCTCTTCAGCTTTTGGAGAGATGTTAAATCAAGACACTGCAATCCTAGAGATTTATCAATTTGGCGCAGATACTGCGGATCAAGTGAAAGTGTATCTAGATTTCTTTAAAGACTCCAATGCGAAAAAACTGATTATCGATTTACGTGATAATGGAGGTGGATTCTTAGATACGTTATTGAAAATCTCGGCCTTCTTCTTAGATAAAGACACGCTTGTCATCCAACAACAACTCCGTGATGGCCGCATTGAACAAGGTTTCGTCGCCACTCAACAACGTTACACAAACTTTGAAAATATTGTCGTATTAGTGAATCAAAACTCCGCCAGTGCTTCAGAAGTCTTAGCGGCAGCCTTATCAGAACGAGGCAATATGAAGATTGTGGGAGTGACTTCCTTTGGTAAAGGCACAGTCCAAATTACACGTCCATTCTCAGATGGATCTGCTCTTAAAGTCACCACCGCTCAATGGTTAAGTCCAGATGGAAATTCGATACAAGGCACAGGCATTACCCCTGATGTCGAGGTTTTCCTACATCCTTTCTTTACCACTGAGCGCAAAATTATGAATGAAGAGGAAGTGGTCTTAGTGGATAGTGTTTCTGATTATGTCATGATTGCACAAATGGCACTTGACTTCCTTAACTATAATCCTGGTCGAATGGATGGCTATTTTTCACTTCAAACCCTTGAAGCACTGAATGCTTTTGCGGCCACAACTTCTTTAGGTTCAGTGGAATCATTAACTCCAGAAGTTTACCGTGCACTTTACACGCAAGTGTATCGTGAATGGTATACAAATCGACGTCTTTTAGATCCACAACTCTTGAAAGCATTAGAACTCTTAAAACCATGATGAATGAACAATTTCGCTTAGTTGCACCGTATTCAAGCGCAGGAGATCAAACCAAAGCGATTGAAGAACTCACCCAAGGACTCATTGAAGGGCAACCTTTTCAAGTACTTCTAGGGGCAACTGGAACGGGAAAAACTTTCACAATCTCATCAGTCATTGCCAAGGTGAATAAACCCACCTTGGTTTTGGTGCATAATAAAACCTTAGCAGGACAACTGTATAATGAGTTTAAATCCTTTTTTCCCCATAATCGGGTGGAATATTTTGTGTCTAACTTCGATTACTATCAACCCGAAGCCTACATGCCACGTACAGACACATATATTGAAAAAACCGCAACGATTAACCAAGAATTGGATATGCTGCGCCTATCCGCAATTAACTCAATACTAACGCGAAGAGATACGATTGTAGTCGCTTCAGTCGCATGCATTTATGCTTCAAGTGATCCTAATAATTATCGAGATATGTTTTTCACCATCAAAGTCAATGAAACATTAGATCGTGATGAGTTGATTAGTATGCTTGTTCTTCGTCAATATGTTCGAAATGATACTGAACTATCCAAAGGAACCTTTCGAGTAAAAGGGGATGTGATTGATATCGCGTTAGGATACACCGATGAGTTTATCCTTCGTGTTGAGTTTTTTGACAATGTGATTGAGCGTATCGTTGAGCTAGATCCCATCACATTCAAAGTCAATCAAGGGTACATGTTATACAACATCTTCCCAGCGACTGAATATGCACGCTTTAAACCACAAATTTTAGAAGCTGCCAAAGCGATTGAAATCGAACTTGAATCACGCCTAAGTGTCTTTAAAGAACAAAACAAACTCTTAGAAGCTCAACGTTTAGAACAACGTACACGCTATGATATTGAAGCACTTCGTGAGTTTGGCTATTGTTCAGGCATAGAAAACTATTCAATGCATATTGATGCACGTTCTCCTGGCCAAAGACCTTATACTATCTTTGACTTCTTCCCTGATGATTTCCTATTTGTGGTGGATGAAAGTCATGCAAGTTTACCGCAAGTGCGAGGCATGTTTAATGGCGACCAAGCTCGTAAAAGTGTTCTAGTCGAATATGGATTTAGATTACCTTCTGCACTCCATAATCGACCACTACGATTTGAAGAGTTTTTAAGTCTACCGAAACAAACCATCTATGTCTCTGCAACCCCTGGAGACTTTGAACTTGAAAAAGTGAATCATAAGGTTGTGGAACAAATCATTCGTCCTACAGGACTTGTGGACCCACAGATTAGCGTGAGACCAACATATGGTCAAATTGATGATTTGATTGAAGAAATCATGATTCGCAAAACTAAGAATCAACGTGTTTTAGTGACAACGCTCACAGTGAAAATGGCTGAAGAACTCACAAGTTATTTCTTAACTCATGAGATTAATGCCGTGTATCTCCATCATGAAACGAAGACACTCGAGCGCATTGAAATCATTCGCCAACTTCGCCGTGGGAAATATGATTGTATTGTGGGGATAAACTTACTCCGTGAAGGCTTAGACCTTCCAGAAGTCTCCCTCATTGCGATACTCGATGCGGATAAGGAAGGTTTCTTACGTTCTTCACGCTCACTCATTCAGATCATAGGCCGTGCTGCGCGTAATGATGAAGGCACAGTGATAATGTATGCGGATAAGATGACTGATTCCATGAAAAAAGCGATTGATGAAACTAATCGACGTCGAAGCATTCAAGAAGCTCATAATCAAAAATATGGCATTATTCCTAAAACGATTATTAAGGATATTGCGCAAAGTGTCGCAGGTAAAGAAAATGAAGAATTGACACGTCGCTTACTCACAAAACAAGGACGAGTCAGTGTTGAAGAAAAACAAAAAGTGATTATGCAACTCGAAAAGGATATGTTAGAGGCTGCGAAAGTCTTAGACTTTGAGCGTGCCGCATTACTACGAGATGCATTGTTTGAATTAAAAGGTGAACTATGAAGAATGATCACATTGTAATTAAAGGGGCACGAGTTAATAACCTTAAAAATATTAACTTAACCTTACCCCGTAATCAGTTTATTATCATGACAGGCTTATCCGGAAGTGGTAAGACATCGTTGGCCTTTGATACCATCTATGCAGAAGGACAACGACGCTATGTTGAGTCATTATCTGCGTATGCTCGACAATTTTTAGGAAACATGGAAAAACCAGATGTGGATTCCATTGAGGGGCTTTCTCCAGCCATCGCGATTGATCAAAAAACAACCTCGAATAACCCACGTTCCACGGTAGGTACAGTCACAGAAATCTATGATTATCTACGTTTACTGTATGCTCGTGTGGGCACACCCACATGTCCGATTCATCATCATCCCATTGTAGGGATGTCGATTAAGACGATGATTGATCATGTGATGAGTGCTCCCTCTGGAGCAAAAGTCGAACTCTTAGCCCCAGTAGTGAGAAATCAAAAGGGAAGTCATAAAGATCTGATGAATGATCTTCTCAAACAAGGATTTGTGCGTGTTCGAGTGAATGGAGAGATGAAACTGCTTGAAGATGATATCCAACTCAATAAAAATAATAAACATACCATTGAAGTGATGGTGGATCGCTTAATCCTTTCAGATCAAGCTCAATCACGTTTGTTCGATTCCATTGAGACTTCATTAAAACTATCTTCGGGATTAGTGCTTGTCCTAATTGATGGGGTAGAAACGTTAATGTCTTCGAATTATGCCTGCGCTGAATGTGGTTTCTCATTACCGCATTTAGAACCTCGCCTATTTTCATTTAACTCACCGTTAGGGGCATGTGACACATGTAAAGGATTAGGAGTTATCCAACAAGTTGATATTGACCTTCTTATTCCTGATGAGCGCTTAAGCATTGCGCAAGGAGGGATACGATATTATCGCAATATCGTCGATTCTGAAAACATTGAGTGGCAAAACTTTAAAACCTTATGTGATCATTATCATATTCCCATGAATGAACCGATTGCTTCACTTACCCCTGAACAAAAAGAGATTATTCTTTATGGTTCAAAAGGACAAATCAAGTATGCGATTCATTCTCGAAGTGGAAATACTTACTTACGAAATGAACGTATTGAAGGCGTCGTTTCACTCATCTCACGTCGTTTCTTTGAAACAACATCCAACATGGCTAAAGATTGGTATGGCTCATTCATGAGTGAAAGCACATGCCCAACATGCAGTGGCCAACGCCTGAATGAAATGGCATTATGCGTTAAATTAAACAAACTTTCCATTCATGATTTCACAAAATTCTCAATTTCTCAAGGCCTAAACTTTATTAGACATTTAAAGTTAAGTGACCATGATTTGGAAATCGCACGCTTAGTTCTTAAAGAAGTGAGTGAGCGACTACAATTTCTTGATAATGTAGGGTTATCCTACCTTACCTTAGATCGCGTTGCGGGATCACTTTCTGGAGGAGAGGCCCAACGCATTCGCTTAGCCACCCAGATCGGTTCACGACTTAGTGGTGTGCTTTATGTACTTGATGAGCCTTCAATTGGGCTTCATCAACGAGATAATGCGAAACTGATTCAAACCCTTCTTGATATGCGTGATTTAGGGAATACCCTCATCGTGGTTGAACATGATGAAGAAACGATGGAAGCGTCGGACTGGATCGTGGATGTAGGCCCAGGGGCAGGAACTCATGGGGGTGAAATCATTTTTAATGGTCCAACTCATGACATTTTTTCGTGTGAGACCTCTATCACTGGACAATATCTTAATAAGACACTCTCAATTCCAACTCCACAAACGTTAAGGCCTGGAAATGGACATTTCTTAAAGGTTATTGAAGCCAGTGAAAATAATCTTCAAAACATCAATGTGGATATTCCACTGAATCAATTTGTGGTCGTGACAGGGGTCAGTGGAAGTGGTAAATCATCGCTTGTGAATGAAGTCATTGTGAAGACCTTGCAACACCAATTATCCCGTGTTAAGGTTAAACCAGGGGCTGTCAAAGCCATCGAAGGGCTTGAACATATTGATAAAGTCATTGCGGTTGACCAAGATCCTATTGGAAGAACACCTCGTTCTAACCCAGTCACTTATACAGGTATTTTTGATGATATTCGTGATTTGTTTGCGATGACACCAGAAGCGAAGAAACGTGGATATCTAAAGGGACGATTCTCCTTTAACGTCAAAGGCGGACGATGTGAAACATGTCAGGGGGATGGAGTGAAACGTATTTCGATGTTGTTTCTTCCGGATGTCTTTGTATCGTGTGAGGATTGTGAAGGAAAGCGATACAATCAAGAAACATTACAAGTGACCTATAAAGGAAAAACAATCTTTGATGTTTTAAACATGAGTGTGGACGAAGGGGTTATCTTCTTTGAAAACATTCATAAGATTTCATCAAAACTCAAAATACTTCAAGATGTGGGGTTAGGATATATTAAACTCGGTCAATCCGCCACCACACTCTCTGGTGGGGAAGCACAACGGGTTAAGCTTGCGAGTGAACTGCAACGAAAAGCTACTGGTAAAACACTCTTTGTGCTTGATGAACCGACCACTGGACTCCATACGCATGATGTGGCGAAACTATTAACGGTCCTTCATCGCATTGTGGATCAAGGCGATAGTGTCCTAATTATTGAACATAATCTTGATATCATTAAGAATGCAGATACGATTATAGATTTAGGTCCTGAAGGGGGCGATGGAGGTGGACAAGTGATTGCGGTAGGCCCACCTTCACTCATTGCTTCTCACCCAACTAGTTATACCGGTGTGTATCTTAAGAAAGTACACCCTTAGGAGGAAACCATGGAATATTCAAATCGATGTACGATGAGGAAACTAACAGAATACTTTAAGTTTGAACAACTTTGTGGAAACAATCAAGCCCTTGATCGTTGGGTTGTGGTGCCTGATTTAAACCGTCCAGGGCTTGAACTCTCAGGATTTTTTGAACATACTGAGCCACGACGTATCGTCGTGCTTGGGGACAAAGAAATGGCGTATATTCAAACCATGGGGGCAGAACATCAACGCTATGTGTTTGAAAAACTCACTGATGGATGGACACCCTCCATTATCATCACACGCTCTCATGAGTGTCCGCCCATTCTTATGGAAGTAGCCCAAGCCAAAAACTTTCCTATCTTTAGAACAACTCTTAAAACCTATCAACTCATGGTGGATGTCATCTCATACCTCGATGAACAACTCTCAGAGTCTGATACGATCCATGGAGTTTTGATGAGTGTTTATGGTAAAGGAGTGCTAATTACTGGGGAATCAGGCATGGGGAAATCGGAATTAGGACTAGAACTCATTCGTAAAGGTCATGTCTTAATTGCGGATGATCGTGTTGATGTGCGACGAATTCATAATACGATTTATGGTTCTGCTCCAGAATTGCTAAAAGGATACTTAGAATTACGAGGGATTGGTATTATTGATATTGAGCGCATGTTTGGCGCGAGTTCAATGCTAGATACCATGAGAATTGACTTTGTGGTGTACCTAGAGAAATGGCAAGATGGTAAAGCCTATAAACGGGTATCCATGGATTCTCAGTTTAGTATGCCTATTCTTGGGATTGACATTCCTAAGATGGTTTTTCCAGTCAAAGAAGGTCGTAACTTATCCGTACTCATTGAAGCAGCGGTCACTGACTTTACACTTAAAGAAAAAGGCATCGATGCCGCGAAATCATTTGATGATCGTGTTTATGATTATATAGTCCAACAAAACCAAGAACAAGGAAGGGAGTAAGAATATGCAGTTATTTCCAAATCCATCCACTATTATTGAAATCGGCGGTTTCGCAATTCGATGGTATGCGGTGTTGATATTATCAGGAGCGTTTATTGCCTATGCGCTCACACTTAAAGAAGCTAAGAAAATGGGGTATGATGCGACCTTACTGGATGATTTATTCTTTGGCGCATTAATCTCTGGGGTTATTGGATCTCGTTTATGGTATGTCGCTTTTTCAGATGACTTAGCAGGTTATCTTGCGAATCCTATCCGTATTGTGGCTACCTGGGAAGGTGGCTTAGCCATCCAAGGTGGTTTACTGCTTGGAGTACTTTATGGTTACTTCTGGGTTAAAAAGCGAAAAATCGACTTCTTACGTCTGGCGGACGCGGCTGTACCAACCATCATGATTGCGCAAGCCTTAGGTCGTTGGGGAAACTTTGCGAATCAAGAAGCCTTTGGACGTATTGTGGATCCTTCCTTTTACAACGGCTGGCCAACATGGTTTGCGAATCATATGCTTATTGGAGGATCCTATCGTGAACCCACATTCCTTTATGAGTCCATGGGAAATATCTTAGGCTATATAATCATCATTTATCTTTACAAACGATTCACACAAGTAAAACGTGGGGATATGGTGTATGCATACTTAATGTGGTATGGTGTACTACGTTTCTTTGTGGAAGGTTTACGTAGTGATAGTTTAATGTTTATGGGATTAAGAAGTGCTCAATTGGTGTCGATTGCTTTTGTGATCATTGGAGTTTTAGGAACATTAGGCGTATTTAGAAAACTATTTCCAAAACAAAAACCGGTTATTCTATTTGATTTTGATGGGACTGTGATGGATACAGAACCTGCGGTTATCGCGACCTATGAGAAACTCTATGAGAATCATAAGTTAAGTCATATGATGACACCTGAATTTAAGAAAACACTCATGGGTCCACCATTAAAAGAAATCTTTGCCTTGCATTTTGATCAAGCCATGATTGATGATCTTGTTCATGAATATCGTGCCATTAACTTAGAACTACATAAAACACATGTGAAGCCATTTGAAGGGGTTAAAGAAGTCTTAACATCATTAAAGAATCAAGGATATCGTCTTGGGGTAGTCTCTTCAAAACATTCTGATTCGATTGAGTACGCCCTTTCGATGTATGAGATGAATGATTTATTTGAAGTCATCATTGGATTAAATCATGTGACTCATCATAAACCTCATAAAGAAGCAATTGAGAAAGCATGTAAAGCTCTAGGTGTAGGGCATGATTCACTTATTTATGTGGGCGATACAGTAGTGGATATCAATACCGCCACCAATATTGGGGCTTATGCGGTAGCCTATATCTCGAATGAAGATCGCTTAGAAGCAATTAAAGCACTTAAACCTAATGCGATGATATCTCATTGGAGTGAGTTTGAAACTATTTTGAAGGAGGATGTTGAATGGACGCGCAGTACGATTTAATCATCGTGGGAGCAGGCCCTGCAGGCCTCACAGCGGGCGTATATGGGCCAAGAGCTGGCCTTAAAACCGCCATCTTAGAACCTGATGCTCCAGGGGGAAAACTTGTTAAGACCTATGAAATCGCAAATTGGCCAGGTCAAAAGTTAATCACTGGATATCAACTCGCCCTAGATATGTATGAACACGCCACTGAAACAGGAGTTGAATACTTGTATGGTCGTGTCAGCAAAATTGATAAAGTTGAGGACGTGTTTCATGTATTGTGTGAAGATGGATCACTCTATACATCAAAGACAGTGATGATTGCAAGTGGAACACTGGAGAAACAATTAGGTTTAGAGGGGGATGATACCCTTATTGGAAAAGGATTATCCTTTTGTGCTGTATGTGATGGCGCATTCTATCGACATCAACCTGTGAGTGTCATAGGTGGGGGAAACTCAGCATGTGAAGAATCCTTGTATCTAACAAAGTTTGCTTCTCAAGTTAATCTCATTGTGCGTCGTGATGTCTTTAGAGCTGAACCTCATATTCAAGATCAAGTCTTATCCAATCCCAAGATTAATGTGATTTGGCTTCATTCCCCAGTGGCGTATGTGGTGGAGAATGGACTGGTGACAGGACTAGAGATCAAATCCAATGTGAATGGAGAAACCCAAGTTGTGCCCACTAAAGCCGTCTTTCCTTACATTGGTTCCACGCCAAATACCGCCTTTGTATCCCACTTAGGCATTACAAATAGTGATGGATACCTTATTGTGGATGAGAATATGAAAACCGCCATCCCAGGACTTTTTGGAGCAGGGGATGTATGTGCTAAGTTTTTAAGACAAATTGTCACCGCCGCCAATGATGGGGCGGTTGCGGCTCAACAAGCTTTCCATTACATTAATTCAAAACACTAAACTTTAGGACTCTCCTAAAGTTTTTCTTATCTTTGGCTTGCTTGTGAAACACGTGGGAATGTTGTAGAATGAAATCATGAAACACACCAATAAACGTAAGCGAATAGTCGTAGTTAGTGGATACTCTGGAGCTGGAAAAACGGTGGCGATGGGTATCTTAGAAGACATGGGATATACGGTTATGGACCAGATTCCTTTTGAGTTGTTTGAAGAAGTATTAAAACTCATTTTATCCAATGATGATCCTCGATTTGATTTTGTGGCAATCTCAACGGAATCATTGTATATGAAGAAGTTAATCCAACGACTCTCAAATTCTGAAGCTGATGTGAGGGTGCTATTTTTAGAAGCGGATGAAGATGTATTGCTCGCACGATATAAAGCCACACGACGTACCCATCCATTTTTACTACGTAATCTAGCATCATCTTTGATTGAAGCGATTAGTGTTGAAATCGAAATGTTAAGCCCGCTTAAAGAACAATCCACATGCATTAATACCACACAACTAAGTAATCAAGACTTAACTCAACGACTACAATCTCTTTATGGTGTAGACGCTATGCCGACCTTTAGTATTAGTTTTGTTTCATTTGGATTTAAACATGGAATTCCTAAAGATGCGGATTGTGTTTTTGATGTGCGTTTTATTAAAAATCCATACTGGGTTGAGACATTAAGACCCCTTAGTGGTAAAGATCAAGCGGTTGTTGATTATGTGATGAGTCAAGAGCATGCTCAACATTATTTCAATGAATTATCTCATTTCTTATCATTTTCATTTCCATTGTATATTCAAGAAGGTAAAAACCACGTTACAGTTGCGATTGGATGCACCGGTGGACGACATCGCTCAGTAACGCTGGTGAATGCTTTAGCAAGAACATTCTCAAAACAATATAAAGTGTATACGAAACATCGTGATTTGGGGGAATAGTATGAAACGTGTTGTGGTGATTGGTGGAGGCAAAGGTCAAGCTGCACTCTTAAGAGGTTTAAAACGAATATCAGATATTCATCTGACATCACTCGTCACTGTGGCTGATGATGGAGGATCTACGGGGCGTTTACGCTCCATTTTTGACATTCCTGCTATGGGAGATATCCGTAATGTCATGGTGGCGATGGCTCCTGAAGAAACGATTCTCTCGCAAATTATGTCGTATCGCTTTAAAGAAAATGCGAAAGATTTAAGTGGCCATAGTTTAGGAAACTTAATCCTTAGTGCTCTTACTGAAAGCAGTGGTGATTTCTTGCTTTCGATTTCAAATATTTCAAAAGTACTCAATATAAACGGTGATATTATTCCAAGTACCACCCAAACCGTGACATTAAAGGCTGTGTG
Organism: Erysipelotrichia bacterium; assembly: GCA_018333955.1. Lineage (GTDB taxonomy): Bacteria > Bacillota_I > Bacilli_A > Erysipelotrichales > Erysipelotrichaceae > UBA6182. The sequence continues at coordinate 19,710 of JAGXSD010000013.1, forward strand.
TGAAGATGGAACCACCATTATAGGGGAACATCGCATTGGAAAAGAAGCAACGTCAAGAATTCAATCATTAACATATGTAAGTGAAGTGCATGCCTCACCACAAGCGATTGAAGCCATTGCGCAAGCAGATTTTATCTTTTTTGGGGTAGGGTCACTGTATACAAGCATTCTTCCTAACTTAATCATTCCAGAACTTGGTGAAGCGCTCATTAAATCAAAAGCTCGTAAGATTTTTGTGGCGAATGCGATGACTCAAAAAGGGGAAACTAAAGGATATGATCTCAATGATCATCTTCAAGCCATTTTTGATCATTGTCCCATTACCCTTGATTTGGCGATTGTGGCTAATACCCCACTTCCTGAGCATATTCTTGATCACTATGCTCTTGATGGATGTGAGCCTCTCACGATTCGTTTTCCTTCACTCACAAAAGTGTTATCCTATGATTTATTAACGACATCAGGAAACACCGTGATTCATGATGATATGAAAGTACAACGTTGTTTAGAGGAGGTGATGAGTTTTGCCATCCTACACTTCGGAGATTAAGGCTGAAATTGTGATGAATGAGTTGAAGCCATGTTGTGCCCGTGCTCAGCTTGCTGCGCTTGTTCAAACAGATGCAACCTTAAGCATTTCCAATCAAACCTTAAAACTAAATTTTCAAAGTGATAACCCAACGACCGCAAAAAGATTTTGGGTGTTACTCAAACAGACGTACCAAGCATCCCCATCACTGAAGATTTATAAGCGCATCAAACTTAAAAAGAATCATTCTTATGTGGTGAGTGTGGATCAAAATGTCAAGTCCATCCTAGAAGATATGCACCTCTATACCGCTAAAGGATTCTCTGAAACCGTAGCTCGTAGTGTAGTGTCTAAAGAGTGTTGTGCACGAGCTTATATTGCAGGGGCATTTTTAGCAAGTGGATCCATTAATTCGCCTGTGAATGCGAATTATCATTGTGAGATTGCGCTTTCTCAAGAAAAGCTAGCCCAGTTTGTGTTAAAGTTATGTCATCGTTTTGATTTAAAAGCTAAAATTATTGTGCGACGCCATCATCATGTGGTGTATATCAAGGCTGCGGATCATATATCAGATTTCTTACGCATGATTGGAGCATTCCAATCGCTCATGAAGTTTGAAGATATTCGCATTCAACGAGACTTTACCAATTCATTAACGCGACTTGATAACTGTGAAGTTGCGAATGAAATGAAGGTGATTGCCTCAAGCAATGAACATATCCAAGCGATAGAACTTTTGATTAAGTATGATAAGTTTGAAAAACTGGATAGCAAACTTAAAGAGGTTGCGATATTAAGACAGCTTCATCCCGAAGCATCGCTTAATGAACTAGCTCAACTGTATTCAGGGCAATCCGGGACTCTCATGAGTAAGTCGGGAATGAAGCATCGCTTTAATAAACTCATCGAATTAGCAAAACCTTTGATGGAAAAAGAGAATATTCACACTTCTGAGTAGGTTAAATTTCAGGTTAAATTATTTCTTAGGTTATAATTGAGTTTACATATAATCCAAATAGGGGGAATCGTATGTCAAACTCAGTATTAGAACATTTTGGTCGACGTCTACGTCAATTCCGCACACAACAAGGACTTACTCAAGAAGCACTTGCGAAGAAGGTGGGAATTCATCCAAATTATATATCGGACGTTGAAAACGGCCGCCGTAATATTTCATTGCGTTTAGTCGCAAAATTATCGTTGGGATTGGGGGTTGCGATTAAAGAATTTTTCTAGGAGGAACTATGCGTTCAATTGTGTGGATTGTGGTTTCAATCATTATTCTTATCGTTTTTTGGCCTCTATTTCTTTTTCTGATTGTATTAGCGATAGGAATGTGGCTTTTCGCACCAAAACGTGTGATGGTGTTTCGTCCACAATCAACAAACACGCAATCTCAACCTCACAATGATCAGATTATTGATGTCGAGGCAGAAGTCACAATTCTTGAGGAAGGTGACAAGGAATGATTATCTTTGGTGATCATCAAATTAGAAAGCAAGCTTTAGCGTTGTGGAAACAGCAAGCCACTTCATTTGAGGTTGCGACACTTGATCTTCGTTTTCATCATGACTGGTTAGAAAGTGATGTGGTGGCTTTTATGAAAGAGTCCTCCATCAGTGCTTTTATCATGGAACAAAAACGCACTGTGAAACTAGGTTCACATCATGTGAATGTCATGCTTGTGCCATGGTGTGTGCAAGATGATGTCCAAGATTTAACAGCTTTACTTAAAGAGCGATTAAGTATGCATGCTCATCAAGTTATAGCCTCAATCATCATTAGTGATGATGAGGTTTTAATGCGCTCTCTTAAGGCAAAACCTTGGATTGTCACCCAAAGTGTGAACCTATCAAAGAGTATGATAGAACCTCTTTCATTTTCCATGGTGACATTTGAACTACCATTAGAGCTTGTGGCTCAAGCGTATCATAAGTTTATGAATCGATTTGATTCGACCCTCATTCGAAACATAGAGGACTTTAATCTACCGACTCATTCCCATACCTTTAAGCGTAAGCGAGCAGGTATCCTTCATGAAGGTCGCGTGCTTGGATATATGGATTATGAGTTGACACCATATGGCGTTGATATTCGTGAAATGGTGTATGAGGATATCGATACCCTCATACGGTGTTTAAGTTTTGCATCATCACTTCATCATCATATTTTATTACATACTTCATCGGCTGAACGATTAGAAAAATTATTCCCACAAGCCAATATTTCGAAAAAAGTGGAGAGTTGGATGGTCTTACATCATCCTTCATTATGCAGTGAATTATTCAAACAAAGTATTAGTGAAAGTGATGATTTAGCGCGTGTTTTGCAGAAACCTTTGATGATGCATACCCGTTGAAAGGTTAGTGAAAAAATTGACATTGGTGGTGTAAAGCACTATAATTGAGGCGTCACACAGGAGGAACAATTATGACAGTAAAAGTTGCTATTAACGGTTTTGGCCGCATTGGTCGTCTAGCTTTCCGCTACATGATTGGATCAAGTGAGTTCGAAATCGTAGCGATTAACGACCTTACCGATCCAAAGACATTATCTCATTTATTAAAGTATGATTCAGCGCAAGGACGCTTCAATGGAGAAGTATCTCCTACTGAAACTGGTCTTGTTGTGAATGGAAAAGAAATTCGTGTCTATGCTGAGAAAAACCCAGCTGACCTTCCTTGGAAAGCATTAGGTGTTGATGTTGTTGTGGAATGTACAGGATTCTTTACAGATGCTGCAAAAGCCCAAGCTCATATTGATGCCGGTGCTCGTAAAGTCATTATCTCTGCTCCAGCAACAGGAGACTTAAAGACTGTAGTTTATAACGTTAACCACAATACTTTAGACGGATCTGAAGCAATCATTTCTGGGGCTTCATGTACGACTAACTGCTTAGCTCCTATGGCTAAAGTCCTTAATGATTCATTTGGAATCGTTTCTGGAAGTATGACTACAATTCACGCTTACACAAATGATCAAAATACATTAGATGCTCCACATGCTAAGAAAGACTTACGTCGTGCACGTGCTGCCGCTGCAAACATTGTTCCTAACTCAACTGGAGCTGCTAAGGCTATTGGACTCGTTGTCCCTGAATTAAAAGGAAAACTTGATGGTGGTGCACAACGTGTCCCAGTCATCACAGGATCAATTACTGAGCTTGTTGCGGTAGTTGAAAAAGATGCAACAGTAGAATCAGTGAATGCTGCTATGAAAGCTGCTGCGAATGAATCCTTTGGATATACTGAAGAAGAATTAGTTTCATCAGACATCATTGGTTGCACATTTGGTTCATTATTCGATGCAACACAAACCAAAGTGATTAAAGCTGGTGGCGTGACTTTAGTTAAAGTTGCTGCTTGGTATGATAACGAAGCATCATACACTCACCAATTAGTACGTACTGCGAAATTCATCGCAAGCAAATTCTAATCATATGACCGAGTTTCCTCGGTCTTTTTTTTATGTTTTCACTTAATTGGGTATGGTATACTTGTGAGTGAATAGGAGAGAATTATGCGCCTTTACAACTCTTACACTGGACGTGTTGAACCATTTAAATCAATTAAAGAAAATGAAGTAAGTATGTATGTTTGTGGACCTACGGTTTATAATCATGCTCATATTGGGAATGCTCGTCCCATTGTGGTCTTTGATACATTAAAAAATATTCTTGAAGCGTGTGGTTATCGCGTTCATTTTGTTTCTAATTATACGGATGTCGATGACAAAATTATCCAACGAGCCATTGAAACACATCAAAGTGAAGAAGAAGTGACGTCCACGTATATTGAGTCGTATGAGCACGTTAGAGAAGCCTTGAATGCCCAAAAGCCTTATACGATTAAAGTCACTGATACCATGGATAAGATTATTGAGTATATTGAAACGATGGTAAAAGAAGATGTCGCCTATGTGAATGAGCAGGATGTTTATTTTAGTGTGTCTTCAATTCAAGATTATGGACAACTTTCAAATCAAAAAATAGAAGACTTATTGAGTGGAGCTCGCATTGAAAAAAACGAAAAGAAGCAGAATCCACTCGATTTCACCTTGTGGAAAGCCACCGATCAGGGCATTAAATGGAAGTCATCTTTTGGGGAAGGTCGTCCTGGTTGGCATACCGAATGTGTGGTCATGATTTTAGATCATTTTAAAGGTAAAATTGATATTCATGGTGGAGGGATGGATTTAAAGTTTCCACATCATGAAAATGAAATTGCTCAATGCTTAGGAACTCATCATCATCATCTCGCAAACTATTGGATTCATAATGGGATGTTGAATATTGATGGAGAGAAAATGAGTAAAAGCTTAGGGAATGTCATTTGGGCCAAAGATTACATTCAAGAACTTGGGGGCAATGTTGTACGTTGGTTACTGATGCTTGCGCATTATCGTGCCCCACTTAATATTTCTGAAATGACAATCACTCAAGCAAAATCAGAAGTTGAAAAAATTATGACTGTTCTTAAACAAGCTCGTTTAAACTTACTTGATTTAGAACGACCTACGGCCGAATTAACCCCTTTATACACCTCGTTTTTAGAAGCATGTATGGATGATATGAATATCAATCTTGCCATGAGTATTGTCCTAGAAGAGGTTAAACAACTCAATCAACTCTTAAGACAAAGAGATTTGAATATCAGTGATGTGGTCAATCATGATCATACGTTAAGAACGATGATGAGTATCTTAGGAATTGCATGTCCTTTTCCACATCTTTCCACAGAGGAAGTTGAGCTTGTAAAGGCTTGGCATAATGCAAAAGCACACAAAGATTTTGAAAAGGCAGATGGGTTTAGAACTCAACTCATTGAACGCGGGGTTCTTACATGAATTTACCGATTAATGCCTATGCATATTTAGGAGATGCATACTTAGCGCTGGTCGCAAAGACGTATTTGGTGTCACAAGGGGTTGTGAAAAGTAAGGACTTGTCACAACAATCAATACGATACCTAAGTGCTCAAGCACAAGCTGATTTTATCGTTTTTGCCCAGACACAACCATGGTTTGATGAAACAATGAAGAAGTATTTTCTTAAAGGAAGAAATTATAAAAGTGATACCATTCCTAAAAATGCGAGTGTCATTACTTATCGATTGTCTACAGGATGTGAAGCAGTTTTTGGCTATTATTATTCAATTCAAGATCAAGAGACCTTAAATCAATTGTGGGACTATTTTAAGACCTTCGTACAGGAGAAATATGAAACAATATCTCTACGGTAGAAATCCAATTAAAGAGCGTATTCATGCGAAAAAAGTGATTCATACCTTATACCTTCAAAAAGGAACTGACACTCAAGACATTGAAGCATTAGCAAAAGAACATCGTATTCCAGTTGTTATGGTGGATAAAGGGCAAATCAAAGGATTTGTGGGGGACAGTAATCATCAAGGGGTGGTCGCTCATATTCCAGATTATTCGTTCACCACACTTGAAAAAGTATTAGGTTCAACCAAAGATCAAGAACATAGCTGCATTATTGTGACGGATGGACTGGAAGATCCACATAATCTTGGCGCAATACTTAGAATTGCGGATGGGGCAGGAGTGGATGGTGTCATCATTGGAAAACATCGCTCAGTCAGCCTAACTTCGACGGTTGCGAAAGTAAGTGCTGGTGCGATTGAATCCGTCAATATCGTCGAGGTCGTGAATATCTCGCAAACACTCAAGACACTCAAGGAAGCGGGATACTGGATTTTTGGAAGTGATGTCAATGATGCTGTGGTATATCATAAGGCCTCTTTAAAAGGTAAAGTGGTCATCATTGTCGGATCAGAAGGTAAAGGGATGTCTTCACTTGTGAAGAAGCAGTGTGATGTGTTGTTGACAATTCCAATGCATGGACAAGTTGACTCACTTAATGTTGCGGTCGCAACAGGTATTCTTGTGTATGAGGTACTACGACAACGCTCTTAAGGACACCATTAGGAGAAATAATGAGTCAACACTTAAGTGATAATGAATTGATGTCACGTCTTCAATATCATGATGATGAAGCGTGGAATGTATTGTTGAAACGGTATGAGCGGTTAATATATATGCTTATACATAAACACATGCATGTGATTAAAACGTTGCGTTTAGATCATGATGATGTGTTTCAAGAGGGGAATCTTGGACTAGTGGATGCGATACTTAGTTTTGAAAAGGAGCGATGTATGCCACTGTATCCATTTGCGAAAGTATGTATTGAGCGAAGGATACAAACCTATTTTCGAAAATATAGTTCACAAGCTCATACGATCTTTAGAAGTGCATTATCATTAGATCAATCCATTAGTGAAGATGAACAAATGTACTTACATGATGTGGTAGCATCCCCTTGTTTTAATAGTAATCCATATGAGGTCTTTAAGAAGAAAGAACTTCAAGCTAAGATTGATGAAGTGCTATTAAACTGTACTCCACTTGAACAACAAATCTTTAAGTATCGTCTTGAAGGTTATACCTATCATTGGATTGCAAAGCAGTGTGGTATTAAGAGTAAAATGATTGATAATACCATGTGTAAAATTAAGAAAGCCCTAAGGAAGGTTATTTGACACTGATAGGGGTTTGTGATAAAGTAAATGAGCAATTAGAGAGGGTTTTTAACATGCCTGAGAAAAATGATAAGGTTATCTTAACTTGCAGTGTGTGTTTAAGTCGTAACTATACGACAACCCGCAATAAGACAACGCAACCACAACGATTATCGCTTAACAAGTTCTGCAAGACGTGTGGCAAACATACTGAACACAAAGAAACAAAATAAGGAGACAAGCACATGCTAAAATGGTTTTCAATTAGTGGCATTATGACGGAAGTAAAACGTGTCCGTTGGCCAAAACAAAAAGAATTGTTTAAAGATACGTCTACTGTTGTTGCAGTAGTGACATTATTTGGTGTGTTCTTCGTTTTAGCTCAAGTCCTTATCACATTCTTTGTCACAGCTATTGGAGTTTAATATGAGTGATATCGAAAAACAATGGTATGTGGTCAACACGTATGCTGGCCATGAAAACCGTGTTAAAGAAAACTTAGAAAAACGTGTCGAGTCCATGGGACTTGAAGATAACTTATTTCGTATCTTAGTGGCTGAAGTTCTTGAAGTTGAAGTCAAACCTAACGGTAAAGAAGTCGAGAAGATGAAAAATCTTTTCCCGGGTTATTTATTCGTAGAAATGATTATGACTGATGAAGCTTGGTACATTGTACGTAATACCCCAGGTGTTACAGGATTTATTGGATCATCAGGGGGTGGAGCAAAACCGTTCCCAGTCTCTGATATTGAAATGGATGCGATCTTAAGTCGTATTGGTGAGCGTAAACGTGTGATTGACTTCAAAGTTGGCGATATGGTTCGTATTACAAATGGTCCATTCGCAAACAGTGAAGGTAAAGTGGTTGAACTTCGTGAAAGCGAAGAAGTCGCAGTCATCTACACGACAATGTTCAATCAACCAATTAAAACCGAAGTCTCGTATTCTGACTGCCTTAAGGTAAACTAAACACTGTGGGAAACCACAGTTTTTTATTGACAAAAGGCATGAAAAGCCGTAAACTTTAATGGCCTATGTCGTATAGGCTGAAACGTGGGTGAGCGCGCAACCGCTCGTTAAACCACTGCACATGAAAGAAAAGAGGAAAAAGTGTGAGTAAAAAAGTTGTAAAAATCGTTAAGCTCCAATTCCCAGCGGGTGGAGCCCGTCCAGGTCCTGCATTAGCAGGGGTTGGTGTCAACATGCCACAGTTCTGTAGCGCATTTAATGATGCGACACGTGATCGTGCTGGCGATGTTGTTCCAGTAGTGATTACTGCGTTTGAAGATAAATCATTTACCTTCGAACTCAAGACTTCTCCAGCATCTGTATTATTAAAGAAATATGCAGGCGTTAAGAGTGGTTCAGACAAGGCTCATGTCAACAAAGTTGGCAAAATCACCGTTGATCAACTTCGTGAAATCGCAACCTACAAGTTGCCAGATTTAAATGCGAATGATGTTGAAGGTGCTATGAAAATTATTGCGGGAACCGCAAAAAACATGGGTATTGTAATTGAAGGGTTCGGTGAATAATCATGGCAAAATCAGGAAAAAAATACTTAACAGCTGCTTCTAAGATTGTACCTTTAAAACCGTATCCAGTTGCAGAAGCGATTGCGTTAGCAAAAGAAGTTTCTTATGTAAAATTTGATGAAACAGTGGAAGTTGCGTTCCGCTTAAATGTTGACCCACGTCATGCGGATCAACAAATCCGTGGAGCGATGGTTCTTCCTCATGGAACAGGCCGTACTCAACGTGTCTTAGTTGTTACCCAAGGTGCTAAAGAAAAAGAAGCTCTTGATGCTGGTGCAGACTTTGTTGGAGGAAAAGAAATCCTTGAGAAAGTCAAAGGCGGATGGTTTGACTTTGATGTCATCGTTGCTACTCCAGACATGATGGCTGAACTTGGTAAATTAGGTAAACTCTTAGGTCCTAAAGGACTTATGCCAAACCCTAAAACTGGAACTGTTACGATGGATGTGACTAATGCAGTCAATGAAATCAAAAAAGGGAAAGTGACCTACCGTGTTGACAAAGAAGGAAACGTTCATGTCATCATTGGTAAGAAATCATTCAAAGATGAAGCATTATTAGAAAACTTTAAAGCGATCTATGATGTTCTTCTAAAAGCTCGTCCAGCTGTAGTTAAAGGAAACTATGTAAAAAATATTACATTGTCCACAACTATGGGTCCTGGGATTAGAGTTGCTGAATAATTAAACAAAACTGTGGTCTTCCACAGTTTTTTTATGCATTCAGTAATAATTTAATATTAATGTATTGACAATAGTGTATGACACACACTATAATGTGATTAACAGGTGGTGATGCTATGAAAGAATTACTTGATGGATTGGTATTAGAACTACGACGAGGGGTACTTATTCTTGGGGTACTAAGTCAACTTAATGAAAAAGAATATGGTTACTCCTTAATTCAAAAACTTCAAGATCATCAATTTGAAATTGAAGCTGGAACACTTTATCCACTTCTAAGACGACTCGAGAAACAAGGATTGTTGGAAAGTTCATGGGAACTGATCGATAATCGACCACGACGCTATTATCAAATCAGTGATGAAGGAAGAAAACTATACAATTCATTAAAACAAGAGTACCAATCACTTAACACGATGATGAACCAACTTATTCAAGGAGAAAAACAATGAACTTAATTCAAATTTATGTCAGTGAAGTTATCAAGTATCTCCCGCGTCAACTGAAGGATGAAGTTAAAAAAGAACTCACATCTTTAATCATGGATATGGTTGAAGAAAGTGAAGGAGATGAAAAGGCTATCCAATCAATATTAGAGAATATGGGATCGCCCAAGGACTTGGCCGATCGCTATCTCAATAAAGAAAAAAGTCTCATTGGTCCAAAATATTATGATACGTATATCATGATTGTTAAGATAGTGATGTTTGCGCTAGCTCTAGCATTCACTGTTACTTTCGCAATGAAACTCATCTTCTCACAAGAGTTTACAGGCTGGACAATTTTAGAATATCCATTATCCCTCTTTAATGCTGCCATCATGGGATTTGCCTATGTGACCATTATATTTGCACTGATCGAGCGTAATCAAGTCAAGATTGAGGATGAAGATTTAGTTGCGAAAAGTTGGAGTGTTAAAGATCTTCCTAAAGAAAGTGTCGACTTACCTTCACATCGTCTTGAAAACATCTTTGAAATCGGGTTTGTCAGTATCTTGATGTTTATTATTAATTTTCAACCTCAGCTGATCGGCATTTATAGTTCAATGACTCAAGGTGGTCAAACTACATGGACTATAACCCCATTACTTAATGATGCAACACGTAGTCTTTGGATTATCTGGGTGAATATTTGGTTGATCTTGATGCTTATCAGTGGGGTCATCAAATCAATTTATCGCCTAGAAGCAAAATATCGTATCCTGCTTTCAACCTTCTTCGATTTTCTTGCCTTAGTGATGTTTGTCTTTATAGTGGCAACACAGAATATTTTCGTGAATAACATAGCTGGATTAATCGCCCCAGGAAACGAAGCTTTTGAACTTTTAGTGAATCGTGGATCCTTTACCTTACTTGTGGTGATTCTTACCTTATCAATGTTCGATATCTTGCGAAAACTCATCAAAGTACTTAAGCAATCAACGTGATGAACATTCATCACGTCTTTTTTATTATAGATTACCTTTTAAGGTTGACATATCACTGATTTATGATACACTTATAACGCTATCAAAGCCTAAGACAGCAACGGCCAAATCGGGCTTAATTATGTTGCCGAGGAAAAAGATCAACTTTTTGCTCGTGTCACAAGATACGAGTTTATTAATTTGTAGGGTTTGATACAAACAAAGAAGGAGGACATACCCCAATGAATCAATCGGTCATTGATGCGAAAAAAGTCGTCGTTGAAGAGATTCAATCGAAGATCGCTTCAAGTTCATCTACAGTTGTAGTTGAATATCGTGGTTTATCTGTGGCACAACTCACCACCCTTCGTCGTAAGCTTCGCGCTGAAAACATTGAATTCAAAGTCTACAAGAACTCAATGTCACAACGTGCTGCTGAGGCTGTAGGATATGGTGATTTAGTACCAAGTTTAACCGGACCTAACGCCATGGCATTCTCAAATGATGCTGTCGCACCAGCTCGTGTTTTAGCTGAATTCGCAAAGAAAAATAAAGCACTTATTATGAAGAGCGGGATTGTTGAAGGAAAAGTCGTTGACGCTGCTGGTTTAAGCACTATCGCAACACTACCTAACCGCGATGGAATGATTTCCATGTTACTTGGAATGTTCCAATCACCAGTACGCAACTTTGCGTATGCCATCAGTCAAATCGCTGAAAAGAAAGAACAATAGGAGGATAAATTATCATGGCAAAATTAACTGCAACTCAAGTCATTGAATCCTTAAAGGAAATGACAATCTTAGAATTAAACGACCTCGTTAAAGCAATCGAAGAAGAATTCGGTGTTACTGCTGCTGCTCCAGCTGCTGCTGCTGCGGTTGCTGCTGCACCAGTTGAAGAAGAAGTTAAAGACGTATCTGTAATCCTTAAAGATGTTGGAGCATCCAAAGTTGGTGTTATCAAAGTCGTACGTGAATTAACAGGATTAGGACTTGTTGAAGCTAAAGGTTTAGTTGATAAAGCTCCAGTAGCAATCAAAGAAAACATCAAACCAGAAGCTGCAGAAGAAATCAAAGCTAAGCTTGTTGAAGCTGGCGCAACTGTAGAAATCAAGTAATTTTTGCCTCGCAAACGTTTCGCAACCTTGTGTTGCACGTGGAGGTGAACCTTGAATCATTACTTTAAATCAAACAAACACAACCCTTTAAACCGGAAAAGGATTCCTTTCCGGTTTTTGGGCGTTGATGTAGAATTTGAAACCCACGAGAATATATTCTCAAAAGATCATGTGGATGAAGGATCACAACTGTTATTAAGTTCGCTCCCTTTGCTTGATCAACCTCTCAGTGTACTTGATCTTGGATGTGGTTATGGAGTGGTGGGGATTACCTTGAAGAAGGTTTATCCACAACTTAAAATCACATGCAGTGATGTCAATGAAGATGCTATCGCATTAAGTCGAATTAATGCTTCACTAAATCAAGTTGATGTAGATTTTGTCCATAGTGATGGTTTTAAGAATATTGACTCTAGTTTTGATTGGATTGTTTTCAATCCACCAATTCGTGTGGGCAAAGACATCTTATATACTATCTATGCCCAGGCTATCCACCATTTAAATCCTCAAGGAACATTATGGATGGTCATCCGCAAAGATAAAGGTGCAGAAAGCACAATGAAGTATTTAAAATCAATTGGAGTACAAGTTGAAAAAATCACCCAACATCGCGGGTTTTGGATTTTGTCTTGTAAATCACATTGACTTTAGCTTGACAATTTGTTAGAATAATAAATTGCTTAATCTAAAATTATAATAGGGAATTTATACCCTTTTATGATTTTGATTGATTTGGGAAAGGAAGGCTTGCATGAGTATTAAACAGTCATATCGCCTGACAAAATTTGGGAGTAAAGCACAAAGACGAGACTATTCTAAAGTTTCTGGAGAACATGATTTACCCAATCTAGTAGAAATCCAAACCGATTCCTTCGAATGGTTTAAAAAGGTAGGGATTAAAGAAGTTTTCGATGAAATCTATCCAATCGAAAACTACAATAAAAACATCAAACTTGAGTTCTTAGATTATTGGTTTGAAAAACCAAAATATGATGTTCTTGAATGCAAAATAAGAGAGGCAAACTATGCCGCTCCTTTACGTGCGAAAATGAAACTAACTATTTTGGATTCACAAACCAAAGAACTTATTGAAAAAGTGGAAGAGATCTTCTTAGGAGATTTCCCACTGATGACCGAAGCTGGTACCTTCATTGTGAATGGTGCGGAACGTGTCATCGTATCACAAATTGTTCGCTCTCCTGGAGCGTACTATGAACTCACTACAGAGGATAAAACCAATAAAGAAATCTTTATGGCAGAAGTTATTCCTTCTCGTGGGACGTGGTTAGAATTCTTAACTGATGCACGTAAACAAGCTTTAGGTCGCATCGTCAATATGCGTGTTGATCGCAAGCGTAAAATATTATCAACCATTCTTCTAAAAGCTATTGGTTTATCCTTAGATTTAGAAAAGGGTGAAGATGGTCTTGAAACCCAAAACTTCAAGCAGTTTTTACATTCCCTAAATTTACCAGTTCATGAAGATCTAGAAGTACTTTCTGAACAACGTGAATTCTTAAATCAATATATTCTTCTATACGCCGCATACTTTGGCCATTATGAGGAAATCGCGAATACATTAGTGAGTGATAAAATCAAAACAACTCAAGAAGCCATGCTTTCACTTTATGAAAACCAACGCTCTGATGAAGTTGCGACTCTTGATGGAGCTATCAACTTACTTAATGCGAAATTCTTTGATTATCGTCGTTATGACTTAACCAAAGCAGGACGTTATAAATTAAATAAAAAATTAGCTGCTGCAAATCGTGCTGAAGGTCATGTGCTTAATCAAGATGTGGTGGATCACAATGGAGTCGTTGTCCTTGAAAAAGGCACACGTGTGACTCGTAATGTGCGCAATCAACTTCGTGAGATTTTAAGTGCTGGGCATTACATGAATGCATTCCCTTTAAATCACTTATTCTCTCATCCAGATAATGTGAGTGTATCACCATCGCTTAACATTGCATTACGCAATCGTGTTGTGGCTAGTGATATTATCCTTCCTACTGGAGAGATTATTGAGCGTGGTACAGTCTTAACAGATCGTGAAATAGCTCAAGTTCAAGGCTTAGAATCCATTGAAGTTTTAGGTGGAATCATTGCGAATGAAGTGAGTGTCAATGCGAATAACCTTCGCTCTGTATTAAACTATGGACAACGTTTATTTGTCTTAAACCGTGTCTTAGTGGATGGTGTTGATTTCAGCTTTGATGACAAATTAGTCGTTAAGCCATATCCATTCTTATCTGAATCAAAAGATAAAATCGCTACCATGTCTACAAAACATGTGGATGCGTTATTAAAACTTGCGTTAGAAGGTCATGAAATTACATTCTACCTAGTTGGTGCTGCGGTACAAGAATTGCGTGTCAATGTTGAAGATTCAAACCATGAAGTTAAAATTTGTGGTATTGATCCAATTTCAAATGCGAAGACAGTCACTGTTTCCGACATGATAGTTTCGTTCTCTTACCTCTTCAACATGTTTGACGGCGTAGGGGATGTGGATGATATTGATCAACTTGGTAATCGTCGTATTCGTACTGTGGGTGAACTGATTCAAAACCAATTCCGTATCGGATTATCCCGTATGGAGCGTGTTGTGAAGGAAAGAATGTCCATTACTGAAGTTGCGGCATTAACTCCAAAAAACCTTACTAACATTCGTCCATTAACGGCTTCGATTAAAGAGTTCTTCTCATCGTCTCAGTTATCTCAGTTCATGGATCAAACTAACCCATTAGCTGAACTCACAAATAAACGTCGTATTTCAGCTTTAGGACCTGGTGGACTCACTCGTGAGCGCGCAGGGTATGAAGTGCGTGACGTTCACTCCTCTCACTATGGACGTATTTGTCCAATTGAGACTCCAGAAGGACCAAACATTGGTCTAATCTCAAACTTAACAACCTATGGTCGTGTGAATGAATATGGATTCATTCAAACCCCATATCGTAAGGTAAATCCAGACTTCAGCGTTTCTGATGAAGTCATGTATCTTTCTTCTGATGATGAATTTGACTATGTCATTGCGCAAGCTAACGAGGTGGTCAATGGTCGTTTAGTCAATGATCGTGTTGTTGTGCGTCATAAAGGCGAAAACGTCATTATGGAAAAGGAACTTGTCGAACTTGCGGACGTCTCACCAAAGCAAATCGTATCGGTGGCGACTGCAGCGATTCCATTCTTAGAAAATGATGATGCGTCACGTGCCCTCATGGGAGCAAACATGCAACGTCAAGCAATTCCTCTTATTAAACCTGATTCCCCATTTGTCGGAACTGGAATTGAATACCGTGTTGCGAAAGACTCTGGTAGTGCTCTTATCTCTAAAGTAGATGGGGTTGTTACTTATGTTGATGGCAAAAAGATTTTAGTTCAAACAGAGGATGATCAAGAAGTTGTTCATACACTGCAAAAATTCCGTCGTTCAAACCAAGGAACTTCAATCAACCAAAAACCAATTGTGGTTAAGGGAGATCGTGTTGTGAAAGGTGAAATCCTAGCGGATGGACCGGCCATGCAAAATGGAGAACTTGCTTTAGGACAAAACGTGACCATTGCCTTTATGACATGGTATGGATACAACTATGAAGATGCGGTCATCATGAGTGAGCGCTTAGTTAAAGAAGATGTATATACTTCAATTCATATTGAAGAATATGATATTGAAATTCGTGATACTAAACTAGGACCTGAAGAAATCACTCGTGATATTCCAAACGTCTCAGAAAATGCATGTCGTCACCTTACTGCTGAGGGGATTGTCATGATTGGTTCAGAAGTAAAAGAAGGTGATGTTTTAGTGGGTAAAGTTACTCCTAAAGGTCAATCTGAAATTACTCCTGAAGAAAAACTTCTTTTAGCCATCTTCGGTGAAAAATCACGTGAAGTTCGTGATAACTCACTTAAAGTTCCTCATGGTGGAAATGGTATTGTCCAAGATGTTAAGCGTTTCACACGTAAAGATGGACATGACTTACCTCCAGGAGTGAATGAGATTGTTAAGGTCTTAATTGTTCAAAAACGTAAGATTTCAGAAGGGGATAAGATGGCGGGTCGTCATGGAAATAAAGGGGTTATTTCAAAAATCCTTCCAGTCGAAGATATGCCATTCCTTCCTGATGGAACTGCGATTGATATTATGTTAAATCCATTCGGGGTTCCTTCTCGTATGAATATCGGACAAGTTCTTGAAATTCATCTAGGGATGGCTGCGAAAAAACTTGGTGTTAAGTTCGCAACCCCAGTCTTCGATGGTATTAATAATGATGAATTAAAAGCTATTATGGCGGAAGCTGAAATGGCGAATGATGGTAAGACAATCTTGTATGATGGTCGTACCGGGGAAGCCTTTGATGAGCGTATTTCGGTGGGTGTCATGTATATGATTAAACTTGCCCACATGGTTGATGATAAACTCCATGCTCGTGCAACTGGACCTTATTCCTTAGTGACTCAACAACCTTTAGGTGGTAAGGCACAAAACGGGGGACAACGTTTCGGTGAAATGGAAGTTTGGGCCCTTGAAGCTTATGGGGCATCACGTCTACTTCAAGAAATCCTCACCATCAAGTCCGATGATATCCTAGGACGAACTAAGACTTATGAAGCTATTATTAAAGGTAAAGACATTCCAGAAGCATCAATTCCTGAATCATTTAGAGTATTAACTCACGAACTTCAAGCTTTAGCCATTGACGTAAAACTTCTTGGCGATAGTGGAAGTGAAATTGATCTTAAGAAGATGAATGCGGAAGAAGTGGAAGTGCTTGCCGATATTGAAGCTCGTAGTGACATTGAAACACATTACAGTGTGGATGAGGACGATGTTCCTGAACCTGCTGTGGATGTTGATATTGATGTTGAAATGGATAACTAAAAAAGGAGGCTCAGTATGTCAGTCAATCATTTTGCCTCGATTCAAATTGGTTTAGCTTCTCCAGAACGTATCCGTGAATGGTCGTATGGAGTTGTTACCAAACCTGAAACGATTAACTATCGCTCACAAAAGCCTGAACCAGATGGACTATTTTGTGAACGTATTTTCGGTCCTTCCAAGGACTGGGAATGTCATTGTGGTAAATATAAGAAAGTGCGCTATAAAGGCGTCATCTGTGATAAATGTGGTGTAGAAGTGACTAAATCAAACGTTCGTCGTGAACGTATGGGAAGTATTGAACTTGCTGCTCCAGTCGCGCATATTTGGTACTTACGTGGAATTCCTTCACGCATGAGTTTACTACTCAACATTCCTCCAAAACAACTTGAAGAAGTGGTTTACTTCGTATCTTGGGTCGTGACCGATCCTAAAGGAACTAACCTTGATTACAAGCAAATCATTTCTGAGAAAGAACTACGTGACTTTAATGACCAATATGGACGTGGAAGTTTCGTAGCACAAAGTGGAGCTGAAGCTGTTAAAACATTACTCACTCAAGTTGATCTTAGTGCCGAACATGCAAAGATCATTAAAGACTTAGAAGGCGCTGTTAATGAGAAACGTAAGAAACTCATTAAGCGTCTTGAAACAGTTGAAGCCTTCATTAACTCTGAAAATGAACCATCATGGATGGTTCTCGATGTACTTCCTGTGATTCCACCGGACTTACGTCCAATGCTTCAACTTGATGGAGGACGTTTTGCATCAAGTGATCTCAACGATTTATATCGTCGTGTCATCACACGAAATAATCGTCTTCGCAAACTCCTCGATCTTGGAACGCCTGCAATTATCGTACAAAACGAAAAACGTATGCTTCAAGAAGCGGTGGATGCTTTAATTGATAATGGACGTCGTGCTAAACCTATTACAGGTGCCGGTGGTCGTGCATTAAAATCACTTTCTCACTCACTTAAAGGTAAACAAGGACGTTTCCGTCAAAACTTATTAGGAAAACGTGTCGACTTCTCAGGTCGTTCCGTTATTGCGGTTGGACCAGATCTTAAGATGTATGAATGTGGTATTCCTCGTGAAATGGCGATTCAATTATTCAAACCATTTGTTATCAATCAAATTGTGGCGGATGGCATTGCGAACAATCCAAAAACTGCGGAAAAACTCATTGATCGTCAAGATGCACGTGCTTGGGATATTGTGGAACGTGTTATTGAACACCACCCTGTCTTACTCAACCGTGCCCCTACACTTCACCGTTTAGGGATACAAGCCTTCTTCCCTAAACTTGTGGATGGACGTGCAATTCGACTTCACCCACTTGTGACACCTGCCTTTAACGCCGACTTTGATGGTGACCAAATGGCGGTTCACGTACCTTTATCTGAAGAAGCTCGTGCTGAAGCTGAAATCCTCATGCTTGGTTCCAATAACATCCTAGGTCCAAAAGATGGTAAACCTATCGTTACCCCATCTCAAGACATGGTGCTTGGTAACTTCTTCCTTAACATGGAAGAAAAAGCAAGTGAATTCTTAGAAAAAGCAACTTACTTACGCTCTATTGGCGATGAGGAAGGTGCCCTACTTCATGAGCGCTATGCTGCGAATGAAGGAAAGGTCTTTAAAGACTATAATGAAGCGATTATTGCCTATGAGAATAAGCAAATTCACCTTCATACCCAAATTGCATTAAAAGCCTCTTCTTTAAATAAGGAAGGGTTCACTCCAACTCAAAACCGCTCTTACTTAGTCACGACTGTGGGTAAACTAATCTTTAATGAAATGTTCCCTAGTGACTTCCCATACATCAATGAAGTTTCAAAAGCAAACTTTAATGCGACTCCAGACAAATACTTCATTAAACCTGGATCGGATGTGAAATCGATTGTGAATGCGATGGGTGTTGCCCCTGAATTTAAGAAAAAAGATTTAGGACTCATCATTGCGGAAGTCTTCTCTCGCTATGAAACTAAGAAAACATCTGAAATTCTTGATAATATCAAAGACTTAGGATTTAAGTATTCAACCTTTGCGGGAATGACCGTATCCCTTGCGGACATTAACGTAGCCCCTTCAAAAGCTAAGTTCGTTGAACAAGGTAAGAAGAGTGCTGACGAACTTGTTCGCTTACTCAAACGTGGTCGACTCACGGCGTGGGAGTATGAGCGTCATCTGACATCATTATGGGACCGTGTGAAAGCGGATATCGGGGATGAACTCATGAGAGAACTCCCTCGTAAAAACCCTATTAACATGATGGCAGTCTCAGGAGCGCGTGGTAACCGTTCACACTTTACTCAGCTAGCTGGTATGCGTGGACTTATGGCGAAACCAACGCAATCCAAATCTAAAAAAGAATATCAATCCTCAATTATTGAAGTTCCTATTTACAGTTCATTCCGTGAAGGTCTAAACGTAAGTGAGTTCTTTATCTCGACTCACGGGGTTCGTAAAGGATTAACAGATACCGCCCTTAAAACGGCGGAATCAGGATATCTAACGCGTCGTCTTGTGGATGTCGCGCAAGATGTGGTCATTGGAGAAGAAGATTGCTTCACTGATCGTGGTTATCTTGTGGCTGAGATTGTGGATCGTAAGACCAACTCAATCATTGAACCACTCTATGATCGTCTTGTGGGACGATTTGCGAAGGAATCAATTATTCATCCTAAAACAGGAGAAGTGCTTGTGGAAGAAGATGAATACATGGATGATGTGAAAGCACGTAAAGTGCAAGAGTCTGGTGTCAAAGAAGTTTATATCCGTAACGTATTCACTTGTGATTCCACTTATGGAATTTGTAAGAAATGTTATGGACGTAATATGGCGACAGGTCGTCTAGTGGAAATTGGTGAAGCGGTCGGTATCGTTGCGGCACAATCCATTGGGGAACCAGGAACTCAGTTAACCATGCGTACCTTCCACACAGGTGGGGTTGCGGCGGCTGAAGGGCAAGATATCACACAAGGTTTACCTCGTGTTGAAGAACTCTTTGAAGCACGTGCTCCAAAAGTATCAGCCGTACTATCTAAAATTGATGGCGTCATCTCTGAAATCATTCTTCCTGATTCTGTCGGTGGAAAAGTTAAAGTGGTGGTCTCCAATGATAACGAATCCATTGAACATGATGTCGAGGCTAACCAAAACATCCGTTCATGGTTAAAAGTTGGATCAGAACTTGTGGCTGGAGATAAGATTACTGAAGGTCAAGTCAATCCAAAAGAACTACTTGAAGTTGCAGGGGTGAACGAAGTTCAAAACTACATTCTGAAAGAAGTTAAGAAAGTTTATGCGAGCCAAGGGATTGAAATCTCTGATAAACACGTCGAAGTTATGATTCGTCAAATGCTTCGTAAAGTCATCATCATTGATGGTCAAGATTCATCATTAAGCCCAGGGATGCAATTATCACTACCAGTGATTACCAATATCAACCGTAAAGCTCTGATTGAAGGCAAACGCCCAGCGATCTTCAAACCAGCACTTCTTGGGATCTCCAAAGCATCTGTAGAAACTGATTCATTCTTATCCGCGGCATCATTCCAAGAAACCACTAAAGTGTTAACGGATGCGGCTATTAAAGGCAAGATTGATCCACTACAAGGGCTAAAAGAGAATGTCATTATTGGTAAACGTATCCCAGCGGGTACGGGTTCCACAGCATATCGTACAAGTTCAGAAGACATTAAAGAATTAATGAGTTATCTCATCGAAGAACGACTTGAGCGTAATCGCCAAAGTGAAGAGTTTATCCCTCTTCCTGAAGAGATGACACGTGAAAATGACGTTGATTTCGATAACGACTAGTCTTGACAATTGTTGGAAAAGACTATAAAATACTTAAGGATATTCAAAGGAGGTTTCCTGTGCGCAGGAAACCATCCTTATTGAAGAATATGGCACACCAGGAAGTGTGTGAGAAAGGAGAATAACTTCATGCCTACAATGAATCAATTGGTCCGTGCTGGACGCACAAGCAAAGTAACGAAGTCAAAGTCACCTGCATTAAACCGCGGTCTTAATACTTTGATCAAAGAACCTACTGCGATTTCATCCCCTCAAAAACGTGGGGTATGCACTCGTGTTGGTACGATGACACCTAAGAAACCAAACTCTGCGCTTCGTAAATACGCTCGTGTTCGCTTAAGCAACCAAATGGAAGTGACTGCTTACATCCCAGGAATCGGTCATAACCTGCAAGAACACAGTGTGGTGCTTATCCGTGGAGGTCGTGTTAAAGACTTACCAGGGGTACGTTACCATATCATTCGTGGAACATTAGACTGTGCAGGAGTCAACAACCGTAAACAAGGTCGTTCACTCTATGGTACAAAAAAACCAAAAGCCGCTAAATAAGCATTAATCTGAAAGGAGAACAATCATGCCAAGAAAAGGTTTTATAGCAAAAAGAGATGTATTGGTTGATCCAATTTACAGCTCAAAATTGGTAACACGATTAATTAACAAAATCATGGTTGATGGCAAACGCGGTGTAGCACAATCGATTCTCTACAACGCATTTGAAATCATTGAAGAAAAAACAGGTCGTGAACCGATGGAAGTGTTTGAAAAAGCACTTGGAAACGTCATGCCAATGTTAGAACTAAAAGCACGTCGTGTCGGTGGTTCTAACTACCAAGTACCGATCGAAGTCAGTGCAGAGCGTAAGCTCACATTAGGTCTTCGTTGGATCGTAAACTATGCACGTCTTCGTAACGAAAAGACAATGGAAAGTCGTCTTGCGAACGAAATTATCGATGCAGCAAACGGAACTGGTGGATCAGTCAAAAAACGTGAAGATATTCACCGTATGGCTGAAGCAAACAAAGCATTCGCACATTACCGTTTTTAATCTACATTTAGAAAAGGAGGAACATTATGGCTCGCGAGTTTACCTTACAAAATACGCGCAATATTGGCATCATGGCCCACATTGACGCTGGGAAAACCACGACGACCGAACGTATCCTGTACTATACAGGACGCGCTCATAAAATTGGTGAAACCCATGATGGTGCTTCCACGATGGACTGGATGGCGCAAGAAAAGGAACGTGGTATTACTATTACTTCCGCTGCGACGACAGCCTCATGGAATGGTCATCGTATCAATATTATTGATACACCAGGTCACGTCGACTTTACAGTCGAGGTGGAACGTTCACTTCGTGTTCTAGATGGTGCCGTTGCGGTACTGGATGCGAAAAGCGGTGTTGAACCACAAACCGAAACAGTGTGGCGTCAAGCTACCAAATATAATGTCCCACGTATTGTATTCGTTAACAAAATGGATGCGACTGGGGCAGACTTCTACTTGTCAGTTCGTACCATTGGATCTCGTTTAGGTGCAAAAGCTGCTCCAATTCAACTTCCAATTGGTGTCGAAGCAAATTTTGATGGTGTAATTGACCTCATCGAAATGAATGCTCGTTATTTCCAAGATGTCGCTTTAAAGGTTGACCTTATTAAAGAGATTCCGGCTAATATGTTAGAAGCTGCACAAGAATATCGTGCAAAACTATTAGAAGCGATTGCGGATTACGATGAAGATGTCATGATGGCAGTATTAGAAGGTGAAGAACCGACTAAAGAACAAATTAAAGGAGCAATCCGTAAAGGTGTTCTTACTGGTGAATTCTTCCCAGTCTTAGCTGGTGCTGCTTATAAGAATAAAGGTGTCACAGCCATGCTTGATGCGGTTGTGGACTACTTGCCTTCTCCACTAGATATTCCTGCGATTAAGGGAGTACTTCCAAATGGTGAAGTTGCTGCTCGTGAAGCTGATGATTCAGCTCCATTCTCAGCATTAGCATTCAAAATCATGACCGACCCATTTGTAGGTCGCTTAACATACTTCAGAGTATATTCTGGTCATTTATCATCAGGTAACTATGTCTATAACTCCACAAAAGCAAAACGTGAACGCTTTGGACGTATCATGCAAATGCATGCGAACCACCGCGAAGAAATCACTGATGTTTATGCTGGGGATATCGCGGCAGCTATTGGTCTTAAAGATACCATTACTGGAGATACCTTATGTGATGAGAAACAAGCGATTGTCTTAGAATCCATGGTGTTCCCTGAGCCTGTTATTAACGTGGCCATCGAACCTAAATCCAAAGGTGATCAAGACAAGATGGGCTTAGCTCTAAGCAAACTTGCAGAAGAAGATCCTACATTTAAAACTTACACCGACCAAGAAACGGGTCAAACCATCATCGCTGGGATGGGTGAGCTTCACCTTGATATCCTAGTTGATCGTATGAAACGTGAGTTTAAAGTAGAGGCCAATATTGGTGCTCCTCAAGTTGCATACCGTGAAACTATTCGTACTATGGCCGAAGTTGAAGGAAAATTTGTTCGTCAATCTGGTGGTCGTGGTCAGTATGGACACGTTAAAGTTCGTTTTGAACCAAACGAAACAGGTAAAGGATTTGAATTCATTGATGCGGTTGTGGGTGGAACAGTACCTAAAGAGTACATCAAACCTACCATGGAAGGGATTGAAAGTTCATTAAACAATGGTTTATTGGCTGGATACCCACTCATTGACATCAAAGCTACCCTATATGATGGTTCTTACCATGAAGTTGACTCCTCAGAAATGGCGTTTAAAGTTGCTGGTTCATTAGCCCTCAAAGAAGCAGGTAAAAAATGTAACCCAGTTCTCTTAGAACCTATTATGAATGTCGAGATCATTGCCCCTACAGACTACCTTGGTAGTGTGATGGGAGATGTATCTTCACGTCGTGGACAAATCAAAGATCAAGAAGAGCGTGGAAATGCAGTTGCTGTACAAGCGTTCATCCCACTTTCTGAAATGTTTGGTTACGCGACCGACTTACGTTCCTTTACTCAAGGACGTGGAAGCTACTCCATGCAATTTGATCACTACGAGGAAGTTCCGCGTAGTATCGCAGAGAAAGTTGCTAAGAAAAACAACCGCGACTCTCAATAAAGATTGAAAAAGTAGTGAATATCTTATAAAATGTAAATGCATTAACAAAAATGAAACAGGAGGAATTTTGCAATGGCAAAAGAAAAATTTGACCGGTCGTTAGAGCACGTCAATATCGGTACCATTGGTCACGTTGACCACGGTAAAACTACACTTACAGCAGCTATCACGTCTTATTTATCAAAATCAGGCGGTGCGAAGAAAAAAGCTTACGATGAAATTGATGGCGCTCCAGAAGAAAAAGCACGTGGAATCACCATTAACACAGCTCACGTTGAATATAAGACAAAAACTCGTCACTATGCTCACGTTGACTGCCCAGGCCACGCTGACTACATTAAGAACATGATTACTGGTGCGGCTCAAATGGATGGTGCAATTCTAGTAGTTGCAGCAACTGATGGACCAATGCCACAAACTCGTGAACACATCCTTTTAGGACGCCAAGTTGGTATTCCTTCAATGGTTGTATTCTTAAACAAATGCGACATGGTTGATGATGAAGAACTTATCGACTTAGTTGAAATGGAAGTTCGTGAACTTCTAACTGCTTATGGATTCGATGGCGACAACGCTCCAGTTATCCGTGGCTCTGCTCTTAAAGGTGGAGAAGGCGATCCAGTTTGGGAAGCTAAACTTGGTGAACTTATGGATGCAGTTGATTCATACATCCCAACTCCAGCTCGTGAAGTTGACAAACCATTCTTAATGTCAGTTGAAGACGTATTCACAATCACTGGTCGTGGAACTGTTGCAACTGGACGTGTTGAACGTGGTGAAGTTAAACTTTCAGAAGAAGTTGAAATCGTTGGTATCCGTGACACTCGTAAAACAGTTGTTACTGGTATCGAAATGTTCCGTAAATTATTAGACTCAGCTCGTGCTGGTGACAATATTGGTGCATTACTTCGTGGTGTAAACCGTGATGAAGTTGAGCGTGGACAAGTTCTAGCTAAACCTGGATCTGTTAAACCTCATACAGAATTCACAGCTAACGTATACGTTCTTTCAAAAGAAGAAGGTGGACGTCATACTCCATTCGTAGCTAACTACCGCCCACAATTCTATTTCCGTACTACTGACGTAACTGGAGTCATTACTCTTCCTGAAGGTGTTGAAATGGTTATGCCAGGGGACAACGTTGTTATGACTGTTAAACTTATCGCTCCTATCGCTGTTGAGCAAGGTACTAAATTCTCCATTCGTGAAGGTGGACGTACTGTAGGCGCTGGTAACGTAGTATCCATTATTAAATAATCTTAAAACAAGCATTCATACTGAACTGCCTCTTGTCAAGTAGACAGAAGAATTAATTAAATTGCTGAGTAAGCTTGTCTTCGATATTCTAACGGAGACAAGCTTTTTAGTTTCTTTTGAAATCGTTCTTCATTGTAGAAATGAATATAATGTTTGATTTTGAGGATGAGTTCATCCATAGATTCAAATTTCTTACCATAGAATATTTCTGATTTTAACGTTCCAAAGAAGGCTTCCATCGGTCCATTGTCAATACACTTTCCCACACGTGACATGCTTTGGTTCATGCCTTGTGATTCAAGTTTGTTCTTAAACACTG
>JAGXSD010000014.1 GCA_018333955.1 Erysipelotrichia bacterium
AACTTCGTTCATAATACCCATTTCTTGATGAGTTGCGATGTTCTTCTCGAGAATAGGTATCGACTTGGATATAATCATCGCGTTCTTTTTCCATCAGTTGGTTGAAAATCGTCGTTAACATTTGTTTCGCAAGTGAATTTGCACCACTATTTGAAATGATGTCTTGAATCTGTTCCATATTTAAATTAAGATTGATTTGGGTCATAGAATTTGTCCTTATGTGGTGTCGATACTAACATAATAGCAGACTTCTATGGCCTTTTTACTTTTACACAATTATACGGACTCTATCTATAATTATTATCCTTACTTCATCTTTTGTATTTAAAAAGTGACTTTTCTCTAATAGAATAGCCACTTCCAATTTAATCAGAATTTAGTCTGAAAATTTGCGTTCTGTATTATATTATACGCTTTTTCTAAGCAAAGTGAATGATGACTTTAAACATTAATTGTTTGCACAAATACAAGCTAGATTAACTCTGATAAAAAACTTACACCAAACTCAGTTCTTTCCACACTAAAATAATCACACGCAGAAGCCCCAACATCCGCCATTGTATCTCGAATATTCAGGTGTTTTCCCTTGATTCTTGGTGAATAAACAAGCAAAGGTGTATGCTCACGAGTATGACGATTATGTCCAATTTCGGGGTCATTTCCATGATCCGCCATCACAACTAACAGATCTTGCTCTTCGAGTAGAGGAACGATTTCACCAAGTTTTCGATCAACAATCTCAAGTAGTTCTTTATACCACTGGGTATTCATACTATGTCCAGCTAAGTCAGTTTCCTGCACATTTGTACAGATAAAACCTAAGAGATAATCTTGTATAGCCTGTATAGTCAAATCGAGAACCTCAGTGGAATCAACACAAGAAATACTTTTACCATATGGGTTTACCACAATATCAGCAACCTTACCTAATAGTACGGTCGGTATTCCATTTTTCCCTAACAACGTAGGTGCTTGAACACTTGAATCAACACCATAACCCTATTCTTTCTACTCCCTGTCAACACACAAATGAAGCGGTTACATAAAAGCACCATCTCATTCGATGAGTTGGTGCTTCTTTCTTATTCAAACAGCATATCAATATAATCCTTGAACTCCTGCATATCATGAATCTTTCGAAGTAACTCACTACCAATAATAGCTCCGACACCCAATTGATTCACTTCTACTACATCATCTTTCGACTTAATACCAAACCCAACATTGATTGGGATATCACTGATTTTTCTGATACGATTGATTGTGGAATGAAAAGTTTTTTCTTTAATAATCATTCCGGTAGAAGCATACGCACTCATCACGTAGGCAAAGACTTGATTATGCTCTAGACGAAATTTAATCTGCTCATCCGTCAACTGATCATGATAAAGTTGAATTGCCTTACCATGGGATTCCACGAGTAAATCCGGAACGATGATACCTTCGTACATATCGCTTTCCTGAAGAAGGTTGAACTCATCCACCACATCTTTGTATGTCATGACAATTCGATTGATATGTGGGTACCGCTGATTAAGTTCAGTCATAACTTCGATGTATCTTTCTTTGGAAAAACCATGTTTAAGAACGAGTGCATGTGAGTCCGCAATGACTTGCCCGTCCATATATGGATTCTTTGACGGGAGTCCTATCTCAATTGTGGCAACACCCTTACTGACCAGATAATCAAAGGCTTCGAAAAAAGTGTGCTGATTTGGGTAATCAATCGTCAAATAAAACACAATGGATAAATTCATTGTCCTAGCCAGCCAAATAGTATTCCGAAAAGTGGTCCGTAAAAGGCATAGTCGGTCTCAGCTAAGACTCTCATGACAGGTTCAAATCCACCTATATATTGAATCAAAAAGGCTTGTCCAAAAATGAGAATGAGTCCATTGATAAACGATCCGGCAATCGCTCCGCGACGTCCACCTGTGGAATTACCGTAAATAGCAGTTACTGCTCCAGTAAAAAACACTGGAATAAGTGCTGGAAATACAACAACTGGAAACCTTATGAGTCCTAGAATAACCATTCCAACAAGATTAGCAACTAGACAAGACAGAAATCCAACAATGACTGACGTCGGATGAGCCGGAAATAGAATCGGAACATCCAAACCAGCTACTGCATTAGGTACAAGTTTTTCGGAGATTCCATGAAATGCCGGTACAATTTCTGCGAGCATCATGCGAACACCAGTAACTATAATCGTAATCCATACGCCAAAGGTAATCCCGTTTAAAATGGAGAATGACAATAGGTCACGTCCACCACTTACCTCTTCCATGACAAATGTGTTTCCGGCAAGAAGCGCTGCGACCAAAAACAATAATCCCATGATCACAGTTAAGGCAATGCTCATTTCACGAAGGAATGACAGCTTTTTAGGAAGATTAATTTCTTCAAGACTTTGATCTTTATTTCCAATAACTCCACCGACCTTCGATGCAATCCAGCATCCAATCGAACTGGAGTGAGCAATAGTAAACCCTTCACCACCTTTAACCTTTTGGGTAATTGGAGCCATGTAAGCACATGTAAGTGTTAAGTATAAACCAAGTACTACAGACCCAACACCGATAACCACAGGCATATCCCATGAAGTCATTGTAGTTAAAACAGCAGCTATCATGCCAGCATAAAAGAAGGACACATGTGCTGACAAGTGGATATACTTAAATGGTGAGAAACGTGCCAGAACAAGGTTAATTGCAAATCCACCAATAAAGATAAGTGCCATAGGCATTCCGATATTCGCTAAACTCGCGCCGATAGCTCCACCAATATCCAACGGAACAATGGGCATACCAAAGATTTTTTGTAACATAACCTGTAATGGAGCCAAGGCCATCCCAAGGTTTTGAGCTGCCGTATTTATAATTGTAAATCCAAGCATAGTTTTGACTGTTCCACTTAGAATCTTATCAAAACTTTTCTTTTGCAATAGTAGACCAATCAGAACAAACATTCCGATCAGAAATGTGGCTTCACTGAAAATACGTGTAATCAGATACATCAATAATTCCATGATTTTTTCTCCTCTTTTCCCTATCCTAGTTTAACAAGGATGGC
The DNA here is from genome assembly GCA_018333955.1 of Erysipelotrichia bacterium. GTDB lineage: Bacteria > Bacillota_I > Bacilli_A > Erysipelotrichales > Erysipelotrichaceae > UBA6182. The sequence goes on from JAGXSD010000014.1 coordinate 3,076, forward strand.
TTCTTTTAATGCTGCTTTGTCCGTTAGATTATCAATACGGATTAGTTTGTCATCTGCTCCACGAATCACATCCGCTATGTCAGATGTTGTGATAATCCAATCAGCACTTGATGGATCTACCGACGCAACATCCACTGCATCGATAACTGCATCAACATTGAGCTGATCCATAATTTGCTGAGTAAATAGGCGTAACATCATACTGGTTCCAACCCCAGCACCACAAACTGTATATATCTTTAACATATGCTCTCCTTTTCCCTTCTCGGTTTAGACTAGTAAGTCATAGATACCCTCGGCATCTGTTTGACATAAAATAGATTCAAGTTTTTCTTGATCTCCAAATATATCAGCAATATCACTCAAGGCTTCCAAATGAGCTGAGTTGTCGACTGCCGCAAGACAGATAATAATTCGTACAGGATCGTTCTGTCTATGACCAAAAACAACCGGCTCTTTAAGTGTCATAATGGCTACTGAAGTGCGCAATGCACCTTCTTCAGGTCGTGCATGTGGCATGGCAATGCCAGGAGCAATCACAATATACTGACCATAGTCCTTAACTTTTTGAATCATAGCCTCAATATAGCGACCTTTGATATCTTGATGGGACAATAAGATGTTCCCTGCTTTTACAATGGAATCCTGCCAGTCGATTGCTTCAGACAATGCCTGAATCCGACTGATACTTGTTAGTTGTTGAATCATGACAATACCTCTTTCATCAGATAAGAATAGATTTCGGAAGCACGTTGATGTCTAAACCGATCTCTATGTTTTACAACAGATACATATTCGACCAAACGGCTTAACAGCTCTACATGGTCTGTTTTATTCATTGGCGCTAGAAAAATAACAGTGTCTATTGGTCCGAACCGGTGATCAATCGGTTGTGGCGTTTTTAAAAAGGCAAGTGAAATGGATGTCTGCAGTACATCACCATCATTAAAACTGTGGGGCATAGCAATCCCAGGAGCAATCATAATCCATCCTGGATGCTGCTTGTAGTGATTCTTTAACAAAGAGACATATTTATCCATAATTCGATTATTGAAGAGCAGAGGGTGTGCACACGTATCAATTAGCTCATCTAAATCAGAACATGGTTCAATTAGTAAAATAAAGGATTCTTCAAGTATGGCTGCTTCTTTCAACTTTGCTTCAAGTGGCTGAATGTTTCCTAAGGGAATCACAGCCCTACGTCGTAACTCGACTTGAATTTCTTCAAGAGTCTTATCATCCACATACTCACTAACCACATCAAGTATCTGCTTTGAAGCCAATGATAAAGAAGCATCACTTACTTCTCTTCGTTGAAGATACTTGCTTAACTTTTCGATATCCATCTGACTGAGTAATGGTGTTACCTCAACAGTTTCGATGGCAGTATTCGTCAAGTGGATTGTACTGACAATTAAGTCGACAGAAGTTTCCTTAAGAACATCTTTAAGTTTTGATTTTGACACGACATCTACCACATCAAAATCCTTAAAGAAGAACGACAATCTTGACTTCAGCAATTGAGAGGTTCCAGTACCACTGGAACAAACCAGTAGTAACTTGGTTCCCACTGTTAAACGTGATTTATGACTAATGTTTGAAAGAAAGTGCATCGCTAGATAACAAATCTCGTCTTCATTAAATGAAACATCATATTTCAGTTCAAACGGTTTCATAGCCAAACGTGTTGCTTCATATACATCTCCATAAGCAACCTGAAATTGAACTAAAAGTGGATTTTCTACAGGTCGACCAAGACTCATACGTTGCAATGCCGGTACCATGTGCAATAGTAGACCTCGCTTCAGTTTTTCTCTTGTAGGATACTCAATGTGAAGCAACTGCTCCACCTGATCAATAACATGTTCAATATCTTGGAGTAGATGCTCATGTGATTGAATCCATTCATCGGTTTCATTATATGCAACAGATGCTCCAAGAAGATGATAGGTTGTATAGGCTATTTCAGATAATGGAAAATGTATATCAAAACGTTGTTCCAAAGAAAGACAGACTTCCTCGGAATCAGTGAACTCATGCTTCTTCATCAGTTTTTCCAGTTCCTCGTCCGCAATATCAATTACTTTCCCTTCTTTAATCCGGGCTATCGCACAGACAATATGAATAATAATATTGATATAGGCTTCAATAGAGAACTCAAACCTTTTACCTTGTTGAAGCTGATCAATGCGTTGTCGAACCTCATCCACTACCACAGGATCCATCAAATTCTTAAGTGTAACCATTCGCTCTTCAATATCATCCGTGTAATGAATCAATCGGTATTTTGAAGAGTTTTTGACGGCATACGTATAAACCTTTCTCTTATCAACCTCATTTCCTACGATGCTTAGAAACGACTGATCTCTAATAAGTTCTAGCTGATACTCACTCAATATTTTAGATAATGGTTTCACGTGTGCAAAAACAGTTGAATCACTTATATTCAATATTTTCGAAAGTTGATAAGCAGAGATTTTTCCTTTTTCAAGAATGAGTTTAATCATCATATTCGCTCGAAGTTCTGGTGAATCATCAAGAAGTTTGAGTCTAGCTTCACTAAGTTCATCAAGAAGCTTGGACTCCTGAACATCATCAGAGATGCCTACATAATTGGAAACTCGCTTGATGGTTGCAAGTCCATTCTCTTTAAACCACTCTTCCAACACTTGAATATCATTTCGTATCGTTCTTTGAGAACATCCCAGTGTTTTTGCCAACGATTGGATACTGTGTAAAGAACGTTGGTACATCAGAATTTTTAGCAAATCAATTTTTCGACTATCCAACATTCTACCACCTTCCTTTGCTCACATTATACATGTGCCATCTGTGCATCTCAATAGCCCACTGACGTTATGTCGATATTTGATTTCCACCATGGATTGAAATGAATTAATTGATGATAAAAGAAAAAATGTCAAACTGATATTATTAGTCAACTAGCATTAAGTGACAAATTTGAAGTTAAATAAAACCAATATGTTTATTTCCATTATAAAAACAAGTGAACATTCACTCCAGCATCCATTACAGGTTGTCTATAATAAAAAATACCTAAAACTTACAAAGGCTAACTTAGTGCATCCCTAAGGTTTATTTAGTTGCTATAATTTACAGATGCAATTCTCTACAGCTCTTTTTCCATCAGATAAACCTTCAACCCCATGTGATTTACTATATCACTGGTCTGATGAAATCCCATCCTTCTATAGAAATCAACTGCATACAAAGATGATTCAATACTTACATAGCTTGAGCCACATGCCTTAGCCTCTATCTCGAATTTTTCAAGAAGTTGTTTACCAATGCCTTTTCCCTGTTTACAGCTTTCAACAAAAAGGCTACTTATTCGATTTGGTACACCGTTGATCATTCCTACAATTCCATCACTAACCTCAGCAATAAAAAAATACTTTTCTTACTAAACTTCTCTAAAAGTCGTTCTTTTGTGTTCTTGGTAGTATCAAAATAGTCTAACGTATTCGTAATTGCTTCTTCATCGTAAAAATCTAATCCATTATATTTTTGAAAGGTGCTCATCGCTAAATCAGCAACAGCAAAAACATCTGTTTCCTTAAATCTTCTAATCCTCATATCCATAAACCCCTTTTTCATTTAATATGCACATCCCTCGTGTAAGTATAGAAGTGTGAATACCATGGGTTAATTATGCTATATTGCTGATCTAAATCAAGTGGTTATCAAACCTTTTATTCAACATACCTAATCAATCTTTCTTATTTACATCCGTATTAGCTGTTTATAATGATCCCATAGAGTGAGACACAAAAATAAAATTCTAAGTTATAATGAGACTTATGATGAAGAAAAGAAACCACCACACCCCCGAGTTTAAAACAAAGATAGTACTTGAAATTTTATCAGAGCAATCAACAATGAATGAGATAGCAGCGCGAACTAGTTTAAGCCCAGTTCTCCTATCAAGATGGAAAAAAGAGTTCTTAGAACGAGCATCTGAAGTGTTTAAGAAAGGACCTTCAGAAGCCGAAAAAGACCTGGAAACCAGTAAAGAACACCTATCTGAATTGGAAAGAAAAGTTGGCCAGCTTACCTATGAAGTAGACTGGTTGAAAAAAAATCTGAACAGTTGCTCGGATCCGACTGGAAGAAGAAAACTCGTTGAATTTTGCAATAGCAACCTTAGCATCAAGCGACAAGCCGATTTACTGGACGTCAATCGATCAAGTTTATATCGAGATTCGCCGAAGGAAGCTACCGTTTCTGAGGCAGATTTGGTTGTCATGCACAAAATTGATGAGCTCCACACCGCACACCCCACATGGGGATACAGGATGCTGACTAAGACGATTAGAAGAGACTTGGACCTAATTATTAATCGTAAAAAGGTACGTCGAATGATACGCGATATGGGCGTATAGTCGATATATCCCAAGCCAAATCTTAGTAAGAGATACCATGCTCAGTACAAACGGCCCTACTTACTCAGAAATCTTGTCATTAACCGCCCCGAACCAGGTCTGGGGTATTGATATTACCTACATCCGGATGGAACGTGGATTTATGTATTTATTCATTATCATCGATTGGTATAGTCGCTGCATCATTGATTATGAGTTATCGAACAGCTTAGAAAAAACTTTTGTAATGGATTGCTTGAAACGTGCGCTAGCTATTAAAAAACCAGAAATAATGAACAGCGATCAAGGAAGTCATTTTACAAATCCAGATTATATCAAGCTCCTCGAAGATGAAAAAGTTAAAATATCAATGGATGGTAAAGGTCAAGCGTTAGACAATGTAAGGACTGAGCGGTTTTTTAGAACATTAAAGTATGACTTAATCTATACCAACGAATTTCCAAATCCCAGAGTATTAAGAAGTGAAATCAAGAAATACATGAACGAATACAACACTTATCGCCCCCATTCAGCAATTAACTACACCTGTTCTGCCGATTTATACACCAGAATTCAGCGCAAAATTGCCTGAAAATTCAAACGAAAGTACTTAACTTAGATTTTAAAAATCGTGTCTTGACATTGGGGGGCATTATAGTTCATTACCTTCAAACTCATTCGATAACTTTCTTTAATGGTAAAAAAAGTGATCCCTACAAAAGGAATCACTTAACTTCAATGGATCGTTTAACTAGATACTAACATCCTCATAACTGATCAGTTCAATCTTGTATTTTTTGATAAGTTTCAACGTCTTTTCACTTGTTAGAAAATCAAGCTCTTCAAGTCGCTGCAAATTGTATGAGGATTGACTCATAATAAATGAGTCCATATAGGCTGGATGTGTCATAAGTTCAGAATACTCATGAGTTACAATATCATCAATATGATCGTAGAAGTACTCTAGCCCCATACTCGCATGATAGGTTCTAAACTGAAGGAATCTGACATGCTTAAACCCTGGAATGTCATTGTTTCGAAGAGGTATTTGGTAAGTATTGGCCAATCTTCTGGCACACGTATTCATGACATCAATGAGATCGGATGTAAACAAATGCGAGTCCAAGTGCGTTGGTTTTCGTTTCATCATAAACACAAACTTCTCATACTGTGCTTCAAGCTCACGATAGACCTCCTCTTCATCATATACATGATCTGAAGGTAATTGATTTGGTTTGATAAACTGGCCCAGACAGTCAGTTAAACTTTTCCCTTCCGTTAACGGTGTTCCTAGGGCAATATTTAGATGTAACCCAACTTTCAGACCTGGATGCTGCTTAGAAAGTTCAATGGCATGCATTAGGCCTGGCATGGTTACCATAAGCGTCGTTGAAGTTAAAATCCCATTGAGATACGCATCCACGATTCCATAGTTGACACCGCGACTAAGCCCAAAGTCATCCGCATTTACGATTAGCTTTGCCATAGTTGCACCTACGTTAGTTCTGGCCAGTAACCTTTGTTTGCCTCAATGAGTGCATCCAATATTTTTCTGGCTTTCTTGGCATCATTAACCGTTCGATTTAGTATCAACGCTTGCAATGCCTTTGTATAACTACCTTCAAAATAAGCTTCACATGTTAAGGGGGATGCGGACAAAAACTTGGACTAAAAAGGAGAAAAAATGCCTTCGTATGCAAAAGAAGATATCAGAATTGCTTTAGAACTTTTTGACCAAGAGAAGAATGCTACACGAGTAGTAAGAATCCTCGGGTATCCGACCACAGCGACCCTTTACAATTGGCTTAGACAACGAAATTCAAGATTACTTAGTGCTAACCCTAACCAAAGAACTCAGAGTGAAAAAGGCACGACATCCTTCTATAAGCATCGTAAAAGTGCAACTGTTGACGAGAAGTTGGAT
>JAGXSD010000015.1 GCA_018333955.1 Erysipelotrichia bacterium
TAAAGCTTTCAATCAAGCTCTTTTAAATTATAACACGATTCATTCTATGAGTCGTGCTGCCACACCAACGGATAATCCTATTATGGAAGCCATCAATGGTTGGATGAAGGATGAGTTATACCGTGATTATCATTTGTACCACTCTGATAATGTCATTGAAACAATACATTCATACATTCATCACTTTAATCATGAACGTCCTGCATTTGCTTTGAATTATAAAACCCCAATTCAATATAAACATGATTTGGGGTTCTAATTCTTTTTATAAACTTGTCTACTTTTCCTTTACAAGTTCAGAAAATCCTTCATCTTTTTATTTGATATCAAAACTCATGTTTTCAAAATGAGGTTGAGGTGTTGAAGTCTGTACTTCAAATTGACTTGATGAAGGATCTATGGCCTCAAGTTGGACAAAACTTTTCACTAAGTGTCCTTTACTTAATAGGTGTTCCACGCTACTAAATGTTGAATCTAGGGTTTTAATCGCAATATCTTTAGCCCAGTGTTGCATCATAACATCATCATTCATGACCACAAACGATGAGGTTGAGGCGACATTGAGAGCCCATTTTAAAGTCGTAGGATTGGATTTGACTTTCTTGAAGGTAAGATCTCCTTTAAAAGGTCGCTTACCAAGACGCACATCACTCATCTTAATACGTTTGACCCCATCATGGTGGTTCATCAGGATGAGATAATCATGATTAACCACTTCAGCTCCAATCATTTCATCCTCTGCTCCTAGATTCATCGCTTTAACTCCCTTTGCCTTAGTGGAGACAATCGGAATATCTGAGGACGAATAGGTCGCAACATACCCTAATGCACTGACACAAGCAACATTTTTAGGACGATCTAAGACATTGACACTAATCAGGGTATCCTGTTTGTCCATCACCATACATAATGAAGTTTTTGAAAGGCGTGTCAAGGCAAAATCGCTAAGGAATGTTTGTTTAATAATACCAGATCGTGATGCGGTCAAAATGGTGTAAGGCGATTCAAAGGATTTCACAATCATTGCTTTCACCACGTGTGTTTTCGCATCATGCTTCACATACGCAGAGAAATGATCGCCAGAATCTTTATATTTGCTTTCTTTGAGTTCATAAATAGGGATGATTCCATAGTAACCATCACTTAAGATAAATAAGACATGATCTAAGGAATCGACTTCACTTTCCCCTATCCATACATCCTTACTCTTAATGCCTGCTTCACTTGATGCATTGGCACTACGCAAGCTAACTTTCTTGATATAACCATCTCGAGTCATCGACACTACCACACGTTCATTTTGAACCATCTTCACTTTATCAATAACGACTTTTGCGTCTTGAGAAGAAAGGTGTGAACGTCGTGGAGATGGAAATTTTGTCTTAATCATCTCTAAACGTCGAATGACTTCATGATTAAGTAACGTGGTTGAGGACAACAATCCTTCGTAATGTTCAATCTCATTAAGCGCGAGCGCAAATTCTTCTTTGAGTGCAACGATATCGGTGTTAGTTAAACGATATAAACGCAGTGAAACAATGGCTTCAGCTTGATCAAGTGAAAAATCATACGCATGCACTAAATTCAGTTTCGCATCTTCTTTGTTTTTGGATTGGCGAATGATCGCAATAACTTCATCCACTATTGAAATTGCTTTGATAAGACCCGTAATGATGTGGACCCGTGCATTCAACTTATTAACGCGATACGTGGCTAAGCGTGTTAAAACGTCTTGGTAATGAGAAATCATCCCTTCTAAAATCATCTTCAATGAACACTGCATTGGAGCACGATTTAATATCGCCACAAGGTTAATGTTATAAACAATTTGTGCTTCAGTGTGTTTAAAAAGCACATTTTTTACTAACTCTAAATCCGCATCAGGTTTACAATCAATCACAATTCTAAGACCATGTCGATCCGATTCATCACGCACATCCAGCATCGCATCCAGTGTTTTATTGACCATTAAATCATCAATGCGTTTCACAAGATTACTCTTAATGACTTCATATGGAATTTGGGTGATGACAAGCTGTTTTAAGTTTTTCTTTTCAATGACTTCAAAGCGAGCTCTTAAAGTTATTTTACCTTTACCACTTTCATACACTGATAACATGTTTTCATGTTCTAATAGATCACCACCTGTTGGAAAATCTGGAGCAGGCATAATGTAGGATAATGCTTCAATACTAATATCAGGTTGTCTAATGGTTGCGATAATCGCATCAATGACTTCATGAAGATTAAACGGTGGAATATTTGTGGCATATCCTGCCGCAATCCCCGTTGCCCCATTGACCAGTAAATGAGGAATTAATGTAGGAAGGACTGTGGGTTCATGATCTGAATCATCAAAGTTAGGCACAAACGAAACTGTATCTTCTCGAATGCCTTCCATCATCATTTGCGCATAGTGTGATAAACGTGCCTCAGTATATCGCATTGCGGCGGCTGGATCATCATCAATGGACCCATTATTCCCCTGCATATCCACTAAGATTTGATTATTTTTCCAAGGTTGAGATAAACGTACCATCGCTTCATACACACTACTATCGCCATGAGGATGATAATTCCCAATTACAATCCCTACCGTTTTCGCCGATTTACGATATGGCTTATCAAAGTGATTGCCTTGTTCATGCATGGCATAAATGATACGACGTTGAACTGGTTTTAAACCATCACGAACATCTGGAAGTGCACGATCAAGAATGATGTATTTTGCATATCGTGAAAAACGATCATCCATCACCTCTTCTAAACTAATGTCTTTAATTGCATTCACATCACTCATACTTCTTCCTCACCTAGAGTAAATGACACATGATCATTAATCCATTCACGACGTAAATGAGCTTTATCTCCCATGAGTAAACTCACTTTTTTATTCGCTACATAAGTATCTTCAATGCTAACTAAAAGTAAACTGCGTGATTTAGGATCCATCGTGGTTTCCCATAACTGATCCGCATTCATCTCTCCAAGCCCTTTGTATCTTTGAATCGTAACAGATTGTTTTTGACTACGTATTGCCGCAAGTTCTTGATCATCATAAGCATATGCACTTTCTTTTCCAAAAGATACTTTGTAAAGAGGTGGACATGCTAAATACACTTTATTAGCTTCAATAAGAGGTCGCATATAGCGATAAAAGAATGTTAATAGTAAGATTTGAATATGAGCTCCATCAGTGTCCGCATCGGTCATAATGATGACTTTATCATAGGCACAATCACTCACATCAAACTCACTCCCCACTCCAGCCCCTAAAGCATAAATAATGGAGGATAATTCCTCATTTTTCATCACATCACTCACCGAGGCTTTTTCAGTGTTGAGCACTTTCCCTCTTAGTGGAAGAATCGCTTGAAACTTAGAATCACGTCCTTGTTTAGCACTTCCACCCGCAGAATCACCTTCCACAAGAAACAGCTCATTACGTTTCTTATCTTTACTTTGGGCTGGGGATAATTTCCCTGCTAAGGCACGGGATGCAGATTTCGCATGCTTACCTTGTCTTGCTTCATCACGCGCTTTACGAGCGGCTTCACGAGCTGATGCAGCTTTAGAAAAACGTTTGATGAGTTCATTGGCTAAAGAGCGATGTTCTTCAAAATAGTATGAAAGTTGCTCCATCATAATCGTTTCAGTGGCTGATTTGGCTTTTTCTGTGCCAAGTTTCGATTTTGTTTGACCTTCAAATTGAAGTAAATCTTCTTCAATCTTGAGTGAGATAATTGCACTACACCCTTCACGAATATCAACACCTTCAAAGTTTTTATCTTTATCCTTTAAAAATCCATTTTTACGGGCGAAATCATTCACCACTTTGGTGAGTGCACTCTTAAAACCAACTTCATGAGTTCCACCATCTTTAGTTTTCACCATATTCACAAATGAAATGATGTTTTCATTGTAGCCACTGTTGTATTGAAGTGATACATTCACTTCAATCTCATGAGCTTTACCACTAATCGCAATGGGTTCATGAAGTGTTTCTAGATCGTCATTAAGATCCATCACAAACTGCTTTAATCCATGATCAAATTTGAAAGTTTCAACTTTCTTTGAACGCTCATCAGTAAAGATAAACGTTACATGATCAAGTAGATACGCTGATTCTTTAAGACGGGATGAAATCGTTTCCGCATTAAAGACATGATTTCCAAAAATGAGTGGATCAGCACTAAAGGTGACGACAGATCCCTTTTTTGTGGTTTTTCCATGGATAAGTAATGGCGTGGCTTGACTTCCACCTTTTTCAAAACGCATGGTCGCCATGTGACCCCCATGATAGGAAGTGACTTCTAGCCAACTTGAAAGCGCATTGACGACACTTGCGCCAACCCCATGAAGACCTCCAGATGTTTTATATCCTCCACTTGAACTAAATTTTCCACCCGCATGAAGCTTGGTAAAAATAACTTCCAATGTGGAAACCCCAGAAGAGTGCATGCCAGTTGGCATCCCTCGACCTTCATCTTCAATGCGTATCGTTCGCTCATCAATGAGGGTCACTTTAATGCAGTTTCCATATCCGTTCAAGGCTTCATCAATCGCATTATCTAAAATTTCCCATACTAAATGATGAAGACCACGATGATCACTGCTGCCGATATACATGCCAGGCCGTTTTCTTACGGCACTTAATCCTTCGAGTATTTGTATGCTTGATTCATTGTAACTTTGTGTCATAATCATCTCCGCTTCTAATTATACCAAATCCAACACTTCAATGTAATGGTCAAGTCAATGACGTTGTGATATGATACATTTGAGGTGAAAGATATGAACTTTTTTATCGCTGCCCTAGTGGGTTATGTTTTTGGCTCAGTGCCTTTTGCGCTCGTCATAGGTAAGCTTTTCTATAACACCGATGTTCGTGAACATGGGTCTAAAAATTTAGGTGCTTCCAACGCCGGTCGAGTGCTTGGAAAGAAAGCCGCCTTTTCAATTGCCTTTCTTGATACATCAAAAGCAGCTATTGCGGTATGGATTGCCTTTCTGCTATTTGGTCAAGAAGTGGCCATTGTGGCTGGGATTGCCACATCATTAGGACATTGTTTCCCACTTTTCGCTAAATTTAAAGGTGGTAAAGCGGTGTCTACGGCTGCTGGATATCTCCTTGCATTATCCTTCTTATCACAAACGAATGGATGGATCATTGGATTAATTCCAGTATTTGTATTCTTCGGTCTACTTAAGCTCTTTAAAATGGTGTCTCTGGCTTCTATTTCTGCAGTTACAACCGCGACCATCTTACTCTTCTTACTCCAAACTAATTTGATGATCTCAATCTCATTTAGTATTGTAGCGGTCATTGTGATTGTGCGTCACCATGAAAACATTGGACGGATTATGGCTGGAACTGAGCGCAAGATTAAGTGGATGGGATAAATAAAAAACATACATAGTTTCATAAGTTTATAAAAAGTATCGAGATTTGAAGTGCACCCCATAGAGTAGACACTTAAAAAAAGTGTCTACTTTTTGTTTCGTCTTCTGCGTGTGTTATAAAAGATTAACCATGACTTCACTATTTTGATGTATTCGTCATGAGATTTGATATCATTATTGTATAGAGTTTCTTTCTTCAGTAATGAATGAAAACTCTCTATGACTGCGTTATCAAGTGGGGTTCCTTTTCTGGACATCGAAATAAGTATTCCCCTTGATTCACACACAGTCTGGTATTCAGTTGAAATATACTGAAACCCTTGATCC
>JAGXSD010000016.1 GCA_018333955.1 Erysipelotrichia bacterium
CACTCGGATCAAGGGTTTCAGTATATTTCAACTGAATACCAGACTGTGTGTGAATCAAGGGGAATACTTATTTCGATGTCCAGAAAAGGAACCCCACTTGATAACGCAGTCATAGAGAGTTTTCATTCATTACTGAAGAAAGAAACTCTATACAATAATGATATCAAATCTCATGACGAATACATCAAAATAGTGAAGTCATGGTTAATCTTTTATAACACACGCAGAAGACGAAACAAAAAGTAGACACTTTTTTTAAGTGTCTACTCTATGGGGTGCACTTCAAAAGATTACACTTTTTTATTTTCTTGATTGTTCATTCATGAGAAAATAGAACCAACTCATGGAATTAAAAATATGAAAAATCAACTTCAAAAAGTGTTTGGATTAGTGGGATTACTGTTATTTTGTATTATTATCACTGAAGGAGTTAACCGTCTTTCTTTTCTTTGGGCTAATCAGCTACCTAACCCTTTGAATATTGTGGATCCTCAGCGGTGGTTTGCAATGATTACTTTACATCATATTATTCAAGCAGTGGTATCGCTTCTATTAATCCTTATATTTATGAAACTTTTAAAGTTGAAATGGTCTGATTTTGGATTTCAAAAACAAGGTTTTAAAGAAGGACTAAGATTTGCGCTCATCTTTACTTTCTTTTGGATCATCTTTCAAGCATTAATAGGTACGCTTCTCATCATTACAAGTCAAGTAGGAGTAGTGAATCCACTTCCTACTTCATTGTATAGTGCTTTAGGATATCAACTCTTTCAATGGTTGCTTTCGGGGACAAGTGAAGAAATACTATATCGAGCATTACTTATTCCAATTATCTTTCAAGCCCTTAAGTCTCTAAAAATTTCATCACATCAGAAGTTTATAGTCATCTTGTTTACAACCATTGCCTTTATGGTCGGGCATATTGGGTATACATTGAATCCATTTCAAATCGTTTATTTTAATATTTTGCAAATGCTGACGGTCATTGCATTTGGCGTGGCTTATGCGATTAATTTCTTAAGATATAAAAACGTTTATGCGATTATGATCATGCACAATATTCTCAATGGATTCATTGTTTTATTGAGTTTTATCTTTTATAAAGTTTTTTAAACTTCATCATGAGCTTATGATGATTTTTTTATGATTGTTTCGACCCATAAACTAAGATAGTTAGAGAAGTTGATTTTGTGGTAAAATTTGATTAAGTAAAGCAGTGTCATATAAATAAAACAATCATGAGAAAAACATGATTAAAGGAGCAAGTATGAAAAATTTTCGAACTTTCTTCGCAACTCGTTATGGCCAAGATTTCCTCAATAATACATTACTAGTCACATCTTTAATATTATCAATTCTAAGTCTATTATTTCGCTCAATCGGCTATTTCTTCTCCATCCCTGGATTAATTTTATCCACTATCTTACTATTTCGCTTCTTTTCAAAAAATAAAATTAAACGAAGCGCAGAGAATGAAACTTTTAAAGGTTTTATGACCCCCATCACACGTCAAATAAAACTGATCAGAAGTAACTTGAAAGATAGTCAACGTAAATACTTTCTTTGTCCAATGTGTAAGAAGATGGTAAGAATACCTCGACGAAAAGGCAAAGTCGAAATAACATGCCCAACCTGTCATCATCATTTTAAAGCTCGAAGTTAAATTTATAGGCAATGATCCCTGAAGGAGGAGAGTATGGATGTTATTGTGATACAAGATTTGAGTAAGTATTATGGAAAGTCACGTGGTATCGAAAACGTGAGTTTTAGTGTTAAAGAAGGGGAAATCTTTGGCTTTATTGGACCCAATGGTGCAGGAAAGTCCACGACCATTCGTACACTATTAGGATTACTACATCCTACACGTGGCAGTGCAACCATCTTTGGTAAAGATATCACTCAATATGGACCTGAAATTCGTGAAAACATTGGATATCTTCCTTCTGAAGTCTTTTATTATGAAAAAATGAAAGTGAAGGAATTACTCGCATACTCCGCTAGTTTTTATCCAGGAGATCACACCAAACGAATTCAAGAACTCGCAACACTACTTGAACTTGATATGAACCGCAAAATAGAAGACTTATCGTTTGGGAATAAAAAGAAAGTCAGGATTATTCAAGGTTTACTTCATAAACCTTCTTTGATTATTCTTGATGAACCCACTTCTGGTTTAGATCCTCTCATGCAACACAAGTTTTTTAATTTATTAAAAGAAGAAAACAAGCGAGGAGCGACCATCCTATTTTCTTCGCATATCCTTCAAGAGGTTCAAAACTTATGTCATCGGGTTGCGATTATAAAAGATGGGGTCATCATCAAAGTTGAAGAAGTCGCTTCTTTGCGTACTAAAGCAACAAAGAAAGTTAAAGTCTTTGGATGTCATGATCTTTCTAGCTTTAAAGATTTAGAATGCAAGGATCTTCAACACATTGATTCGACAGTAAGTTTTGTGTATCAAGGTGAGATAGAGCCATTACTTAAAGTACTAAGTAATACAAAACTTAGCGATGTCCTTATTGAAGAACCAACCCTTGAAGAAATCTTCATGCATTATTATGTCAGAGAGAGTGATGTATGAACTTACTCAAGTTTGAACTCACACAAAAACGCAGTAGCTTATTATGGTGGAGTCTAGGCTTAAGTGGTCTTCAATTCTTTATGCTAAGCTTCTTTCCCCTCATGGCTGAAAATCAACAGATGTGGGACTTAATCCTAGAATATTATCCTAAAGAAATGCTTGCGGCTTTTGGGTTAGCCAATGCGGCAACCCTTGGAAGCATAGAAGGATATCTTATCTTTTCCTTTATCTTTGCCCAAGTTGCCTTGGCGATCTACGCAAGTATTGTAGGGTTTTCAATGCTTAGTGTTGAAGAGAATGAGAATATCGCGGATTTTTTACTTACTAAACCGATTTCTAGACAACTTATCTTTAAACATAAAACTATTGCGGCGATCATTTCATTCATCATCTTATCAGTGGTAACATCACTTTCAACCTATCTTGGGATTGTGTGGTTTGCCCCAGAGGTTAATATTCCACCACAAGTATACACACTCTTTTTATCATTAGGGGATGCGGACAAAAAGTTGGACACTAATAACCTAACTTTCTTCGGTTTTCATTAATGCTGCACCCAAATTTCTGCTTGATTCTGTCTTCATTATACCAGTTCAAATAGTCATTAAGATAGTTGATAAAATCAGCGGTGTCCATGTTTCTAAAGTCTTTATGGTAAAAACATTCATTCTTTATACGTCCAAACACTCCTTCACAAGCCGCATTATCGCCCGTACATCCTTTTTTCGACATAGAACGTACTAAGTTG
>JAGXSD010000017.1 GCA_018333955.1 Erysipelotrichia bacterium
GCTATCCGAAACGCTATCTGGATTAAGTGATGTATATTTCGCTCATCCCTATGCCTCTTGGGAAAGAGGAGCCAATGAGAAACACAATGGAATTTTAAGACGCTTCATTCCTAAGGGGAAATCCCTTAAAGATTATACGGTCCAACAGATCAAACAAATGATGCATTGGATGAATCACTTGCCTCGTAAAATACTCAATTATCAAACACCGACTGAATCCATCTTATTCCACTTTAATCAAATTCAAGGTACAAACGGTTCCTTAGTGACTTCTTAATTCAAAGTGGACGACTTCTCATTGCAATTTACGACTTTTAATTAACATAAAAAAGTGGTAAAATATAGGCATTATAAGAGTGTTAAATTGTGTTTTCCACAGTTTCAACAGTCATAATAATAATTATCTTTAAAAAAGATATAAGGGAGAAAAACCTATGGATTTCAGAATTTCAAAGCGATACTTCTTTAACGCATTGTCAATTGTTGGAAGAGCTGTATCTGCTAATTCACCGTTACCTGCATTGTCAGGGATTAAAATTGATGTTTTATCAGATCATATTTTACTAACAGCAAGTGATTCGCTTGTTTCAATCCAAAAAACATTAAAATCTAGTGATAGCGATGTTGTTCTTGAAATTAATGAACCAGGTTCAATAGTTTTAGAAGCAAAATATATCTTAGAGATTGTTAGAAAGATTGACTCAGATGAAATTCATATTGAAGTGATTGACGGAACTCTCACAAAAATTTCTGGATATAATGCGGAATTTAATATCAATGGTCAAAAATCAGTTGACTTTCCATTAATTGATTTTAATAAGCCAGCAAATCAATTTACTTTGTCCGCAACTCAATTATTAAAAGTCATTAATCAAACATCATTTGCTGCTTCTGATAAAGAAACAAGACCAGTTTTAACTGGCGTAAACTTTAAAAAAGAAGGACAAAAATTGGAATGTGTTGCAACAGATAGTTACAGACTTGCTAAAAAAGTAATTGAACTAAAAGAAGGTGACAATTTCAATATTACAATTCCAACGAAAGCATTATCTGAAATATCAAAATCAATTGAAAAAGAAACCGATATTCTTATTTGTATCTCTGACAAGAAAATTCAATTTTGGATTGAAAATGTTGTGATACAATCACGATTAATTGATGGACAATACCCTGAAACATCAAGACTTATTCCACAAATTTTCGAACATACACTTATAGTTGACTCAAGAGATTTATTGAATGCTATTGATAGAGCTTCATTTATTAAGAGTGAAGGAATTTCAATCATTAAATTATCAGCATCAGATTCTGAAATAATGATTTCTTCAAGATCTCAAGAAGTAGGGTATTCAAAAGAAAAAATCGTTCCTATTGAATATAGTGGCAAACCATTCGAAATCTCATTTTCGGGGCGATATGTCTTCGATGCAATTCGTGCTTTATCCGGAGCAATCGTCAAAATTGAGTTTAGTGGAGATATGAAACCATTTGTCTTAAAAACAAATGAAGATGAATCGGTACTTCAATTAGTACTCCCAGTAAGAACCTATAACTAACGAAAGCCCCTAAGGGCTTCTTTAGTGATGGATGGAGAAAGAATGTATGAAAAAAGTTAAATTTACAGGTGAATATATCACATTAGGTCAATTTCTTAAAAAAGTTGATTTAATTGATTCTGGATCTGATGCAAAACATTTTTTGTCCACACAATATGTTTATGTTAATGATGAAGAAGAGAATCGCAGAGGTAAGAAATTAAGAGATCAAGATCGAGTTAAAATTGGAAAAGACTCTTGGATACTAATTCATGAAGATTGAGCAATTGTCATTAACACATTTCAGGAATATTGAAAGTCTTAATCTTGTTTTCGATAAAGATGTAACTGTAATTATTGGAAAAAACGGTCAAGGTAAAACAAATGTTCTTGAAGCAATCCATTATTGTTCAACATCTCGCTCATTTCGAGTTAAAGATGATCAACTTTGCATTCAATTTAATCAAGAATTGTGTCGAATTATTGGTGTTTTCTCAGTCAAAGGAAATAAGAAACAATTAAAAGTTATTTTAAACCAAGATGGTAAGTATCTTTTTGAAAATAACAAGTCATTTTCTACAAATAAAGAATTTATAGGACTTGTTAATACAGTTCTATTCTCACCAAATGATCTGTTTTTATTTGATGGATATCCAAAAGTAAGACGAAAGTTTATTGACAGCGAACTATCAAAGTTATTCCCTGAATATGTTGAAGCTTTGTTTAGTTACAATAAGCTACTAAAAGAAAGAAACAATTATTTAAAGCAAATCCAAATAGATAAGGATTACATTTCAGTGCTTGATGATCAAATGATTGAATATTCAATTACTGTTCTTAACTATCGATATCGTTTTATCGATTACTTAAATAGAAATGTTGCGAAATTATTCCAAGATTTGGTTGAAGAAGAGAGTTGGAAGATAAATCTATCTCTTGAAAGTGATATACCTAGAGGTGATAACTTAAGAGAAACGCTTAAATTGATGTATAATCAATCTTTAAATAAAGATATTTTGTTTAAAAGCACTCAAATTGGTATTCATAAAGATGACTTAGTCACATACATCAATGATCAAGAATTAATTAATGTGGCTTCGCAAGGGCAAAAGCGAATGATGATTATCGCGATTAAATTGTGTTTAATTCATTACATAAAGGAAAATATCAATGAATTTCCAATCTTATTATTAGATGATGTTTTCTCTGAAATTGACGAAGTAAAAAGAAAACGTTTTATAGAGTTTTTGCCAAAAACATGTCAAACCATTGTGACTACAACTGATATTTCACATATTAAGTTATGGTCTCAAGAACGATATTCACTATTTACTGTTTCAAACGGTAATGTTGTAAAGGAGTAGTTATGATATCAAAAGTTGAACATTCATATACCTCAGAAGATATTCAGGTATTAGAAGGATTAGAAGCGGTAAGAAAACGCCCAGGGATGTATATAGGTACCACCTCTGAGCGAGGCTTACATCATTTAGTATGGGAAATTATTGACAATGCAATTGATGAATCTTTAGCAGGATATGCAAATCACATTATTGTAAAGATACTTAAAGACAATGTTATTTCAGTTGAGGATAATGGTCGTGGAATTCCAGTTGGAATTCATGAAAAGACAGGATTATCAACGATTGAAACCATTTTTACTATCCTTCACGCAGGCGGAAAATTTGGTGGCGGAGCATATAAAGTGTCGGGCGGTCTACATGGAGTAGGAGCTTCGGTGGTTAATGCGCTCTCAGAATACCTAGAAGTTTATGTTCATCAAGGTGGGAACATTCATTTCCAACGATTTGAACATGGTGGGAAATCCCAAGGGCCAGTAAAAGTCATTGGAGAAACCGATAAACGTGGTTCCGTAGTAGTTTTTAAAGCAGACCCAACAGTATTTACAGAAACAACTCACTACAATTATGAAACTATTCGTGATCGTTTAAGACAAATTGCCTTCCTTAATAAAGGAATTAAAATTTCACTATATGATGAGCGAAATGAAGAAAATTTACTTTCTAATGAATACTATTATGAAGGTGGAATTAGAGAATACGTTGAATTCATTAATAAAAACAAGAATCCGATTCATAGTGACGTGATATATGTTGAAGGGGAAGAAGAGAATATTATTGTTGAAGTTGCGATGCAATACAATGATGGGTATGCCTCTAATGTTTACTCCTTTTGTAATAACATTAATACCCATGAAGGTGGAACTCATGAAGAAGGATTTAGATCAACTTTAACACGATTAATAAACTCCTATGCTAAAGAAAACAACTTTATTAAGAAAGATGAAGATGCTTTAATTGGCGAGGATGTCCGTGAAGGCTTAACGGCAATTATCTCTGTAAAACATCCAGATCCTCAATATGAAGGACAAACTAAGACTAAGTTAGGTAATGCAGAAGTAAGACGTATTGTTTCAAACATCATGGGAGCTCAATTTGAGCGTTTCTTACTTGAAAACCCAAGCCAAGCTAAAACAGTTATCGAAAAATCAATTATCGCCTCAAAAGCACGTCTTGCAGCGAAGAAAGCTCGTGAACTTACACGACGCAAAGGAGCTCTTGAAATATCATCTTTACCGGGTAAACTTGCCGATTGTTCATCAAATGATGCTTCAATCTGTGAAATCTATCTTGTGGAAGGAGATTCAGCGGGTGGATCCGCGAAATTAGGACGCAATCGCGAGTTTCAAGCGATTCTACCACTACGTGGGAAAGTTATTAACGTTGAAAAAGCACAACGACATAAGATTTTTGACAATAATGAAATTCGTTCAATGATTACAGCATTCGGTTGTGGTTTTGGAGAAGAAATGGACTTAGATAAGCTCCGTTATCACAAAATCGTCATTATGACCGATGCTGACGTCGATGGATCACACATAAGAACTCTGATTTTGACATTCTTCTATCGTTTCTTAAAACCACTCATTGAAGCTGGTCATATATATATCGCACAGCCTCCTTTATATAAGGTATCAAAAGGAAGTACCATTAGGTATGCCTATTCTGATGCTGAATTAGAAGAAATCAAAGCTGATATTGGCTCAGAAAAGATTAATATTCAACGCTATAAAGGTTTAGGGGAGATGAATCCAGAGCAGTTATGGGAAACAACCATGGATCCTGAAGTCAGAACCTTAATCAAGGTTGATGTGGAAAACGCTATTGAAGCTGACACAGTATTTGAGATGCTCATGGGAGATGATGTAGAACCAAGAAGAGACTTTATTGTTGATAATGCACGCTTTGTTAAAAATCTAGACATTTAGAAAGGAGTTATCATGAACGATCACAAGACTAAGAATATTAATATCGCATCGGAAATGAAAACTTCATTTCTAGATTATGCGATGTCGGTTATTGTTGCACGTGCTTTACCTGATGTTAGAGACGGGCTAAAACCAGTTCATAGACGTATTTTATATGCTATGAATGACCTAGGAATGCATAGTGATAAACCATACAAGAAGTCTGCACGTATTGTAGGGGAAGTAATTGGTAAATATCACCCTCACGGTGATTCTGCAGTCTATGAAACTATGGTTCGTATGGCACAGGATTTCTCATATCGTCATATGTTAGTGGATGGTCAAGGTAACTTTGGTTCGATTGATGGTGACGGTGCAGCGGCAATGCGTTATACCGAAGCCAGAATGTCAAAAATTGCCATGGAACTCGTCAAAGATATCAATAAAGACACGATTAACTTTGTTGATAACTATGATGGGGAAGAAAAAGAACCTTCAGTATTACCGGCTTATTTTCCTAACTTACTAGTTAATGGTGCGACTGGAATTGCCGTCGGTATGGCCACTAATATTCCTCCACACAATCTTGGAGAGACCATTGATGCTACCATAGCACTTATTGATAATCCAGGATTAACCACGATTGAGCTCATGGAAGTGATTCAAGGGCCAGATTTCCCAACGGGTGGAATTATTATGGGAAGATCAGGAATTCATTCTGCTTTTGAGACTGGTCGAGGATCTGTCACCATACGTTCAAAAGTAGATATACATGAACTGAATAACGGGAAAAAGCAGCTTATTGTGAGTGAGATTCCTTATCAAGTCAATAAAGCTAATTTGGTGGAGAAAATTGCTGGATTAGTAAGAGATAAACTCATTGAAGGAATTACAGATTTACGTGATGAGTCAAATAGACATGGTATTCGAATTGTCATAGAGACTCGTAAGGATATTCAAGCAGAAGTATTATTGAATCAACTTTATCGAATGACGGCTCTACAAACAACATTTGGTATTAACACTTTAGCTTTAGTCGATGGAAGTCCTAAGCAATTAGGCCTAAGAGAACTACTTACTCATTACATTACTCATCAAATTGAAGTTGTTAGAAGAAGAACACAGTTCGAGCTCAACAAAGCTTTGGATCGTGCTCACATTTTAGAAGGTTTAAGAATTGCGTTAGATAAAATAGATCGAATTATTGAGATTATTCGTGGATCCATGGATGATGAACAAGCTATTAATTCGATGATGAGTGAATTCGGATTAAGCGAAATTCAATCAAAAGCTATTCTAGATATGAGATTAAAACGTCTAACAGGTCTAGAACGTGGCAAAATTGAAGATGAATACACAAATCTACAGATTGCAATTGAAGATTATCGTGAAATTCTATCAAGTGAACAACGTGTACACGACATTATTAAGAGTCAACTTCTTGAAATCAAACGTCGTTTTGCGGATGAGAGAAGAACTGAGATTATGGATAGTCAAGATGATGTGCTTGATGAGGATTTAATCCCTGTTGAAGACGTTGTGATTGCTTTAACACTTAATGGGTATATCAAACGCACTACAGTGGATACCTTCCAAACACAAAACCGTGGTGGTAAAGGCATTAGAGGAATGAGCACTTACAACGATGACATTGTGGATCAGTTTATTCACATGTCAACTCACGACTCACTCATGTTGTTTACCAATTTTGGCAAGGTGTATCGAATCCGTGGATTCCACGTGCCTTCTGCAAGTCGAATTTCCAAAGGATTACCGGTTGTAAACTTATTGAATCTTGAAAAAGAAGAACGAGTTAAAGCTATGGTGCCAGTTAAAATGGAAACGGATTATAAATTCTTGGTTTTTGCCACTAAGAATGGATTAGTCAAGCGTGTAACTTTAGATCAATTTGATTCAATTCGTCAAAACGGGAAGATTGCTATCACCTTAAATGATGATGACGAACTTGTGGCAGTCAAGCCAACAACTGGAGAGGATTTAATTATTCTAGCCGGTAATAATGGTAAAGCTGTTAAATTTGATGAGAATGGTTTAAGACCAACCGGACGTACCGCAATGGGCGTTAAAGGATTTAATCCTGATGGTCAAGAACTTATTGGATTAACCACCGATAAAGAAGGACCTTACATTTTATCAGTCACCGAAAAAGGATATGGTAAGAAGAGTCCTCTTGAAGACTACCGTTTAACACAAAGAGGTGGGAAAGGGGTCAAAACCGTCTCAATTACTGAGAAAAATGGCAAATTAGTTTCTGTAAGAGCAGTAAATGGGGATGAAGACATACTTATTGTGACCGATATAGGTCAAGTCATTCGAATTAGTCTCAGTGATGTAGGAACTTACGGACGTGCAGCACAGGGTGTTAAACTCATTCGAGTGGACGAGGTAGCAAAAGTATCCGCAGTAGCCATTATTAATAATGATGAAGAAATAGAAGAAAATGAGGTTGCATCATAATGCAACTTCATTTTTATCTATCAAAGTGTTAGAATACCCATATAATGTTTCACGTGAAACATAGGAGAATCGTATGTTAGATATCAAACAAATTAGAGAAAACACACAAGCAATCGTTGAACGTTTAAACACTAGAGGTCAAGACTTTTCTTTTCTTTATGATGTAGTTAAGCAAGATGAGAAAAGAAGAACTCTTCTTCAAGAAGTTGAAACACTAAAAGCTTTTAGAAATGAATCGTCAAAGAAAATTGGTTTATTAAAAAAACAGGGTGAAGATGCAAGCCAATTAATGGCTGAAGTATCAAAAGCTAACGAAAGAATCAGTGAAATTGATACAGAACTATCAGATATTGAGAAAAATATTCAAAACACGTTAGCTGTAGTTCCGAATGTTCCACGTGAAACAGTGGTGGTCGGCCATGGCGAAGAAGATAATGTGGAAGTTAGAAGAAATGGTGTAATACCAAAGTTTAACTTCACACCTAAAGCACATTGGGAGATTGGTGTAAACCTAGGTATTTTGGATTTTGAAGGTGGCGCAAAGCTTACGGGATCAAGATTTACAGTTTATAAAGGATTAGGAGCAAAATTAGAACGTGCTCTTATTAACTTTATGCTTGATCTTCATATTGAACAACATCATTATGAAGAAATGTTACCTCCATTTATGGTCAATGCGAATAGTATGTATGGGACCGGTCAACTTCCGAAATTCGAAGAAGACCTCTTTAAAGTTGAACCTTTTGGATATTACTTAATTCCGACAGCTGAAGTGCCAGTCACAAACTATCATGCGAATGAAATCTTATCAATTGATGATCTTCCAAAATTTTATACAGCATATACCCCGTGCTTTAGGGCTGAAGCTGGCGCAGCAGGTAAAGATACCCGTGGTATTATTCGCCAACATCAATTTAATAAAGTAGAATTAGTTAAATTTGTCAAACCAGAAGATTCAGCCCAAGAATTAGAGAATTTAACTCAAAATGCAGAAAAAGTACTTCAACTTCTAGAATTGCCTTATAGAACGATGATGCTATGTACAGGAGATATGGGATTTTCAAGTGCTCAAACCTATGATTTAGAAGTGTGGTTACCTTCATTTGAAGGATATCGTGAAATTTCAAGTTGTTCAACCTTTGAAGATTTCCAGGCAAGACGCGCCAACATTAGATTTAAACGAGATGAAAAAGCAAAACCAGAATTTGTTCATACACTTAATGGTTCTGGGCTTGCGGTGGGTCGTACTGTGGCAGCAATCTTAGAAAATTACCAAAATGAAGATGGATCAGTGACTATACCTAAAGTCTTAAGACCTTATTTTGGTGGGTTAGAAAAGATTGAAAAAAAATAATAACCATGTATAATTAGTAATGCTACCACAATAGCATCCATCGAACCAGGTCAGGGTCGGAAGACAGCAGCCTTAAGGTGGCTCTGTTATGTGTGGTGGCTTTTTTCTTAGGAGAAACCATATGAAACCTAATGAAGCCATGCAAGCAGCATTGAATGAAGCAAAAAAAGCATACGAGATTGATGAAGTACCTATTGGATGTGTTATTCTTCACCAAGGAGAGGTTATTGCACGTGCTCATAATCAGAAGGAAATAGATCAAAAAGCCTGCTCACATGCAGAAATATTGGCAATCAGTCAAGCTAATGAGTATTTTAAACATTGGAGACTAAATGATTGCACATTAGTGGTCACTTTAGAACCTTGCATGATGTGTGCAGGAGCTATTGCACAAGCAAGAATACCCTATGTAGTGTATGGAGCAAGTGATAGTAAATTTGGTGCTTATGGAGGGTGTTTTGATTCAACCTTAATTCGGGGGTTAAATCATTATCCAAAACTTACTTCAGGAGTGTTGGCGGACCAATCGATTGAATTACTCCAATCATTCTTTGAATCAAAACGAAAAAGGTAACAATAGTCGTATGGCTATTGTTTTTATGTCATCATAATTTTGATATAATGGGAGTGCACAAGGATGGTAAACCATGGCATACAAAGCTCTCTACAGAATGTATCGTCCTCAAACATTTGAAGAAGTAGTTGGACAACAACATATCGTAATCACATTACAAAATGCAATTAAAACAAATAAGTTAAGTCATGCTTATCTCTTTTCTGGTCCTCGCGGAACAGGAAAAACTACAGTTGCGAAAATCTTAGGAAAAGCTATTAACTGTACATCAAATCAACACAAGCCTTGCGAAACATGCGCATCATGTCAATCAATCAATAAAGGAAATCATCCAGATATTATCGAAATAGATGCAGCGAGTAATAACGGAGTGGATGAAATCCGGGAGTTGATTGATAAAGTAAAATACGCACCACTTGAGTTAAAGATTAAAGTTTATATCATTGATGAAGTTCATATGCTTACAACAGGAGCGTTTAATGCATTGTTGAAAACACTTGAAGAACCTCCATCTCATGTTATGTTTATTTTAGCCACGACGGAACCACACAAGGTAATTCCAACAATCATTTCACGATGCCAGCGATTTGATTTCACTAAAGTATCTACCTATGAAATTCAAGATCGATTAGAAGCGATTCTCAAGAAAGAAAACATACAAGTAGAACCGGGAGTTACCAAATTAGTAGCTCATCTTGCGGACGGTGGACTTAGAGATGCATTATCTATTCTTGAACAAGTCATTGCCTATAGTGGGAAAGTGATTTCTAGTGAAGACGTTTATAAGGTTTATGGGCTTACAACAACTCAAGAAAAGATTAATTTACTAAAAACGATATCTCAACGGCAAGTTAAGAATATTTTAGATTTCCTAAAAGAGATTTCTATTAAGAGTCATGATATTAAGAAATTAACGGTCGATCTCATTGATTGTTTAAAAGATGGACTCATTTATCACTTTACAGGTTCAACAGATAATCTTACAGTTCTCAATGAAGAGGAAGCCAGACTGTTGAATTCATTCTTTAGTGCTGATCAAAGCATCGACTTCATGGACATTTTGATGGATACACTAGAAAAGTATCGTTTATCTGTCAATTCAATGTCCTATTTTGAAGTTGCACTCTTGAAGATGGTACACCATCTTCAAGATCGCCCATTACAAACTTATTCAATTAAAGAACCTTTGGTAGAGACCAAGAAAAATGATTTAAGTGAACCTTATAAATCAGTTGAAGTAGTTAAAGACACTAAAACTGAGGAGTTAGTGATTGAAACACTTGAAAAGGTAGAAGATGATTTGCTTGACATTGATGATGAGGTTATAGAAACAGAACTAGAAGAGTTTGTGGAAGAAAATGTTCAAAGTGGTGATTCATTAACTTTCGAAACTGAAGAAATTGAGACTCAGACACAAACTGAGCTTGAAGATGAGGATGTTGAAGTTGTTAAGCAAAAGAATGAAGATTTCTTGATGGATAATCTTTTTGATATGAGTGCTGTAAACACCAACACAGAACTTTCAACCAAGGATTTACTGCTAGGATTGATGCAAACAGCAAGCAAAGAGATTAGGGTTAATGATGAAAAACTTTGGAAAATGAAACCCTACATGCATCATTTAGACTATGCAAAAATTGCTCGATTACTTAAAGACTCCACGATTAAGTTGAGTTCTCCGACATTTATTGTGGTAGAAGTCGATGTTGATGAAGAGAAACACATGATTAGTGATCCAAAACTCGAATCTTTACTAAAAGAGTTCACACAAGAAATATTCAAGATTAGGAAGAAATTGTTTTGTGTAACTAGATTTGAATGGTCTGTCGCATTAAGTGCTTATATGGAATTAAAAGATAAGCCAGAACTACTTCCTCCACCGATTTACATCACATTAGATGAAGAAGATGCAATTGATGAAAATACAAAACTTGAACTAAAAATAAAAGATGTCGTCGGACACCACGTCGAAGTCGTTATTGAGGATTAATATGTATCCATCATCATTACAAAAATTAATCGAAGAACTTAAAAAACTTCCTGGAGTAGGCAACAAAAGTGCTGAAAGATTCGCTTTAGATATTCTAGATCGAAAAGATCAAGATATCGAACCTCTTGTTAATGCATTAATCGGAGTACATCAGAACGTCAAACGCTGCTTACGATGTGCACATTATGCAGAATCAGATTTATGCGATATTTGTTCAGATACGAAACGAGATAATTCTACAATCTGTGTTGTTGCAAGCCCAAAAGATGTAATCGCAATCGAACGAAGTGGGCAGTATCATGGAGTATATCATGTCTTACATGGGGTAATTTCGACAATGAAAGGCATATTACCATCGGATATTAATATTGAAACATTAGTTAAACGATGTGATGACACAGTAAAAGAAGTCATTGTGGCCACCAACCCAAACGTTGAGGGAGAAACAACCGCAATGTACATCTCTAAAAGATTAAGTGAACATGCTTGTGATGTGACTCGTTTAGCGTCAGGGCTTCCAATGGGAGGTTTACTTGACTACATTGATGATTTAACCCTTATGAAAGCTATTGAAGGGAGAAAGAAAATATAGTATGAAAACCGACATTCAAATCGCACAAGAAAATGAAATGTTTACTATAGAGAAAATTGCCCGAAAAGCAAAAATCGATATGGATTATATCGAAATGTATGGCAAATATCGCGCAAAAATCGACTTGAGACTTTTCGATAAGCTTGAAGCTGCGAACAATGGTAAATTGATCCTAGTCACGGCAATTAATCCAACCAAAGCAGGAGAAGGTAAGTCCACAACCACAGTAGGTTTATGCGATGGACTTGCACAAATCAATAAGAATGTAATTGGCGCATTACGTGAACCTTCACTTGGACCTATCTTTGGAATGAAAGGTGGTGCAACTGGCGGAGGGCATGCTCAAGTTGTCCCTATGGAAGACATTAATCTACATTTTAATGGTGATATGCATGCTATTACAGCCGCAAACAACCTTATTGCTGCCGCTATTGATAATCATCTTTATCATGGGAATGTTTTAAATATTGACCCAAATCGTATAGTATTCAAGCGTGCCATGGATATGAATGATCGCGCATTAAGAGAAATCGAAGTAGGAAGACCCGATAAACGAAGTGTAGTGCGTAAAGATGGCTTCAATATTACGGTCGCATCCGAAATCATGGCTATACTATGCTTATCTTCTTCATTAGAAGACTTTAAAAAACGTGTAAATAAAGTCATTCTCGCTTATACACATGATGGCAATGTCATCACAGTTAAAGATTTAAAGATTGCTGGTGCGGTTGCAATGATTATGAAAGATGCAATCAAGCCCAATCTAGTTCAAACACTCGAACACACCCCAATGATTATTCATGGAGGACCATTCGCAAATATTGCCCATGGATGTAACTCTATCATTGCGACCAAACTTGCTTTAAAGCTCGCAGACTATGTTGTCACTGAAGCAGGATTTGGAGCTGATTTAGGTGCT
This sequence comes from Erysipelotrichia bacterium, assembly GCA_018333955.1. Taxonomy (GTDB): domain Bacteria; phylum Bacillota_I; class Bacilli_A; order Erysipelotrichales; family Erysipelotrichaceae; genus UBA6182. The sequence goes on from JAGXSD010000017.1 coordinate 12,711, forward strand.
CAAAAATTCATGGACATTAAATGCGATGTTGCGAATATTAAACCTAATGCGATAGTTCTAGTTGCAACAGTTCGAGCCTTGAAACTCAACGGAGGAGTTCTATTTGAAGATCTAGGTCAAGAGAACATTGATGCTTTATTAAAAGGGACAGAAAACTTAGGAAAACACTTAGAGAACCTTGCATTATATAAAGTTCCAGTCGTAGTTGCGATTAATAAGTTTAATTCTGATACTCATGAAGAACTTAAGACATTATTAGAATGGTGTAAACGCCAAGGGGTTAAAGCTGTAATTAATGAATCATGGGCTCTTGGTGGTCAAGGTGCAATTGAGCTTGCGGAAGCTGTAGTTCATGAATGTGAAAAGCCTAGTCAATTTAATCCATTACTTAAAGAAACGATTGGCATCAAAGAAAAGATTGAGAAAATTGCCACTACAATTTATGGTGCCAAAGCAGTGGTATTTAGTGAGCGAGCACTTGAAGAATTGGATACGATTCGAAAACTTGGTTATAATGAACTGAATGTATGTATGGCAAAAAATCAATACTCACTTAGTGATGATCCTAAGAAACTAGGTCGTCCAAAAGATTTTGATATTACGATTAAAGAACTAAGAATCTCTGCAGGAGCAGGATTTGTTGTTGCACTCACTGGAGATGTGATGACAATGCCTGGACTACCAAAGGTTCCTGCTGCAGAAAACATGGATATCGATGAAAAAGGACATATTGTAGGACTATTCTAATGGCATCAATTGCGTACATTTGCGATATGAAAATGGTCAATTATCATCGTCTCTATGGACATCAAACGATGAATTTTTGGCGACTCACAAATGCAAAGCAATTCACTAAGTTTAAACAAGGGGATTATCTATTCTTTCTTGCGAAAGGAAGTGAACATCCTAAAACCCGCGAAAAAGGTTTAGTTGGATATGGGAAGTTGTCTCATACCACAACATCCAGTGTTTCAAAAATGTGGCGCACGTACACTCAATACAATGGATATGAAAGTGAGTTAGATTTTAAAGAAGCCATAAAAAAAGTTTCAAAACAAAACACACTTCCTAAAACACTTAATGGCTTATTTCTAGAGCAAGTTGTTTTCTTTAATGCGCCTCTATATTTGTCTGAAATTGATGAAACTGTGTCAAGAAATCTAGAGAGTTACATGTATCTTGATAAAGAAGGAGTCACTTTAACACTCAAGATTCTAAACAAAGCAAAAGAAATAGGTATAAACACTTGGCAAATTGCATTAGATCATGAATTAAGTGAATCCACATTTGAACTAGACTACATTGAAACACTATTGTCGCACTTTGTACTCGAATATTTCTCAAATCAAACGACATTATTGAAACATCATAAGCAATTTATGGAGATGTTTCCAGAGTATAAGCCTATTAAAGAAGTCAAAGGAGTGTTTTATCATCGCCTGGACAAATCCTGTGTCATACCTATTTCAAATTCCATGAAAGATGAACCATTCTTTGCGCTTCTCGCAAAGGCAAAACTTATTCAAACACGATGTCAAAGTCATGATCTCCATGTCAAGATTTCAATATACTGCCATGAATGGGAAGATAAGAAAAAAAGTGCTTGTGAACACTTTGATCTACTATGTGATTTAAAAAGATAGCATGTTAATCAGTGCTATCTTTTTCTTTCATTAATCTTTGAAACTTAGATTCAGATGGTTGGTATGTTATTCCCCATAGTTGAAGCTGTTTGTTAAAATGAACATCAGCTTCAAGAATATCTTCATGAAGTTCATACTCTATTTCGATATCAGAAGTATACTTTAAAACGTTAAAGTCTAGACACCATACACCATATTCATCTTGATACGTATAACGATATGTCGTTGTCTTACCAAGATAATCAAACTCCGTCACTGAGGTATACTTTTGTGTAAACTCAATAATCTCTGGTTGCTGGATATTTTGAGAGTCACAATCACATTCATATTCTTCAACAAAACCTTCTTGTTTGAGTTTTGCCGTGAATCTAAATTGCTCATTTTTTTCGCGAATTCTTAGGACACCACGATGATTTGTGAAGTAGCGATCTTGAGTGTCATAATAATAATTGGTTTGAAGTTGGCCATGTTTAAAAACACCCTGCGCTAATAATGCACTAGCTGCATCACCACTAACGAATGTCTTATATTCAATTTCAATGTTTTTTTCCATAACCACAACCTTCTATCTGTATGATACAATAACATCATCCTAAAAGGAAGTGAATGCCATGCAACGGTTCTATATTGTCGAAAAGGAAGACCTTGGATCTAGAGAATTAGGTCAAAAAATTCGTACAGCATTAATTTCTCATCACAAAGAAATCGATGAAAACAATCCTCAATGTGTTGTGACGGTCGGTGGAGACGGTACATTTCTTCATGCTGTTCATAAATTTAAACATATCTCAGAGGTTGTCTTTGTTGGATTACATACTGGAACTTTGGGATTCTTTACGAATTATGAAAAAGATGAAGTGGATACGCTTATTGACCATTTATTAAATCAAACACCAGTGATAGAAAGTACACACTTAATTGAAGCAAGAATCACTCATGAACAAACCGTCACTATTTTAGAAGCACTCAATGAAGTGAGAATTGAAAATATCGTTCGCACACAAGAAATTCAAGTCTACATTAATCAAGAATTGATGGAAATATTTAGAGGAAATGGATTATGTGTGAGTGGACAAGCAGGCTCAACGGCCTATAATCGCTCAATTGGTGGCGCTATTATTGTGCCTGGCATAGATGTCTTACAACTCACAGAGATATCAGGGATACATAACAAAGCCTATCAGTCCATTAGATCACCCCTTGTCTTACCCAAAGACACCAGTATCACTTTGATTTCTGATAACTTTAAAGGGGCAAAGATTCTTTACGACCATCATGTCTTAGATCTTGATGATGTCAGCAAAGTTGAAATTATCACAAGCACAAAAAAGGTCAATATGGCAAGATATCGACCTACATCATATATCAAACGGCTCCATTGTTTATTCTAATGAGCCGTTTTATTCATGTTTTCACTACTCATATGAAAGATTACTGCGATCGGTATCATATAAGAAAGTAAACTAGATCCCCCTGCAGAAATGAGTGGTAAAGTGATTCCTGTAATCGGGAATAATCCCACCACCATGCCCATGTTTTGAATTTGTTGGAAAAACAGCATTCCTAATAATCCTGCTACCATGTATTTTTCTTTTAATCCATCATAGTTAATCGCAATTAAGATGAGTTTCAGGTTAAAAAGTAAACTTACAAAAATGGTAATCCCAACTCCAATAAGGCCATAATTTTTCGCAATGACCGCAAAGATGAAGTCATTTTGTGGTTCCGCAAAAGAAATCGCAATGCTTGCAGCTCCATGACCACTAATCCCTGCAGAACCAATTGCCATAAGTGCAGTATAAAGTTGTGCTCCCCAGGTTAATATATATTGCTCAGGATGTAACCAACCATAAAAACGATTGAGTTTATATGCTCCTCCCAAAATCTGTCCTAATAATTGTGGATTGGTTTCAAAAAGGAAAATAATCCCCCCAATGAGTGCTATGGCACCAACACCTCCAATGATTATCCATTGAGGTTTAATGGCCGACATGGCCAGCATTACAATCAGTGAAATCACAATGACCATAGGAATCCCGGTATCCGGTTGCATGACAATAAGCACTAATGGGAGCGCAAGAATTTTTGCGATTTTAAAGAATAGTACAATATCATCCCAATAACTCATTTCAAGACGATATTGTTGGTGGGTATGTATGATTTCGGATGCACGAATGATAAGAATAATCTTCATAAACTCTGAAGGTTGAATGGTACCAACTCCAGGTATTTGTATCCAAGCACGTGCACCATTAATAGGATATATTAGTGGCAGATTGATAAATGAATCAAGAATGAGTAAACCCAATAATACAATCAGAATCCAATAAAAAATCGTTGCCATGGAGAATAGACGATCAACCCCCATGTAGATAAGGAATGCAAGGGTAAGAAATCCTAAAACATACCACATCACTTGTTTAAATAGTAAATCTTGTCCATTAACCCATGAAGGTGTAAGAGGAATAGCTCCAAAAATCGCAATAATAGAGATAATGGCTAAAGAAAGAATGAGGACGACGAGCATCCAATCGATCTTAAATGCTCTGGAAGATTCTTGTAAACGGCGTAATGTCATGGAAGCTCCTTTCTTTGATTGTCAGTCTTTGGTTTAAATGGTATCATAATCGCGAGGTATTTGCATGAAAAGATGGCACAGTTTATTTGATGGAATGAGCGCATCGCTTAAGTATTATCTAGTTTTGACCATACTTTTTGGTGTCATACGTTCTTTAGCTATTCCTATTATCTCAAGTATAGTACGATTTGAATCACCTGATGCACTTCGTTTTCTTGAGATATTAAGAATAACACTTGTTTTTTTGCTTCAGTTATTTCCTTTTGTTGTGTTGGTTTCATTGGCTCAACGAAAACTCAAACATTCAGGAGCAGTGGTTGCTTCCATCATTAGTGGCATTATCATTTATGCACTAACATTACTCACACCTTTATCAAATCTTTCTAATCAATACGGGTTTACACTTTTTAACTTATCATTACCTTCATCAAGTTATGTCAGTCAACCTGTACAATTAGGATTTATGCTTACATTACTTTCTTATCAAATTGTGAAGTTTAGTATTCGCATTTCTAGACGTAATATTCCTTATGGTTTTGTAGGTTTTATTGATAATGATACATGGGTTATCCTCTATACCATCATCTTTAGTTTAATCGTTGGATATGGGGTAGTTTTAGGCTGGCCATGGGTGATTATGGGATTAGAAGCCATTATGAAGTTTATTGCCCAAGATATAACCAATCCAGTCAATTTATTCATCTATGGAATATTAGAACACACTTTAATTCTATTTAACTTACAGTCCATCCTTCATGCGAACTTCTGGTTCTCGACTATGGGTGGATCATGGATTAATCCTTCCGGGACGCTCATATTAGGTGATGTGAACATTTGGATAGAACAACTTATCAATAACATTATCCCAGTTGGATTTGGGCGATTTATCAGTGGATGGTATATCGTGAATATGTTTATTATTCCAGGAATGCTATGGGGTATTTACTTACAATTTAGTGATAAGTTTGATACAAGACGATATCGCAACATGTTTTTCTTATTGACCCTAGTATCAATCTTGTTAGGGTTTAGACTACCATTTGAATTATTCCTTGTCCTCACGGCTCCATTATTATATATGTTCTATATTCTTTTTACTGCCATTATCTATGCGATAGTATCCGCACTTGGCATTAATGTAGGGCCAATCATTAATGCAGGGATTACGTATGTGTTACCAGGTAATGGAGTTCATGCCCTTCTTTACTTAAGAAATCCATTATTGAGTGAAAGAGTATGGCAACTCTTTATTGTGGGATTTGTGAGTTTAGTCCTTATGAGTTTAATCACTCATATATATTATAAGTATTTAGCCATTGATTTCATTGGTGTAGGGAATAAACAAAAAAGTGTTGAGGCTATCTTATTAGCCATGGGTGGACTCGATAACATTAAAATCATTCATAGTTCATTCTCACGCATTTATGTGTTACCTTATGATAAATCAAAAGTTGATTTTGATCGTGTGAATATCTTTGGGGTTTCACGCATTATTGAAAATAAAAATGGATACAGTCTAAATTTTGGAGGAGCATCAGGGATTGTAAGAAAAGCAATCATGAAATTGCTTATTGAAATGAAATTGAAAGAACTTGAGAATAAATCAAATGAATCGTGACTCGTTCACGATTTTTTGTTGCATATGATATAATCTTTTCAATGAAAACAAGTATCACCCCTATGATGAAACAATACCTAGAAGTTAAAGAGAAAGCGAAGGATGCGCTACTTTTTTATCGCCTAGGAGATTTCTATGAATGCTTTTTTGAAGATGCCCATGTGGTCTCAAGACTTTGTGACTTAATCTTAACATCACGATCCAAAGATGATGTGGATAAGGTACCGATGTGTGGAGTCCCCTATCACTCCATAAATCCATATATTCAAAAATGTCTACAAGCTGGTCATAAAGTAGCCATTGCGGAACAACTAGAGGATCCAAGTGTTGCGAAAGGGATTGTGAAGCGTGATATTGTCAAGATTCTAACTCCTGGCACTGTGTTAGAAGACTTTTTAGATGAGAAAACCATGGTCACTTGTGCATCTGTGCATGATGTAGGCTTGTTTTATGGCTGTACATGGATTGAAGTGGCGAGTGGAGTGTTGCGATACATGGAGATTAAGAAAGATGAAGCACAATTACTGTCATTCTTTTTAACCTACCATGTGAAAGAAGTGATTGTCTTTGATCAAATCATGCATGATTTAATTCAACCATTATCTCATCACCATGATTTCCTCATTACACTTATTGAACATGAAACCCAGATTGAAAGCGCAACGTTAGCTCCATCACTTTCAACCTTTAAACGTCAAGGACTTGATGCATTACTCAATTATTTAAAACAAACCCAAAAATCAGAACAACTCTACATACTTCCTTGTGAAATCATTCAAACCAAATCTTCAATGAGGTTGGATTACACCACCTTAACTCACTTAGAATTATTATGGAATCAAAAATCAAAATCCAATGATCTCACTTTGCTCAGTTATTTAGATCGATGTAAGACAGCCATGGGTTCACGTCAGTTGAAAGATATGTTGACACATTTAAGTATGGATCAAGGAATCATCAACCAAAGACTAGATCAGGTTGAAACATGTGTGAATGAGTTTATTCTTAAAGAAAAACTCATTGATGAGCTCAAGAAGATCTATGATTTGGAACGTATCATCACCAAGATTGCTTATCAATCCATTATGCCAGTGGATATCATTCGACTTATTCGAACATGTGAAGCCACACAAGCTATTCAAGAACTAATTAAAGATGTGGATGTATTTAAGTCTTTAATACTAGAAGACACATGTGTAGAACTCACTCAAACACTTAAAAAGCAGTTTAATCCTCAACCTCCTGTCACCATTAAAGAAGGATATATCTTTAATGATGGTGTTTTTGATTTACTTGATCAATACCGCTCACTATCCAAACAAGGCTCGTCATGGTTACTTGATTTTGAAACTCAAGAACGAGAGCGAACTCAAATTAAGAATCTAAAAGTAGGTTACAACAAAGTCTTTGGTTACTACATTGAAGTCTCAAAAGGACAAACTCATCTTGTGAGTGACCATTTTGGGTATGTTAGAAAACAAACACTCACTAATGCGGAACGATATATTTCAAGCACACTAAAAGATAAAGAAGATGAACTACTCAGTGCACAAGATAAAATGATTAAGTATGAAGAAGTGATGTTTGAGGAAATTGCGAAGTCCTTAAGAAATGTCATTCCAACCTTAGCCCTAATGGTTAATATGATTAAGACCATAGATATCATTGTGGCCTTAGCAGAAATTAGTTCTCAAAGTGGATTCACACGACCACAATTTCATGAATCTGATGATGTGACTATTCTTGATTCATTCCATCCATTGTTAAAAGAAATCAAACCTTTTGATAAGGTTGTAAAAAACAGTTGGATTGTCAGTGATCAAAAACCAATCTTTATTTTAACTGGACCTAATATGGGGGGTAAATCTACCTTTATGAGGCAAATGGCGATCACGGTGATTATGGCACAAATGGGATGTTTTGTGAGCGCAAAAACCTATCAAGCTCCAATATTTGACGCAATATTCACACGGATTGGCGCAAGTGATGACCTTATTAAAGGAGAATCCACTTTTATGGTTGAAATGAATGAGGCTAATGTCGCCTTACATCATGCAACCCCACAATCCTTAATTTTATTTGATGAAATAGGACGTGGAACATCCACCTTTGATGGAATGGCCATCGCACAAGCGATGATTGAATACATCAGTACCCACCTCAAAGCAAAAACAATATTTTCAACTCATTATCATGAACTTACAGCTTTAGAATCAATGATGCCTAATATCACCAATCTAGTGACTCAAGTCAAAGAAACACAAGACCACATAGAATTCCTTTATCGTGTTGAAAAAGGAAAAGCCCTTAAATCTTATGGCATTAATGTGGCGAAGATTGCCCATTTACCACAAGAGATTGTGGAAAGAGCTCAAACGATTCTCAAACAACTAGAAGAGAAACCTACCATGATTCAATCATCCATGGGGTTTGAAGTTGTCTCGAGTCCACAAGTCAATGAAACCATGAAAGCATATCTTAAGACTATAAAATCACTTGATGTGAATCAAATGACGCCTTTAAAAGCATTATCGATCCTGGATGATCTTATTAAAGAAGCCCATGAGGTCGATCATGAGTAAAATACATGCTTTAAGTGAACAACTTACCAATATCATTGCTGCAGGAGAAGTCGTTGAGCGACCAATGGGAGTGGTGAAAGAATTAGTTGAAAATAGTATTGATGCGAATGCTACTCACATTGAAGTCATGATTACTCAAGGAGGCCTTGAGAGTATCGTAGTGAGTGATGATGGGCAAGGTATAGATCCTGAAGATGTTGCTTTAGCATTCAAACGTCATTCCACTTCAAAAATTAGTCATCACGATGATTTATTAAAACTTTCAACTCATGGTTTCCGTGGTGAAGCTTTGCCTTCCATAGCCTCTGTTTCGAATTGCATCTGCATTACAAACAATGGCGAATCCGCAACTAAAGCACACATTTCCTATGGAAAGACGATAGAAATTGCTCCAACCTTTGCATCCAAAGGGACAACCATGCGTATAGAAGGCTTGTTTTTAAAGACTCCTGCACGATTAAAGCATATGAAAAGTATTCCTTATGAAAATGCATTAATCCTAGATGTCATGCAAAAATTCGCCTTATCTTATCCTAATATTGCATTCTCACTGACGATTGATGATAAAAAAGTATTAGAAACCCGTGGTGCAACCCTAGAAGATGTCATCTATCGCATTTATGGAAAAGACGTGGCTCAACACACCCACTATTTTGAAGCTGTTCATCATGACTTCAAAGTCAAAGGAGTCATTGGTGCTCCTCATCTTCATCGTGCCTCACGAAAAGATATGGTCGTCTTTACCAATTCAAGAATGATACGTAGTACGTCGATGAGTAAGGCTATTATTGAAGGCATGGCTTCCTATATCCCTAAAGATCGATATCCTTTTGCGATCGTCTTTATTGAAATGGATCAACATTTACTTGATGTGAATGTTCATCCATCAAAATGGGAAGTAAGGATTTCAAAAGAAAAAGAACTACAACTTTGGTTATCTCAAACCATTAGCCAAGTCATTAGTAAAAAGCCAATCACAAAGCCTGTAGTATTATCACCTATTCAAAGTGAATATCATGAACCACTCAGTATGATTAATGAGTTGGACCATAGCATGATTCATCAAAGCATGCCATCAATGCATTCGAATGTGATGGAAGTGAAGGAAGAAAAGATTACTTCACAACCAAATGAACCTAAAAGAGCTACCGTTTTAGCTCAACTTCATAAGAAATATATACTAGCTTCAACTCATGAAGGATTAATTATCCTTGATCAACATGCCGCGATGGAGCGTATTCGCTTTGAATACTATTTGAAACAATACCAAGATACCCAACACATGAGTGCAAAACTCATGCCTTTAGTGATTGAGGATCCTAAAGCATTACTATTAAAGGATGAACTCATTCAAACCTTCAGTTTAATCAATATCCATGTGGAACAACTACACGAACATGCTTTAGTCATTAGAGAAGTACCCTCATGGTTAACTCAAGTCAATGAAGAAGAAGTGATTCAAGATGTGGTGACTCTACTTAGTGAAGGGACGATGAGGAAACAAGATATCTTACACCGACTCTTGGCAACGCTTGCATGTCATTCCAGTATTCGCTTTAATGATCAACTCTCAATGGCGCAAATGCAAAAGATTGTCGATGACTTATTTCTTTGCGACCAACCGTATCATTGTCCTCATGGTCGACCAACCATGATGAATGTTACTTTAGAGACGTTGTATAAGGAGTTTGGACGATGAACAAACTATGTGTAATTACAGGATTAACCGCAACAGGAAAAAGTAAACTTGCGGTTGAGATTGCGAAAGCATGTGATGCGATTATTTTGAGTGTGGATAGTGTGGCACTCTATCAAGAACTTCCTATTGCCTCAGCAGCTCCAACGCTTTCTGAACAAGACCAAGTTCCTCATTATGGAATTGGTATTGTGAGTGTCAAGGAAGGGATGGATGTCGCAAGATTTCAATCATATGCTTTAGAGGTTATTGAAAAGGCTTTGAGTGAAGGAAAGAAAGTGGTCCTAGTTGGGGGAAGTGGGCTTTATTTGAATGCAATTCTATATGATTATGAGTTTAAAGCGTCCACAAACATCGAGCATTCCTATGATCAACTGGATAATGAAACACTTTATAACTTAATGTGTCAAAAAGATCCATCATTAAAAGATCACATTCATGTGAATAATCGTCAAAGACTCATACGCGCATTAGTCCTGATGGATGAAGTCAACATGAGTAAATCACAGCATCTTTCGTCACAAAAGAAAATCTTGAGATACCCCACTAAAATCATTGCATGTGATTATAAAGATCGTGATCTGCATCGTCAAAAGATGAATGAAAGAGTGGATCAAATGATTAATCAAGGATTAATGCATGAAGTTGAAGAAGCTTCAAAACTGGTAAGTTTTTCTCATCCAGCCATGAGTGCCATTGGTGTACGCCAATGGGCTGATGTATTTTCAGGATCAATCAGTATCGAAGCATGTATTGCCTTAATCAAAACCAAAACCCATCAATTTGCGAAGCGACAACGCACATGGTTTAAACATCAATTACCCTGTGAATGGTTGTATGTGGATGAAATTGAAACCATACACAAGAAAAAGGAAGCATGTATCGCATGGATGAACAATTCTCAAGAATAAAATTATTAGTTGGTGAATCTGACTTTGAGAAGATTCAATCAATGAAAGTAATTGTGTTTGGATGCGGAGGAGTCGGTGCATCGGCATGTGAAGCACTGATTCGCTCAGGAGTAAATCACATTGGGTTAGTTGATTTTGATGTGATTGCATCATCAAATCTCAACCGTCAACTTCATACCACTCAACACAATATCAATCAAAAGAAAGTCGAAGTTTTAAAAGAAAGATGTTTAAGTATTAATCCAAATGCCGTCATTGAAACATATGATGTGTTTGTGGATGAAGCGATTGCGGAAACACTCATTCAAAAGTATGATGCGGTCATTGATGCCTTAGATACTGTAAGTGCAAAAGAAGCGATAATTGCGAATGCTTTGAAATTTAACAAACTGATAGTTTCTAGCATGGGGATGGGAAATCGTTTTGATCCAACCCAAGTTAAATGTACCACACTTAACAAAACGACCATCGATCCACTGGCGAAGATGGTGCGCTATCGTTTAAGACAACGTGGTGTGTATGATAAAATACCAGTAGTCTTCTCACTTGAAACACCTATTAAACAAACCACTCAAGTGAGTGAATCCTCTGTGCGTAAACATGCTTTTCCTCCTGCTAGCGCAATATTTGTGCCAGTAAGTGCAGGACTTGCAGCAGCATACAGTGTGATTGAACAACGGTTGAAAGGAAGATCAATATGAAAGAAATAGTTGTGGCTGGAGGATGTTTCTGGGGCGTAGAAGAGTTCTTTAGACGCTCAATTGGCATTGTGGATACTCAAGTCGGATATGCTCAAGGGCATAAAGAGAATGCAACTTACCAAGAAGTGTGTACCTCAACAACGGGTCATACCGAAGTGGTTAAGTTAACGTATAATGAAGAAGAAATCACCTTAACAAAAATCCTTGAATTACTATTTAGAATCATTAATCCTACCTCGCTAAATCGCCAAGGTAACGATGTAGGACCTCAATATCGCACAGGGGTATACTACTTTGATGAAGCGGATAAAGATGTCATAAAGTCTTTTATTGCCCTCCAACAACCAAAATATGAACGAAAGATCTTAGTTGAAGTTGAACCTGTCGGACTCTTTATTAAGGCAGAAGATTATCATCAGTTGTATTTAGTCAAGAATCCTTCAGGATACTGTCATGTGAATATGGGATTACTGAAACCAGAAGAGAAGAAGCCACAATACAATAGATAGGAATCCATTATGCCCAACCAACATGAAGACCTCCCAAGTGTCTCAATCATCATCCCTACTTACAATAGTGCTCACACCATTATAGAAACTCTAGAAGGAGTCTTTAAACAAGACGTTACTATGGAAGTGATTGTGATGAATGATGCTTCAACGGATGAGACATTAAAGATTTTAGAAGCTTATCAAGACAAAATCAAAGTCTTTAGTGCTGAAAAGAATCAGGGAGTGGCAGCGTCACGTTATCAAGGTATACGACATGCGACGCATGATTGGATTGCTTTTTGTGATTCAGATGATGTTTGGAAAGAAGGAAAACTAAGACATCAACTCAAGGTGTGTCTAGAAACGAAAGCTGTGTTATGTGCGACAGCTCGTGAACTCATGGATGAACATGGGGTTTCACTTCATCGCATCATTGAAGTGTACGACATTATTACCTATGAAGATTTACTTAAGACCAATTCGATCAATAATTCATCTATCTTAATGAAAAAAGAAGTTGCAATGGATGTGCCTTTATTTAATTCATCACTTCATGAAGATTATCTCATGTGGTTGACCATCCTTAAGAAATATCATATTGCGCGAGGAATTAATATTCCTTATGTGCGTTATCGAGTAAGTTCATCCTCAAAATCAGGGAATAAACTTAAATCCGCCATCATGCACTTTAGAACCCAAAGAGCATTTAAACTACCGTTATATAAAGTTGTCTTGAATATGATACCATATACTTATCATGGATTTAAAAAACATGGACGATTAAAAAAGAAGTGAGAGTCACTTCATTTAAATTGAACTTAAGATGGTTCTAAGTTGATTTCGAGTTAAGAAACGTGGAACAGGATAAGTTGGATGAACCTCACGATAGGCTTTTTGAATAATCGACTCAAAATCTTCTTCTTGAAGTTCTTTAAATTGCTTAGGAATACCAAGGGTTTGATTCATAGATTCAATGAATTCAATCATTGCATTGGCTTGTTCTAAGACGGATAGAGGTGTCTTTGGATCGATAAATCTTAAATATAGAAATGATAACTTATCATGAATTGAAGACCCATAAGCTCTTAAAACATGAGGTAATATCACCGCATTTGCCACTCCATGAGGAATATGATAGTGTGCTCCAAGTTGATGAGCTAAACCATGAACATAACCAACATAGGCGCGTGTGAATGATCGACCCGCAAGGAAAGAAGCCCATAGCATCTGTTCTTTGTCTTCATAAGATTGGGTTTGATAGGCAGGGAGTAAATGCTTAAAAATTAGATTCATGGCTTCGAGTGCATCAGTTCGTGATTGCTTGGTATGGTTTTGATTCAAAAAGGATTCAATCGCATGAGTTAATGCATCCATACCGGTTGCTGCTAAGATAGGCAGAGGTAGAGTATTTAACAGGGTAGGATCTAAAATAGCAGTATGAGGAAATAATGAAGGATCAGAAATTGCGAACTTCTCTTTAGTTTGAGGATCACTTAAGACGCTGGCCACGGTTGTTTCAGATCCTGTTCCTGCAGTGGTGGGAATACACACAAGAGGAGGAATAGGTTTTAGTACTTTTAATAGACCTTTTAATTTTTTAATGGTGGTCTTGCGTACCATTCTCACTCCAATGGCTTTCGCTGCATCTATCACAGAACCACCACCAATGGCAACAAGCCACTCCACGTGATGATCAAAGGCGATTGTATATCCTTCTTCAACATTCTCCAAGGTAGGATTTGGAACAACATGATCATAGACTACCACTTGAATGTGATGATTTCTTAATGATTCAATATAAGGATTTAAAATATTAAGTTTCACTAAGGGTTGATCAGACACCATAAGGACACGTTTAACCTTATGTCTGAGGAGGAGTTGAGTCAACTCATGAACACTATCATGTGTTTTAATCATGCTTGGAAACTTCCAAGGAATCATAAAAGATACCCCAAAAAGTGCTTTTTGAATAAATCTATACCCAATTTTATCAATCATAGTAGGAAAGTCCTTAGTTTTAAGCAAATTTTAACATGGAGGGAAGTATGTTAAAAGTAAAACAACTGAGTAAAACCTATCAAAACAAAAAAGGAATCTTTGATATCAACTTTGAATGTTATCCATCAGAAGTGATGGGAATCATTGGAGATAATGGGAGTGGTAAAAGTACCCTTTTGAAATCACTTGCAGGTATCAATGGCGTTGATAAAGGATTAATTGAGTTAAATAATAGATTCATTTCGTTGTCACAAATTGGATTTCTCCCAGAGCATAAAGCTATCATTGAGGACCTTAGTGCATTTGAATTCATTGAGCTCATTGCGAAAATGAAAAAGATTGATGAATCACAATGGATGAACACATGCACACAATACGTAGATTGGCTTGATGCGAGTGAAAATTTGAATCTCAAGATTAAGATATTATCTAAAGGAAATAAACAAAAGATACAACTCATTGCATCATGTATTCATGAGCCAGATATCGTACTTTTAGATGAACCTTTTTCGGGTTTAGATGAATACAATCGAAAGCATGTGAAGAATTTTATTCTTGAACTCAAGAATAAAAACAAGATAGTGATTTTAACAACGCATAAAGTGGATGATTTTGAAGATGTGTGTGATACATTGGCTTGGATTAAAGACGGAAGACTTAGTGAAAAACAAAGTGTTCATTCGCTTAAAGAACAAAGTTCAACAATCTTTGTCAAGGTTTCATTTGATCCCTATCAGAAATACAAAGATGAAAAAGGGGTCATTGATGTGCATAAAGAAGGACATGTGAGTATCTACTGCTTTGATCAAAATCAATTGGCTCATCAATTTCTAAAGATGATTTTAAAATTCAGAGATTTTCAAACCATTAGTATTCATAATCAGGTGGTGTCACCATGAATGCCTATTTAAGATTTTGTCTTAAACGACGATGGCTATCAAAGAGCTCGTGTATTATCTTTGGAATCAGTTTCTTAGTATCAATAGCACTATTTACAGTGGATCAATGGTTACCTCAACAAGACATCATTACAATAAAGTGGCCTCAACACTTATTTGAACATTTGGAGTCCACACAAACGATTAAGTTTGTGGAAGGTGAAGCCATGATACAAGTTACATTTATTGAACCAGCGCATTACATCATTCACGCTCACTCGACTAATTTACCGAATCAAACCATTAGTTCGATGATTATGTTTGCGCATCAAAGGTATATCTTAGATTCCTTCAGTGAAGATGATCAAAATAAGGTTGTATTGATGCTTGAGCCAACCATTGAACATCAAAGTCCCTCTTCATCCATATTTTCAATTGCGCTGATTAGCTTTCTATATTTCACGCTATTAGGATTTTCTTCCACCATGTCTAATGACATTCTAAGTGAAAAACATTCGCAAGCACTTCTAATGATCCTTAGTTCATACTCGAAGAATGAGTATTTCAATATGAAACTTATCCAAAGTGGGCTTAATATTTTAATTCAATGCCTTCTTGTATTGAGTGGAGTTGTTGGTTCATATTTCATACGTAATCATTTAGATCAAGGAAAGGGATTTTTCACTTATATTTATGAACATGGTTGGATTCCGATTAAACTTGAATCATTTAAACAAGGGTTTGAATTAATAGCTTCTCAAGGACAATGGTCTTACTCCATCATTCTGGGGGGATTATCATTCATCATTGGTCTTGTTTCATGCATATTAATACTTCTTTGGTTGAGTTTAAAAGCACAAAAGAGTGAAGACATTGCGATGATTCAAACACCGTTTTATCTCATCGTTGTGCTGATGTTTTACGCATCACTATGGATTGGAGAACTTCAAGGCTTGAATCAAACATTATCACCGTGGCTTATGCAAATTCCAATACTATCCATGATTTTTCATCCCCTTCAACTAAGTATCAACAATCAACCTTTATTCCTTTCAATCACTTCAATTTTGATTGCATTGGGTTGTTTAATCATGCTTTTAAAGGTGTCAAAAAAGTCGTTTCATGCTCAAATCCTATAAAAATGTGACAATGTGAGAAAATTAACAAATTGTGTTGACATTGTGAATTGATGAACTTATAATGTGTATTGAACAAGGAGGAATTCTCATGAAGAAAGCTTTAATCTTAATTGCATTGACTCTCATGACACTCGCGGGATGTGCACCAGCTGCACCACAACCTGTTATTTCTAAAGTTGGAACTGCAAGTGTTACTACTGTACAGCCTCGTGCTGTTACTGCGGAAGTTACTGGACGTATTCGCGTTAACGTAACAACTGCAACCGTTATGTTAGACAAAGACGGTAAATTTGTAAGTGTAAACATTGACGTTGCACAAAATGATGGAACATTTGATGCTACTGGTGTTGTGCTAGTTGCTGATGCTGCCCCTACTAAAAAAGAAAAAGGTGCTGCATACAACATGAAGCAAGCATCTGCAATCGGTAAAGAATGGTTCGAACAAATCAAATCTTTAGAAGATTGGATGATTGGCAAAACTTTAGCTGAAGTTAAAGCATTACCAGTTGCTGAAGGCAAAATCACTTCAGATTTAAAATCTTCAGTTTCTATTACTGTGACTGATTACATGGCTGCAGTTGAAAAAGCTGTTGCTGCTGCTGTTGAATTACAAGATGTTGCTAAAGTTGGTGCTGAATCAGTAACAACTATTCAAAAACGTGATGCTACTGCTGAAACAGCTGGACGTATCCGTGTTAACACTACACTAGCTGGTGTTGCATTAGATAAAGATGGCAAAGTATTACACGTATTCTTCGACGTAGCACAAAATGATGGTTTATTCGGTGTTGATGGTGTTATTACTTCTGCTGTAGCTGCTCCTACTAAGAGAGAAAAAGGCGATGCATATAACATGAAACAAGCATCTGCAATTGGTAAAGAATGGTACGAGCAAATCGAAGCTTTAGAAGCTTGGATGGTTGGAAAAACTTTAACTGAAGTTAAAGCATTACCAGTAGCTGAAGGTAAAGTCACTTCAGATCTTAAATCTTCAGTATCAATTACTGTAACTGATTACATGGCTGCTTTCGAAAAAGCTTACAACGCTGCTAAGTAATTAAACAAATTCATAAATTGAAGAAGCATCCATCATGGATGCTTCTTTTTTAGTGCTTTCATATCATAGAACTTCTCAACTTGACGTAATTTCTCAACATTATCTATGATGGTTTTTTCAAATGGCGATGGCTGTTGAACACTGTAGAATTGCTTATCTTTAATACTTTGAGGTAGATATCCAATATGAATCCACAAATCACTACGATCATAATCATATTTTTGTGATTGAGATAAGTTTACTGGAGTGAGTATTAAATACTCGGGTATTTGATGAGATTCATCTTTCATAAGCGATAACGCACTATCAATGGCTTGATTCGCAGATTTTGACTTAATACTGCTTGCGCACTCAATCACTGCATTAGCCAAGATAATTCTTGCTTCTGGAAATCCAATCCTTACAGCCGCATCACAAGCAAGGACAACTCTTGCGACCAGTGGAGGATTAGCTAATCCAACGTCCTCATAAGCCGTTACGATAAGTCTGCGTGTAATTGACTCTAAATCATTGAGCAATATGAGTCTACCCAAATAATAGATTGCTGCATCCACATCAGAACCACGAATGGATTTTTGGAACGCACTCAGTAAGTCATAATGCCCATCATCATCTTTAAATCCTACTTGCATTGCATCCACGAGCACTTGATCAACAGTATTGACTTGAATATGATGTGTGATGTAAGAACAAAGTTCCAATGTGTTCAAAGCCAACCTAACATCAAAACTTGTGCGCTTTGCAATTAGACTATAGGCTTCTTCATCGACCCTAACATCTTTTAAACCAAGTGGATGAGTGATTGCTCTTTTTAACATCACCACAATATCATCATGTTCAATAGGTTTAAATGGAATAAGATGACATCGAGAACGAATGGCAGGATTAATTGTGAATAATGGATTGGCTGTGGTGCATCCAATAAGCGTAATAATTCCATTTTCTAAGTAAGGCAATAAGTGATCTTGTTTGTCTTTATTCATACGATGAACTTCATCCATAATTAGAACAAATCCAACACTTTGTTTAGCCTTATCAATAATGTCATCAAGTTGTTTCTTATTATTGATTGCCGCATTAAAAACATCGTAAGGACGAAGTAATTCATTTACTATAGCTAAAGCAGCAGTGGTTTTACCTACTCCACTTGGGCCATAAAAAATTAGTGATGGTAAACGATTATCTTGAATAAGTTTTCTTAACAAACCTTGTTCTGAAAACAAGTGAGATTGACCAACACACTCATTTATCGATTGAGGTCTTAAACGATGGGCTAATGGTTCATTCATAGGGTACTCCTCTTCTATTTTAACAAACTCCAAAGCATGATAGAATAAAACTGAGGAATAAGATATGAAAATCGTTGTACAAAGAGTCTTAGAAGCCAGTGTTAAAGTCGATCAAGTAGAAATATCTAAAATTGGAATAGGATATTGTCTCTTTGTAGGGTTATGTCTACATGATAATGAAACTATCGTTCAAACCATGGCTAAGAAAGTATCGAAACTAAGGATATTTGAAGATGAAGAAGGGAAAATGAATCTTGATATTCATGCTTCGACCAAAGACATTCTCAGCATCTCGCAGTTTACACTCTGTGCAGATACCCGTAAAGGAAATCGACCAAGTTTCACCAATGCTCTGAAAGCTGAAGAAGCCAAAATATTATTTGAAAAGTTTAATCAAGCTCTTGAACATGAAGGATTAAATGTTCAAACAGGCATATTTCAAGCAGATATGAAAGTTCATTTAGTCAATGATGGACCACTCACCATCATATTGGAGGACAACCATGACACTTATTCTTAATGGCGTAGCAGCTTCAACCGCAATCAAAGAACAACTCAAACAAGCCCTTTCACAAAGCAGAGAAAAACCACACTTAGTTGTGGTGCTAGTAGGCCAAGACCCAGCTAGTGAAGTCTATGTTAAGAATAAACAAAAGGCATGTCATGAAGTGGGCTTTATGTCGAGTGTAAAGCGATATGAATCATCAATTACTCAAGATCAACTATTCAATGAACTCGATAAACTTAATCAAGACAACGATGTTCATGGAATCATTGTTCAATTACCACTACCATCCCATATCAATGCGAATGCCATCATTGATCATATTTCACCTCATAAAGATGTGGATGGATTCCATCCAATTAATGTAGGGAATCTTCATCGAGGCCAAAATAGTTTTGTGAGTGCCACACCACTCGGGATATTAAGATTACTAGAATTTTATAGTATTGATGTTGTATCCAAACATGTTGTAGTGGTGGGTAGATCAAATATAGTGGGTAAACCCATCGCTGCATTACTACTCAATGCGAATGCGACAGTTACCATAACCCACAGTAAGACCAAAAATTTAATGCATCACACTCAACAAGCTGATATATTAATAGTTGCGGCCGGAATAAAACACATGATTAATAAAGATTATGTGAAGAAAGGTGTTGTAATAGTGGATGTCGGAATCCATCGTAATGATGATGGAACTCTTAGTGGTGATGTACATCCAAGCGCTTACGAGCTCGCATCTGCGTATTCACCAGTTCCCAAAGGAGTGGGTCCAATGACTATAGCGGGCTTACTATTGAATACGTATCAAGCGTTTCAAGAAAGAGGTTAAGAAATGAGTTATCAACTCCATGATATCGTTCAATTAAAGAAAGATCATCCCTGCAAAAAATCATCTTTTTGGGAAATTACTCGCATGGGCGTCGATATTAAGTTAAAATGTCTAGGGTGTGGTTCAAGTGTGATGCTTGAGCGCATTGAATTTGAGAAACGACTCAAAAAGATTATTAAGAAATCAGAAACAACTCAGTAAGGAAATGAAGTTATGTCACTCACAGCAGGTATTGTTGGACTTCCAAATGTAGGGAAGTCTACCCTTTTTAACGCCATTACGCGCTCACAAGTTGAAGCAGCGAACTATCCATTCGCAACCATAGATAAAAACGTAGGAGTTGTGGAAGTCCCTGATCCACGTCTATATGAACTTGCGGCTTTATTTAATCCAAAGAAAACTATTCCTACCACCTTTGAATTCACTGATATTGCAGGCCTTGTCAAGGGAGCAGCTTCAGGTGAAGGTTTAGGCAATAAGTTTTTATCTCATATCCGCGAAGTTGATGCGATTGTGCATGTGGTAAGATGCTTTAAAAATGATGATGTCATTCATGTTGAGGGAACCGTAGATCCAATCCGAGATATTGAAATCATTGATGTTGAGTTAGCACTTGCGGATTTGTCGAGTGTGCAAAATCGCATCGATAAAGTTACACGTAAAGCAAAGTCAAATGATAAACTTGCGATAGCTGAACTTGAGGTATTACAAAAATGTATACAACCGCTTAATGAAGGAAAACGAATCTATGGATTAGATTTTAGTGATGAAGAAAAAACCATTTTAAAAGGATTTCATCTTCTTACGAATAAACCTGTAATCTATGTTGCGAACCTTTCTGAACAAGAAATCTCACATCCAGAGCAAAATCCACATTATTTATCTGTGGTAGACTATGCGAAAACACATCACGCATTAGTGATTCCTATCTCTGCAAAAATTGAGGAAGAAATCTCTTTATTAGAAGAAGATGAAAAATCCATGTTTTTAGAAGAATTAGGAATCCAACAATCTGGTTTAGATCAAATCATCGTGGCATCCTATGATATTCTACATTTAAAAACCTATTTTACTGCAGGACCACAAGAAGTAAGAGCATGGACCTTCACTTCAGGCATGAAAGCTCCTGAATGTGCAGGGATTATCCACAGTGACTTTGAAAAAGGATTCATCCGAGCTGAAGCCTATCATATACAAGATATACTTACTTATAAAACGGAAGCAGCACTTAAAGATGCAGGAAAACTACGTGTTGAAGGAAAAGCCTATGAAGTTAAAGATGGCGATGTTTTGCACTTTAGATTTAATGTGTAGTCGATAATGTTTTAAATATAAGGTATAATAACATTAATAGAGGAGGTGTTTTTATGAAACTAGTACTTGCGATTGTATCCAATGATGACGCATCCAATGTGTCTGCTGCCCTAACCAAAGATAATTTTTCGGTAACACGTCTTGCTACAACAGGTGGATTCTTAAGAGCTGGCAACACCACTCTCATTGTTGGGTGTGAAGATGATCTAGTTGAAAGAGTGATTGATCTCATTGGACAAGAATCTAAACGAAGAACAGAAATTGTTCCTTCTACCGCATCTTATGATATTGGACGATATGCTTCATTCCCGGTTGAAGTTCAAGTGGGTGGAGCGACAATATTTGTCCTTGATGTTTCACAATTTATTAAGATTTAATGAAGAAACTGCAAGTCAGTTTCTTTTTTAATGTTTTTATAGTCATATTTTTGATTATTTAGATAGTTATTTGTATAATAGAATTAGAAATCATTAAGGGTCAACCTATGGGAAACAAAATCAAGATCGGTATCTCGACTTTTGGAGAACTTACAGTCATTAGTGGATGTGAGGTATTTCGTATTGATGGATATCTAACAAAAAACGTTAGATATTTACTTGAAATCCTTATTTACTATCGAATGACACCACTTTCAAAAAATCAAATCATAGATTTGTTATGGTCAGGAAGTCATAATCCTGAAAGTGCATTAAAATTTACTGTTCATCGATTAAGGCAAGCCCTCAAAGATATTCCAATCTTTGAGGAGACTCCATTAGTCATTACCACAAAACATGGATATGACTTAAACCCAGAATTTGATTATGATATTGACTTTGAAGAAGTTGATAATTTGTGGAAGATGATTCAGAATCCAAATCGTGACGAGAAGGATAAGAAAAAACTACTATTAAGTTTAATTACAAAAATAAACAAACCTTTCTTAGCTTCAAGTAGTGCTTTATTATGGACCATTCCTATCAGAGAGTATTATTCAAACATTTTTAATCAATCATTAATGATGCTCCTAGAAATGTCTGAGAAAGCACGTAAATATCAGGACCTCATTCAATATGCACATCGTGGCATTACATTTAATCGCTTAAATGAGGATTTCCACTATTACTACATTTTAGGACTAATATATGATCGTCAAATTAGACAAGCTATTGAAGCCTATGAGAAAACTAGAGAATTGTTCCTTACCGAATTAAAGAGTGATTTGTCTGAAAAAACTAAAGATCTCTTTAAGTTATTACTTTCTAAAGATGAAATAAACTTTGTAAAGATGGGTGATCTAATCATGAACCTTAATGAAAATTCTCCTCACGATGGCGCATTCTATTGTGAGTATGAAGTGTTCAAGCGGATGTATCAGAACCAAATGAGAACACAGTCTCGAAATCAAGAACTTGCCTGCTTAGTTATCTTAGAACTTCGTAATACTCAACAAACAGAGTTTGATATGAGTAAAGCTATGGAAAAGCTTAAAAAGGCCATCGATCATGGATTAAGACGCTCGGATGTGTATTCTAGAATCAACTCCTTGCAGTTTGTGTTACTACTCCCATGTAAGAGCAAAGATAATGGATATACCATTGTAGAGCGTATTCAAAGGATTTTTTATAAGAATTTAAGTCGGGATCAAGTCAAATTATATAGTTATATGAATGTTGTTGAAAACATGGAATCACAATTACAATAATTTCTGTTTGACCATCAAAATATAACCGAAATCTAACCTTGAGTGTAGATAATATGTCTACAACAAAGATGATAATTTGAAATGATGGGGGAGTATCATCGCAATCACATACGAATCTGGGCAAACTAATCGAAAGGTTAGGGCGCAAAGTCAGACGTCTAACGTGGAAACACTATGATGGGTCAACTGCATAAGTCAAATTATGTGGTTGACCTTTTTCCTTAAAGGAGGGAAGCATATGAAAAGAATATCCCACAAACTACTATCCTTGGTTATGTCGTTCATGCTTGTTATCACGGCATCATTTATGCCGGGGTTATTTAATCTAAGCATTGCGAACGCAGCAGGGAACTATGAGGCAGATTCAGGAGTTTATGAACTTCTAGGAACCTCAAACAACGACCACACAAATGCCTATTACTTGTGGCAAAAGGGAAATACAATATTTGTCGCGGTAACAGTCAATGTTAACCAAAACCAATTGAATGATGTTCAAATGAATGGAGTCAGTGCAAACACGATTGACTACCTAGGAAAGAGCGTCCTACTCAAAGTTTACCAAACTGGTGACAATAGTGGAGTTCCTATCTTAGATGTTGCACCTCCACAAAAGACAGCAAACAATCCAAATAGCTGGGTAGTTGCTTCATTCACAATGACTAATATTCCAAGCAGTTTCCTTCTTTCTGTGCTTACTCCAGGTGGTCATGCGATCACTAACGTAAGTTATACCGTTAAAGGCGCATTGGATGTTTGGAATGAATATCCACCAACTTCTCCTGAACTTGATGGGGATCAATCCTTTGGTAGTAACAACCTTGGTGGTATCGCACCTGGTACTTACACCTTCAATCCTTCACCTACACTAGGTTTTGAGTATGAAAGTGTACGATTAGAGATTGATGGAGTCGTCGTTGGTACAGCAGTTGCTGGAGTACCATTCTCTTATCCATTTGCGGATGGGGTATTAAGTGTTAGTGCCTTAGGGGTCATTACTCTTCAACTCAATCAAGCTTCTTCAAAAGAATATGACTTCTTCTATGTTTATGCTTTATCTGATTATCTATTAACTATTGTCTATGAATTTGAAGATGGCTCAACAGCTGCTTCAGATTACACGGCAACATTAAACTATCAAGATCCATATAGTGTGGTTTCTCCTACGATTACTGGATACACTCCTGATATCACTACGGTTTCAGGAACCATGCCGGCATCAAATCGTACAGTTACCGTCACTTATACAGCGATTGACTATTCATTCACCTTCGTTCCAAACTGGGGTAGTGAAGTCAATGTAATCCGCTCATTTAATGTCGGTGGCAGTGTAACTCCTCCAACCTTTACACGTGATGGGTATACTTTCACAGGTTGGACAACAGATCAAGCTGGAATGAATTTATATGTTGCTGGATTTACAAACTTAAGTGCAGAAGATAAAACGGTCTATGCACAATGGGCAGCCATTGATTATACATTCACCTTCGTTCCAAACTGGGGCAGTGAAACTAATGTAGATCGTACCTTCAACATTGGTGGTAGCGTCACTCCTCCAACCTTCACTCGTACAGGATTTACCTTTACTGGTTGGTCATTAGATGCAGAGGGAACTCAACCTTACACTCAATTTACAAATCTACCTTCAGGAAACAAAACTGTTTATGCACAGTGGTCACAAAATGACTATACATTCACTTTTGATCCAAACTGGGGCAGTGAAATTAATGTCGTTCAAACTTTCAACTTTGGTGGCAGTGTCGCAGGTACAACATTTGTTCGTACTGGTTACACATTCGCGGGTTGGACACTTGATGAAGAAGGTCTAGTGGCATACACTGGTGGATTAACTAATCTACCAGCTGAAAACATTTATGTCTATGCACAATGGACCGCTATTGATTACACATTCACATTTGATCCTAACTTCGGTGATGGAGCGAATGTCGTACAAACCTTCAACGTTGGTGGCAGTGTCGCAGGTACAAGTTTCACTCGTACTGGTTACACATTCACTGGTTGGACACTTGATGAAGAAGGTCTAGTGGCTTACACTGGTGGCTTAACTAATCTGCCAGCTGAAAACATTTATGTCTATGCACAATGGACTGCGATTGATTACACATTCACATTTGATCCTAACTTCGGTGATGGAGCGAATGTCGTACAAACATTCAACGTTGGTGGCAGTGTCGCAGGTACAAGTTTCACTCGTATAGGTTACATTTTCCAAGGATGGACAACAGATGAAGAAGGATTAGAACCTTATGTATTAGGTTTAACCAATCTTCCTGCTACAAACATCTATGTCTATGCACAATGGACTGCGATTGATTACACATTCACATTTGATCCTAACTGGGGTAGTGAAGTCAATGTCGTTCAAACCTTCAATATTGGTGGAAGTGTCGCAGGAACTGTATTTGTTCGCGATGGATACACTTTTGATGGTTGGACACTTGATGAAGCCGGTTTAATTGAATACACTGGTGGTTTAACCAATCTACCTGGTGAAAATATTTATGTTTATGCACAATGGGCAGAAGTATTAGGTGAAGAAGACGAAACATTCGTATTGAGATATATTACAAATATGGATGGATTATCATATGTTGATGTAGTCTTCAAAGCTGGTGATAGCATTACTCCTCCAGTTCCATCTGTAGAAGGATACAACTTCTTAGGTTGGTTCACTGATGAAGAGTTTGAAGAATTATTCGCTGACTTTGGAAATATGCCAGCACGTGATGTTACAGTATTTGCGGATTGGGGAGAAGTATTAGGAGATGATGATGAAATTCCTCAAACTAGTGATTCAGGATTAAGATCATTAGCATTCTTCTTATTCATCCTTGGTTTATTATCAATTACTGTAGTTAAAAAAGAAGAAGAATTAGAATAATAAGACTCCTTAACTAAGCACGGGTTAATACCCGTGCTTTTTATTTTACTGTCAAATAAATGAATCAATGATTCAAAAACAAAGCATGTGAGGAACGATAAAACATTTAACCTAAATAATTAAATCAAAAATGCTAAATAAATATTGAATACTCAAAAATCTATTGTTAGAATGAAGTCAATAGAATTATTCTCAGTATTAGGAAGCATATGATTATCGACATCAATCTGGACGCTTTTGTCGATATGAGCTAGTAGCGTAACCGGCCAAACATGTTTTGGCCGGTTTTTAATTTAACTTTAAAAGTCACCGAGATTGACATGGAAGTTAAAAATAGCTAAAGGAGGGGAAAAATATATTATCAATTACTGTGTATAAGGGTGAAAGACAGAGTTTAAAACCAAATAATCGTTAAAAAGGAGAGAACGATGTTAAAGAAATTTTCTAAAGTATTAATAACACTGATGATGATTCTAGGTGTTACCACAATGATTTCTGCAGAAGAACCTATTCCTGCACCATATGTTTCAATTGATAAAGCATTTGGAACTGGATTAATTTCTGAAACTCTAATTGGAACTGAGATTGATGTTACTGGTTTCGTGTCTTGGGTTAATGGGTATGTATTCCAAACTTCTCCACAAACTAGAACGATTCAAGGACTACGCTCATTAGAATTGTTAGTAAATGGTACACTAGTTACGGAACTACCATTTGGTGGAACTAACGGTTTGCAACCAATTGAACTAGGATCTCGAGGAACTCATGGAGCAGAATTTGCACTGCCATGGACTATTCCAATGGATGCTGAAGTTGGCGACAAATTTGTTCTTAGAGTAATCGCAAAATTCCACACATCCCAAGGAAACTTTACTTCAGATGATTTAGAAGAAGTTGAAATTATTGCAGACTTAACATTCTATGTTGTTCCAATGGCTGCACCAAATGTTGCGGAATTAATTCTTAAGTTTAACGGTGTTGATCAAAGATATGGTAAAGGACGCGCAGGTGGAAATTTTGTACAAGAAGTTGCACATTTCATGGGTAAAGTTAGAAATGTAGAGACTCCACTTCCAACAGATTTTGCTGGTGAAAATAAAGAATTCTATAATGAACTTGAAGATCGATATGAAGGAAGAGCTGAATACCGTTTAGCTGTATTAAACTTTTTGAATGCACATCCACTTCTTGGGTCGTTAATTATGCCATGTGATGAATTTTTCAATTCATATGGTGAAGTTGTTTGTCCATAAAAGCATACTTTTAGATTAATTAGTAAAATCACTGTTAGTTCACCCAAACATAGTAAAATAAACTTTCCTTTAAGCACAAATCTAAAACAAGATTTGTGCTTTTTCAATTCAAAGGATAGAGTCCGTATAATTGTGTAAAAGTAAAAAGGCCATAGAAGTCTGCTATTATGTTAGTATCGACACCACATAAGGACAAATTCTATGACCCAAATCAATCTTAATTTAAATATGGAACAGATTCAAGACATCATTTCAAATAGTGGTGCAAATTCACTTGCGAAACAAATGTTAACGACGATTTTCAACCAACTGATGGAAAAAGAACGCGATGATTATATCCAAGTCGATACCTATTCTCGAGAAGAACATCGCAACTCATCAAGAAATGGGTATTAT
>JAGXSD010000018.1 GCA_018333955.1 Erysipelotrichia bacterium
TCTACTCCAGTAAAGCTTTCAATCAAGCTCTTTTAAATTATAACACGATTCATTCTATGAGTCGTGCTGCCACACCAACGGATAATCCTATTATGGAAGCCATCAATGGTTGGATGAAGGATGAGTTATACCGTGATTATCATTTGTACCACTCTGATAATGTCATTGAAACAATACATTCATACATTCATCACTTTAATCATGAACGTCCTGCATTTGCTTTGAATTATAAAACCCCAATTCAATATAAACATGATTTGGGGTTCTAATTCTTTTTATAAACTTGTCTACTTTTCCTTTACAAGTTCATCAATGAACCTATCTTTTATAATGGTTTTGGTTTAGAGATATAATACCCTTGAATTAAATCACATCCTAGATTTTGAAGCTCTTGAGCTTGAGCTTGTGTTTCAACACCTTCCGCAATGACACTCAAGTTCAGTGTTTTCGCAATCGAGATAATCGAGACTATAAGGACTCGTGCAAAGTCATCACATTCAATTTTTTGAATAAATTCTCGATCAATCTTGATTGTATCGATGGGAAGTTTTGTGATGTAAAGTAAAGAGGAATAACCACTTCCAAAATCATCTATGGCAATCCTAAATCCTAAAAATTTCAAACGATTTAGGATATTTTGTTTTTCCTCAGAATCAAGCACTGTTGCCCCCTCAGTGATTTCAATCACTAGATTTTGAGGATTAAACTTAATATGAGATAAAGCCAACAAGGCATTATCAATAAATGTTTGGTTTTGAAGTTGAATTGGAGATATGTTAACACCAATACTTAAGGTTGGATCATGTTCATTGAGTGCTTTTAATTTGGTTGCTGCTTCTAGGAAAACAAAGCGTCCAATATCTTGAATGAGACCCTTGCTTTCTGCAAGTCGAATGACTTCAATGATTGGCACAATAGAATACTTTGGATGATTCCATCGTAGTAGTGCTTCATAGCCTTTAATCTTCGATTCACCCAAGTGATAAATCGGTTGATACAGCAGATAGAATTCTTCATTCTCAATGGCGAGTGTGATGGCTTCTTCTAAATCCTGTTTTGAAAGCATTTCTAAGTAAATGCTTTGCGAGTAGAAAATTACATGAGTGTAAGGATCAGATTTAGCTTTATGCTTCGCGAGTGTGGCTTGTCGTATCGTTAATGATAAGGTGGAGGTTTCCTCAAATCGGGCAACACCACAGCTAATATCAAGATGTATATCAATGCCAGAAACAGTGATTGGTTGTCTGACCAAGGCGATAATATTTTCAACACGTTGACGAATTTCTAATTCACTTCGTGAATACATGGAACAAATCATTTCATCCCCAAAGTAGCGTGCAATCATTTCATGTTTTTTAAGATGAGGTTGAATAATCCCTGAGAGAGCTTTTAATGTATCATTTCCAATATCATATCCATAGATACTATTGATTCGTTTAAAATCATCAATGGAAAGAATGAGCACATAGACATGTTGATCATGAAGTGTTGTTTTATGGTTGATTTGACCCATTTCACTCAAGAAACTAAATAAGTTATTTAATCCCGTAATCGGATCAATGTAGGTAAGTTCTTTGATTTTAGTAAGCATCTGATTAAAACTCTTGGCTGCTTCTCCAATTTCATTTGGAATAGTTTCATCAGCTTTCACATTCAAATTACCTTTTTTTGCTTCCTCAAAAGCATTTTGAAGACTCAAAATTGGGGTTACGATGGCGTTAGTGGTTACAAGTAAAATGATCACAAGAAGGAATAATGAAATGAGTAAGGACCCATTAATCGTATTGGTGAGTTCATTTGCTTTTGCGAAAGCTTGAATCTCATCAATACTTAATATGAGCTTCCAACCATTTGTATAGGGGATATCTGCCACCACATTCACAAATGTAACTCCATCATCAAGATAACTAAAAATGCGATCATCACCTTTTTCTAAGATACTTGAATCTAAATCTGTTATCTGATTAAAATCAGACGTGATAGTAATGTCCTTGTCAGGATGGGCTACGACAACCCCAGTATTATCAACGATCCATGCATAACCTGCTTGTTGAAAAGAGATGGAACTTAGGAGCTCATCGATGAATAAGGTTGAGACAACCCCATTGATTAAGCCCACATGATGACCTTCCTCATCAGTAATCGCATGTGAAATAGTGATAATTGGGAATGGTTCAGGAATAAAAGGACTAAAGAAAGGATTAGATAAATAACTTGTCTTTCTATTGATGAAAATTTCTTTAAATTGTTGTTGATTTGAAATGTCAATGAACTGATTATAAGTTGCCCAGGCAACCCCTTGATCATTTGAGAAAGTAAAGTTTCTAAAACGTTCTTGTTTACTCATACTCAACAACATCTGTTGAATATCTTCAAGAACCATTGATTTAGCCGTAGCTGATAGTGAAATCATTTGAACTTGATTGCTTAGCCCATGTATTTCGTTACCAAGTTCATGGGCACGAGCGATGGCAATCTCTTGATACTGGTCAAGAATGATATCAGGAAGTGCTTTTAATCGCTCAGAAGCCACAAATCCTAACAAACTAAAAGCAGCTGACATGACAACAAGCAAAATCACAGATAACTGCGTCTTAATGGATCTAAGTTTGATTTTCACAGGTTTTCCACCTTCTTGTGTTCATTTTTGTATGCATACATGCGCTCATCCGCAACACGAATCAAATCATACATCGAACTACCATCTACATTAAAGGTCGCAATCCCATAACTAATCGAAGTGTAGACTAAGCTTTCTAGGTATTGAATGGGTGATTTCTTAAGTTCATCATTAATGAGTTCAAACTTATCAGTCAAACACTCAATCTTTGCGTTAAATAACAAGCCAATAAATTCATCGCCACCATATCGCGCAAAGATATCACTATCACGCATATTCTGTTTTAATAACCAAGCCACTTTAGAAATGATCTCATCGCCAACAAGATGGGAATACTTATCATTAATAAGTTTTAGATCATCCACATCAATCATGATAAGATGAAATGATTCATTGTAGCGAGATGCACGTTTGATAACAACATCATAATACTCGTCAAAGAAATGACGATTATAAAGTCCAGTTAAGCGATCAAATCGCGATAAATGTGCCTTTTCTTCATACAGTAAACGATTTGTAATCGCAATCTCGATGGATTTTGAAATGAATTCAATGGATTGAATATCATCATCAGTAAAGGCATAGGGTGAAAGAGAATCAAGATTAATTAGACCGTATAATTTTCCTTGAAAGAAAATTGGTGCACTTAAAGCAGATTGAATGTAGACTTCATCTCCATACTCGGTGGTGACGGGAATGTAGTATGAAAGTTTAGAGGGGTCTTCAATATTAATGATGGTATTCATCGCCCCGTTAGTTTCTTTAAAAATAAAAGATTCTGTAACAGGAAGTTTAAAATCATAAATGTCAGATGAATATCCTACACTGGCAACCGGGGTGAAGTGAGTGCCATCTAATATTAGAATGGTTCCTAAAGTCGATTTTTCTAAAGCTTTTAAGGTGGTATTAAGTACAAAATTATAAAAACTATTTAAATCTGTACTATCAAGAATTGATTGTGATATTTCAGCAATTAAAGCTCTCAACTTAGAAATTTGAGTGAGGTGCTTTTCATTCATACGACGATCACTAATATCGATCAAAAGCGCGAAATAGGCAGGTTTCTTATTGAAGATAACCTGCTTAATCATTGCATCAAAATAGAATACTTCACCAAATGAGTTCTTTACTTTTATCTCTTGTCGTTTATGGGTACTTTGAATGTCAATATCATAATAGAGATTATTGAAAAAAGGATTAATACTTTCCTCTTTAATTGCATCCTGGAAGTAAATGTTTGAATAAAGCAATTGCTCTTCATCAAAGACGACCATAGGCATGAGAGTGAAGTTTTCAAGTTGCTCTAAAATATTCTGATTGAGTAAATCAATATGAATGAAATCCATTGGCGTGGGTATCCTTTACACATTTCAAACAAATTATAGGGTATTTATTACTTGTAATCAACTTAGTTAAAAGAAACACATACATTTATCAATGGAAATTTCAAACAGAAATTATAATAGGCACACCTTTACATTCATGGTGTATAATGGTAACACAAAGAAAACATAGGAGAAAGTATGAAATCAACGTTTGTCATGTTGAAACCAGATGCTTTGGCACGAAATCTAGTCGATTTAATCATTCTAGAGTTTCAACAAGCAGGTTTTACGATTGCTCGCCGGCAGTTGAAGAATGTCGATGAAGCTACAATATTAGCTCATTATGATGAAGTTATTGCACGAGTACAGCTTCCGTTCTTTAAAGAAAGAATCTTAGAATCCTTTGTGAATCAAGATGTTGTGATTTTAGAGATTGTTAAAGGAGATGATGTCGTTTCAGAGGTTAGAACCTTGATTGGAAAAACAGACCCTAAACTTGCTGAGCCATCATCCATTCGTGGAAAATTTGGTGATGATGATATGAGTGTTGCAATAAGTGAAGGTCGACTTGTAAGAAATCTTGTTCACGCTTCAGATAGTGACGAAAGTGCAAAACAAGAATTAGCATTATGGTTTAAATCATAAAACAAGATGGAATAATCCATCTTGTTTTATGTTTGATAAACTTGTAAAACAAAGGATGCGGTGACATCAAGGGATTGATGGGATTTAATTTTTTCAATTGCATCATTGGGACTTTTATAAACGTAAGGTGTCATTTGAAATAATGATAGTAATGATGATTGATTCAAGTTCATTGTGAATGAAACAATTTGATTTTCAATACAAGTCAGATCTAATCTTGGATGATGACTTGGATTGAGTTTTACCTCATCATATATAATTTTCTTCAGCTCCACTAAATGATGAGTTGAGGGTGTAATAAGAATAAAACGACCCTTAGGTTTTAACACTCTTGTGATCTCTTTAATATCATATGGAGCGAACACACTGATAATCACATCGATGTGATGATCAATATAAGGAAGATTATTCATGTTGGCGACAACATAGTGACTCAATGAATCGTGTTTCGCAGCTTTTTTAATAGCGAGCTTAGATCCATCACAACCAAGGGTAGTCAACGTATGATCTTGAGTTTTAAAATACTTTAAGTATGCTCCAATGCCACACCCCACATCAAGCACCACATCATTGGGTAGTATCCACTTCTTCATTTCAATCATCAATGGTTGATAAGGATTTGTGGAAAAGAATTGTTCGCGAGCTTGAACAAGGAATGCATCGTCTCCTTTAATGGGTGGGACACACAAATTGACATAACCTTCCTTTGCCTCATCAAAATGATGCTGACCACAGCTCCACTGGTGATTAAAGATTAATGGTTGATGACACAGTGGGCATTTGAGTAGATTCGTTTTCATAGTGTCATTGTATCAAATTAGGTTATCTAAAAGTAGAACAACTATTTATCTTTTTCTCTTGAAAGCACTTAAATAGAGGAGTATAATGACATGCATGTTGAAGGAGAATTTTATGAAATGTGTTGTATGTGTTATTCAAGATATATCAAAAACCAAGCAATTATTATCAAAACTAAACGATGTTGGTATTAAAGGAGCAACGTTATTGTCTTCAAAAGGAATGATTTCCACTTTAAGCGAAGATAGTGATGAATGGTTTGTTGGTTCATTTCGTCAGTTATTTGAGATGACTTCAAAAGAGAGTGCAACTATGTTTGTGATCACATCGCAAGATCAAGAATCCTTGGCTTTTGATACGATTGAGTCGGTGCTAGGTTCTCTAAATAAGCCTAATACAGGAATTGCTTTTAGCTTTTCTTTAGATCATATACGAGGCATTCAGTAAATGACATTTCTAACCGACTCACTTTTTGCCCCACTCAGTGTACTACTTATGAGTGGGATGCTTTTTGGACGCATCGCGAAGAAGATTAAAATCCCCTCATTCATTGGATATCTGATCGCTGGTTTATTGCTAGGTTCTAGCATGTTTAATATTCTTACAGATTCCATGGTCGAGTCTTTATCATTTGTTTCTTCATTAGCGCTATTACTCATTGCTTTTTCGATCGGTTCTCAGTTTAAAATCTCTTATTTTAAACAAGTAGGAATTGCCCCTATCGTTGTTGCATTTTTGGAAGCATTGATTGCGTATGTATTTGTAACCGTAGGATTTTTATTACTAGGTGCATCGCTTCCATTTGCTTTAGTCATTGGAGCAATTTCAAGTGCTACAGCTCCTGCAGCCACAGTAATGGTTATTAAGGAGTATAAAGCAAAAGGACCGTTCACAGATTTATTATTATCGGTCGTTGCTATCGATGATGCCGTTGCACTTATGTTATTTGGTATTAATGCAGCCATTGCAAATGTACTTATTCAAGGAACTTCATTTAACGTTTTAGACTTATTTGAACCACTTAAGGAAATAGGAGTATCTTTATTAGTTGGGGTACTCTGTGGGTTGTTTTTGGCTTATCTTATGCGATTCTTCAAATCTCGTGCTAATCGATATTCATTAGCTGTAACGGTTCTTCTTTTCGGAGCAGCCCTAGCAACATCATTAAATGCATCAAGTTTACTGCTTATCATGGCATTATCAGCAACATTCGCAAACTTATCACCACATTTTGAATTAGTTTCAGAGCTTGTTGAACGTAGTGCTCCTCCATTATTCATTTTGTTCTTTGTCTTAACAGGAACTCACCTCAATATTTGGATACTTCCTTCTATTGGAGTGTTTGGAATTGTCTATATCATTATGCGACAAATGGGTAAGTCAATTGGATCATACCTAGGAGTATCAATGATGAAACTACCTAAATTGCAAGGTAAGTATTTAGGCTATGCACTAGCCCCTCAAGGGGGAGTGGCGATTGGATTAACTTATGTTGCCCAAACGATTGTTCCAATGTATGCAAATACAATTCAAGTTTTAATATTATCTACAGTATTAATCTTAGAACTATTTGGCCCTTTACTAGCTCAATACGCTTTAAAGCAAGTTCAAGAAATCTAACGAGAAGGACGAAAGTCCTTTTCATTTTCATTGATTTCAATAATGAACAAGTGTATACTTTTGATGAGGAACTTATGCAAACATTAAAAAACAGCGTTAAAGATCAAATATTACAATCAGCCATTCTTGAGTTTAAAGAGAAGGGCTATTCACAAGCTTCACTTCGTCAAATTGCTCAATCAGCAAACATTAGTGTCGGAAATGTCTATCGTTACTTTGAAAGTAAAGAGCAACTTTTTCATGCCATTATTACACCTCCTCTTACTCGCTTTGAATCAATTTTGAATTTGAAACCAAATTCATTTGAACACCCTCAAGTTGCCTTCAATGAACTTGCACAAATGATATCAACTACCTTAATATCGCTTATTGAAGATGACAAAGACGCACTCTATGTTACGTTAAGTGATCCTAAAACTTCAAATCTTATTCAGACTCACTTAAAAGCATTCTTAACCCGTTTAGCTGCTCAGTGGCTCGATGAGTTTGAGAAAGATGATTTAGATTCGTCTTTAGTCATTGATATGTTAACAAAAGGAATTTTTCATGGTTGTTTACAAGCTGTGGAACTATCCAACACGCAAGATTCAAAGCACATTGCTAGCGCAATTAACATGTATTTTGAACTGCATGTCTATATGATTTATGCCACAAAAGGAGTATCAATATGAAACCATGGATTGTTAAAAGTATTATCGTAAGTGTTCTAGCAGCTCTCGCTTTCTTTCTGATTTCTCCTTTATTTGATCAAGAAGAAGAGGACTTCGTTGAAAGAGTTGTTGCAGTGGAAACACTGACTGTTTCTGAGAGTGCATTTGAAGAAAGCTATCGCTCAGTGGCTTTTATCTCTCCCAAAACCATTACACAAGCCGCTTTTCAAAATGTAGGGACAATAACACAGATTAATGTCAAAGAAGGGGATCGAGTCGTTGTGAATCAAGTATTAGCACGAATCGATGATGAACAATCACGCCTACAGCTTCAAAACTCAAAAGAAGCCTATGCTAATGCTCAGTTTAATCTACAAAGTGCACAATCTAATGCTGAAACAGAAAAACGTTTATATGATGAGGCTGTTGTTGCAGATGAAGCGCGATTAAATGAATTGCGTGTGGAACAGCTTAGTGCAAAACAACGACGTGATGATGCCTTGAGCACCTATGAAACAAACTTGGAAACTTTGGGCCAAAATTCTCCAACAACACAAGCTTCACTAGTAGCATATAATCAAGCGGAATTAGAATATCAGATCGCTACAACACAATATGAAACAGCTCTTGAGAATGGTGAATCTAATGATGTCTTGATCGCACGAAGTCGCTATAATGCAGCCCAATCCAATGTGAATGCTAATCAGACTCAAGTGAATATTGCTCGTAACAATGTGACACAAGCTGAAAATAACCTAGAGAACACTACACTTAGAGCAAGTGTGAACGGTACTGTGGTTCGTGTGGTTGGAAATGTGAATGAACTTGCTACTCCATTAGCTCCAGTGGTGGTCATTGCATCTGATGATCTTAAAGCTATCTTTGGAGTTCCGTTTCAATGGTTGCCTTCACTTTATCTTAATCAACCCATTAAGGTGTTTAATTCGACTAATAGCATTGATGCAGTGATTACATCGATAGCACCACTTCCAGATCAAACCTCAAGGACATATGAAATTGGTGTCGATCTTGCAGCTCAAAGTTTTGCGATTGGATCATCTGTAAGTATTGAAATCGCATTAAATGAAATATCAGGCGTATGGTTGCCCATCACAAGCATTATGAATGATGGACAGCCCTATGTGTATGTTGTTGAAGATGATCGAGCTATCAAGCGTAGAATTGCTTTAATTGGATTCAATAACACAGATGTACGAGTGGAAGGGTTATCAGCGAATGAAGTCGTCATCATCAATGGTGTTAAGTCATTGCGTTCTGGAACAGCTGTTAAAGTGGTGAATCAACCATGAAAAAAATAGTGACTTGGGCTTTAAGACGTTACCTAATTGTCTATATATTTACACTAATTTTGATGGTTGGAGGAATTTTAGCTTACTTTGAAATCCCAAAACAAGAAAATCCAAATACGAATTTGCCAGCAGCTTTGATTACGACCATTTATCCAGGGGCTACGTCAACTCAAGTTGAAAGTTTAGTGACCATACCTTTAGAAAAGGCTTTATCTAGTCTTCAAAAGGTTGATGTCATGAATTCTTACTCGACAAATTCTGCCAGTGTAATTGTGGTGGTTTTTGAAATTGATGCGGATCCTGAAGATTCGATAGCACAATTAAAAGACATTGTTGCTAAAACACAAGCCTCACTTCCTGAACTTGCCTATGAATCAACGATTAATGATGATCTCATTTCAACACCAGCATTTATTCTCTCATTTTCTTCTCCTACATTGGAGTTAAGTGAATTAGTCAGTTATGCTCAAAGTGTTTCG
This sequence comes from Erysipelotrichia bacterium, assembly GCA_018333955.1. GTDB lineage: Bacteria > Bacillota_I > Bacilli_A > Erysipelotrichales > Erysipelotrichaceae > UBA6182. The sequence goes on from JAGXSD010000018.1 coordinate 9,448, forward strand.
ACACAGATCTCTCGAATTAGCGGGGTCTCACGCATTGTATTAGATGGTGAAGATAACTTTGAAGTTTCAGTTCAAGTTGATGTGGATGCATTGAATGTGTATCAAGTTTCTATAGAAACGATTGTTCAGCTCATGCAAGCACAAAATCTTACCATTCCTTCAGGTTCTGTCGTGATTGATGGGCAATCGATTAATGTTCAAACACCATCCTCATTTGAGTCAGTTCAAGATATAGAAAACATGATTATTAAAGGATCGACTAGTGGTGTAGGGTTTGTTAGGTTGTCCGATGTGGCAACTGTGAATGTAATACCTACTTCTAGTGTAGGGTTTACTCGTAATGGCAACACTACTGTCTTGCTTACGGGTTATTTTAATCAAAACGTCAATTCAGTGAATATAGGACAAGATGTTTCAAAAGTGCTTAACACACTTAAACAGTCCTTTCCTAGTTCGCTTTTAGTGGAAGAGGTAGTCTTTTCACCCAAAGATATCGATAACTCTATTAATAACTTCATTGGATCTCTTCTTCAAAGTATCGGTTTGATTATTTTGATTGTCATGATTTTCGTGAAACTACGCAATGCATTAGTCATTTCTCTGATTCTTCCTCTTTCCATTCTCCTAACTTTTATTGTGATGAATATCACTCGATTAGAATTTCACTTTATTTCTATTGCGGCCCTCATTATCTCTTTAGGAATTCTTGTTGATAATGGCATTGTTATTTCAGAAGCGATTCAATATCGTCTTAATGATGATATGGAGCGAACTGAAGCGATTATGAAAGCTGTTGAAGAAACATCGATTCCGATGCTTACATCCACGCTTACGACCATGGTTGCGTTTGGGATGTTTTTCTTCGTGCCAGGTGTGATTGGCAAGACAGTCGCAACAATACCAACAATTGTCATCTCAACATTGAGTGCTTCATATCTTGTCGCAATGGTGGCCATCCCTATCTTTGCATTCCATTTCTTTAAAAAAGAATCAAGTATCAAAATAGAAAAAACACATCAAACAAAACCATATCGCTTTTTTAAATGGTTATTGGGTTATGGTTTAAGTAAACCTAAATCGATGATTGGTTTAGCATTCGCCACCTTAATCATCTCTGGGCTTCTATTTACGCAACTTAATATTTCATTTTTCCCATACTCGAATAAACCGACATTTCATATCGATATTGAATCAGAACAATTTAATCTTGATCAAACTAAAGAAATTCATAATCAGGTTTTAGATATTCTTTCTGAATATGATGAAATTATAAATACAACATCGGCTTATGGTCGAGGCTTACCAAAGTTTTTCATTACGGCTCCAGTGTTAGGTGTCAATGTTGCGAACGCGCAAGTGCTAGTGAATGTCGATTTGAGAAATAGTCGTTTTGATTCCAATGAAGCGTTAGGAAGAGAACTTCAAGATCGATTTAATGCAAACATAGTGGGCGCAGATGTGCAAGTGCGATATTTAGAGTATGCATTACCCGTTGAGGCTAAGGTTGCTGTTGCGATTCGTGGCGAAAATATTGATGAGCTACTAAGTGCTTCAGAGATTGTCCAAGAAACCTTAAAATCCATTTCAGGGACGACCAATATTCGTGATACACATATTTCAAGTGAACCACAATATGTTGTTAATATTAATCCTGATTATTTGTCGACATCAGGACTATTGAAATTTGATGTGGTTAAGACCATTAATACTGCACTCATGGGGACATCACCAACCCAACTTACATTAGGTACACTACAACTTCCTATTAAGATTAAGGCTGATATTCAATCACTTGATGATTTATTAAGTTTAACCATTCGCTCCTCAGCAACAGGGTCAGTACTTCAACTTCGTCAGGTGGCTTCACTAGGTATTGATTTTGTGAACCCAAGTATATTTAGACAAAACGGGTTAAGAACTATCACGGTATTATCGGATGTTTTACCAGGTTATGATGCCACAACTGTTGAATTAGCTTTACGTGAATCTTTAGATGTTAACTCACAACTAAGTGATGTGGAAATTGTATATCGTGGAGAGTTAAGTAATATTACTAATTTAATCTCAAACTTAGGTGTGTCTTCTTTAGCTGTTATAGCATTAATCTATCTTATTCTTGTGTTTCAGTTTAATAATTTAAAACAACCTTTGATTATTCTAGCTTCGATACCTCTTTCTCTTTCAGGAGTCTTTCTTGGATTAGTCTTATTTAGAGTTGATATTCAAGCGATGGCCCTCTTAGGAGCAGTGAGTTTAATTGGGATTGTCGTGAATAATGGTATTTTACTTGTTGAGGTTATAAATAGTGGTTTAAATGAAGGTTTAAATATTGAAGACGCTATTTTTAAAGCTTTAAAAGAGCGATATCGTCCTATCACACTCACAACGCTCACTACCATTATTGGAGTGATTCCACTTATCCTCTCAGGTGATCCTTTAACCTCACCAATGGCGTTAGTGTTATTCTTTGGTCTCGCAATGAGTACGGTGCTAACCATGGTTGTGATTCCTACATTAGTCTATATGTTTTATCCAAAAAAGGTTGCTTAGCAATATCAAAAATGTTATTTTGAAAAGAAATGAGGGGAGCAGGTTGCATAAACTATGAAGAAAGAGATCTCACAAGTTACACAAACATTGATTGATATTCTTAAACTTACCCCAATTGGGACACAATGGGTTCTATTCACACCTTCATTTAGTGTTGCATCATTGATTCAACATCATCATGATACAAGTTCATTTAAGTTTGATATTCTTTCAGGAGCACATACTCATCAATTCCATGATTCAATAAAGCGTTTTAGTGAAAAACAAACGGATGGCTTGATTATTTCTTATGAACAAGTAATGAATACTCCAAAATTTGAAATCATTAAAGAAGCCATTCAAAACATAGATACTCTTATCGTGGATGGATGTTATCGTTGTGATGTTGAGAAGGTTCACTATTCTATCGAACTTGAAGTATTTTTATCACATATTCAGGATATAAAACCTAAATCCGTGCACACGATACAAGGTTCATATCATTCAAATGTGATAAAAGCACATAGTCATGACATAGAACTTCCTCAAACCGTTGAAAAATGGCCATTTGAATTAAATCGACTTCTTAAATCGATGGGTTTAATGCGAACTATTTGGGTTGCGCAAACATGGGTAGAAGCGAACAAAATCTCAGCTACCTTAAATCATATGGGGATCAATCATGCATTAGTTCATAAAAAAGTTGAAGAAAGTGCAAAGGTTTTCATGGAAAACCAGTTCATTACTAAAGAGCTCAACGTGTGTGTACTTACTTGGGAGACCATATTATCACTCGAAGTTCAAGAGATTGAATGTGTGATTTTTACATTTGAGATACAAAGTGATGCATTCATTCGTTTTTTCTTACCTTATACGTCACTCAATGCCCAATGGAAGATCATTGACTGGTTTAAATCTTATCCTTTGTCTCATTTTTCATGTCCGATTAATCAGAATATGTTTGATTTTATTCATCATGTTCAGATGATTGAAAATGGATGCTCTATGCGTGAAGCAGAGCGAAGCCTTAATATTGATTCGTATGAATTTGAAAAAATCATCAAATTCCTAAAAGGACGAAAGATCATTAAAAAAGAAGGTTTGAATTACATCATTGACCAGCCTGAAGGGATTTTAGCAATTCAATCAATTGACATTGAAATGTCTCCATCACTGAGTGTTAAAACCATTGAAATCAACGGAACAGTGCAAAACGTTCCTGATGACATCATGTTTGAGTTTAGTCCAAAGAAGATTATGCCAGTGGGTTGGTATGACTTTGCGATCATTCCAGATGATTTAAAACATGTGAATGGTGTGATCGTTGTAAACTCATTGAGTGTAGCATCAATTAAGACGTGGTGTCATCACCACAATATTGATACTATCATGATTGGTTCACATCATCATGACACCATTGCATCATTACATGATGCATTTCGTGTGGAACTATTAGAATTAGATCAAACACGATTTCTTGGAGGAAATAATCCATATCAAAAAGTTATGAGAGCGAAATCATGTGTTGATTCATGGTCGATTCCACCTCTTTCACATGTAAATAAAGTTGCGCTTATATTAGACAATTATGATGAGGGATGGTGTGTGAGTGTCATGAGTATTGCGCTTAAAAGACATGCATCACAACTTGTGATTGTGCCAATGTGCTTATCGTTTTAGAGGTCCATTTTTTTACTCCTTAACCTAATGTTTAATCGATTTGAATAACCAAAACTCATTTTTAAATCAATTTAAAGATGAGTTTTGTTGTTTCATAGGAGGAAGGTTTGATAAAGTCTAAATGAGGTTACGACTATGAATCATCCACATGCTTATTTTGCTTATCATTTACATAAATTAGATTCTAATTTTTACATGCAAGTTGACGATGCTATACTGAAAGACTATATATCATCTTTGAAGTTTCATGACTTTATTGAAGTGCCATTAATTTCGTTAGTGATTCAAAGCGAACATGAAACAAGACAAATATCACTCAAACAACCCTTGCATGATACATTGCGTTTGGAGTATCTAAAGCAGTTTGTGAAAGATCATGATGTCGAAGTAAGGTTTATCATGAGTTTTTCGCAAGATTCTGATTATTCTTCGCATGTGAGATTAGTTGGAACCTTATCACCTCACTTTACCTATCAAGTCATCGTTGAAGAGCTAAGTGAGTTTGAAGTCAACTACTTGTTTACACTTCAACTCATGTTATTAACTTATTGGGAGGCGAGTGATTATGGGAACCACCCTTGGGTTTCACTGATTGAGCGATAAAACTTTACGATAATTTCAAGTTAAACGTTTATCTATGACTTGCAAGACTTGAAAAATTTGGATTAAATGGTATGCTTGTTTTAAGAATTCGTGATGATTATCGACAGTCTAAAGGGGGGTTATGGGAAAACTATTTAAGATTTTTGGAGTACTTATTTGGATTAGCAGTATTGTTTTCATTTTGACTATTCGATCAGTGCAAAATGTAGATTACATTATATTAGCGATTGTTGCACTAAGTGGGATTGTTACTGGTGTTGGGTTTATTGGAGTAGGTGAGATTATTAGGCTATTGGAGCGACAATATCACCAAAACAAAGCCTTATATGATTTATTTAAACAAGTGGGAGGGGCAGAATAAATGGAAGTTTTATTATTACTCGTCGTGATGTTTTTATTCTCAATTACTGGATTATTCATCTTAGGGTATATTTATAGCTTCGTCATGAAAAGACTATTCACAAGATAAACAACGAGTCATCGTTGTTTTTTTTTATGTTGGGATTTCTTAAGACTTTCTAAAGTGACAAAAAAGTGTATAATAGTTGCATGTGCAATTATTGGAGGGTTTATGCTACCTATTAATAAAACGATTTCGATGATCGAGCGTTACAACTTATCATTTAGAGATCATCAATTTGCGAAATTTAAACTTAAAGGATATCAAGCTTCCTTTCTAATTGAGATTTCAAAACAAAGTGAATATCCTATGGAAGCTTTGATTGAAACCATGCATGTTGATAAAAGTACGATTACACGAGGTATACAAGCTTGTGTGGATTTAGGGTATGTTGTAGTATCTTTAAGCGAAACAGATCGACGCTATAAAAGACTGACGTTAACACCTCTTGGATTAGAAGTCAAAAATCAATGTGTGGCCATTTTAAAGAAACAACGGCTTTATCTTATGCAAGATTTCGATGAGGAAAGTGAAACTCAATTTTTATCTTTTCTGAATCGGTTGTATACACGTGCAAAGGAATTATCATCGCATGAAGAAAATCTTTAGGTATTTAAAGCCTTATCAAAGGTTACTTAGTTTTGGAATATTTATTAAAGCTGTAGCTGGAATCTTAGATTTGATGCTACCCTTTATTTTAGCCATCATCATTGATAGAATTATCCCTACTAAATCAGTTCCATTTATTCTTTTGTTTGGTTTTTTCATGCTTGTCGCTGCAATTCTTTCGATTACTTTTAATGTGTGGGCGAATCGTATCTCTGCAAAAGTAAGTACAGATGCAATCTTAGATTTGAGAAAAGATGGGTATCGTCAGATTATGAATCTAAGTGCAAAGAAAGTGGATGAAGTTGGCTTACCATCATTAGTCTCTAGAATGACTACCGATACGTACCATGTATATCGCTTCTTTAATGTTATGCAACGAATGGGGATAAGAGCTCCAATTCTATTAATAGGAGCAATCATATTAATGGTAATTATTGATTTTCAATTATCAATTATTATGTTGATTCTACTTCCTGTTTTGTTTTTTGTTGTTGGTTTTATCACCGTTAAAGGTGTTCCTTATTTTGATCAGCTCCAACGTTCCCTCGATGAACTGATTAAGGTAGTACGTGAAAACCTTACTGGTATTCGTATCATTAAAGCCTTTAATCAACAAAATAACGAAATATTACGCTTCACCGATATCAATGAACAAACTTCGATGAAAGAACAACGTGCAAATATTATTGTAGGATTACTCAATCCTACTATGGCATTATTGCTTAATACAGGATTAGTGATCATTCTTTGGGTAGGGGCCAATAATGTACTCAATGGGACTTCTCAAGTGGGTTCTATTATTGCTTATATTTCATACTTTACATTAATTCTGAATGCATTTTATGCATTAAATAGGATTTTCTTGCTTACATCAAAAGCAACCGCAAGTGCACAACGATTAAGTGAACTCCTCGATAGTCAAGACCACATCAAGATTATTGAAGATCATATGGTGGCCAATCAAGATAGTGTATTATCTTTTAATCATGTCACTTTTGGGTATTTTGATCATGAACCAACCCTTCAAGATATTCATTTTGATTTGTACCCTCATGAAACACTTGCCATTATAGGTGCAACAGGGAGTGGGAAATCCACATTAGCACAACTGTGTTTAAGACTCTATGATCCTCAAGAAGGAGCCATATCCTTAATGGGTAAAAATATCCAATCTTATTCATTAGAAGAACTAAGGAAATCATTTGCGGTTGTTTTTCAAAATGACACATTATTTTCCTTCACCATTGCACAAAATATTCAACTTGGGGAAAGTGTATCTCAAGAAGAAATGCTCACCTCATTATCATTAGCTCAAGCAGATTTTGTCTCTGCCTTACCACTTCAACTAGAAACTCAAGTTCAACGCTCTGGCTCAAACTTCTCGGGGGGTCAAAAGCAAAGACTTGTTTTATCTCGTGCTTTTGCGAAAGATGCGAAAGTCCTTATTCTTGATGATGCCTCCAGTGCTCTTGATTATGTGACTGAATCATTGATATTTCAAAACTTAAAGTCAATGAAACCTTTAAGTACACTACTTATCACACAACGTGTTTCACTTGCACTTTCAGCCGACAAAGTCATCATGCTTGATGCTGGGAAAATGGTGGGATATGGGACACATAGTGAACTGATGAAGACATGTATTCCTTATCAACAACTTGTTAATATTCAGTTAGGAGGTGAAGCACGATGAGTCGAATGGGCGGACCGATTTCTGCGGCTATTGATAAACCCAAAGAAACCACAAAAACTCTTAAACGTTTAGTGTCGTTTATGAGCCATGTTAAAGGATGGTTATTATTAGCGCTTGTTTTATCATTAATATCATCCCTGGCACAACTTGTTGGTCCATATCTTATTGGATTAATTTTTGATGTGCTTGATTCCGCATCAACCACAAAACTCAATGAAGTCGCATCCATTTTAATTTGGCTTATTGGATTTTATGTGATAAGTGTTGTTCTCCAATATGCACTTTCGGTATTGATGATTGTGATAGCTCAAAAGGTAATTGTAAGAATGCGTGCTGCGGTCTTTAATAAGTTCACCACGTTACCTATTTCATATTTTGATCGATATCAAATCGGAGATATGTTGTCACGGATATCCTATGACATTGATACGATTAATACGTCACTTTCAGCAGATGTGATTGTATTGTTTTCTTCATTTGTGACGGTGATTAGTGCATTTGTTATTATGATGGGAATCTCTTTACCTTTATTGAGTGTCTTTGTTGTTACACTTCCTTTATCTATCTTCACAACTCGTAAACTTGCACAATTAACTCGACCTCTATTTAGAAAAAGAAGTGCGAAACTTGGGGATATGAATGGTTATATTGAAGAAACCATAAGTGGTTTAAAAACCATTAAAGCTTATGCAGTAGAACCTAATTTTATTGAAGGATTTGATGCGAAAAATCAAGAAGCGTCGATGGCTTATTATGAAGCTGATTATTGGGGATCTATTTCGGGACCAGCCATTAACTTCATCAATAATATTTCTCTTACTCTTATTTCATTAGTAGGGTCATTATTGTATTTATTTCAGATTATTAGTATAGGGAATATTAGTTCATTTATCTTATATTCACGTCGTTTTTCAGCTCCAATTACTGAAGCAAGCAACATGGTTGCGGAACTTCAATCTACTTTAGCTGCCGCTGAGCGAGTGTTTAAGGTTCTTGATGAAACTGGAGAAATTGAGACAGGTTATAAAAAACTAAATTCAAATATTCAAGGGGAAGTTGTTTTTGATCATGTGAACTTCTCGTATGTTCAAGGTCAACCCATTATTAAAGATGTTTCATTGCATATTCCAGCAAAAAGCATGGTGGCGATAGTTGGTCCAACGGGTGGAGGAAAGACAACACTTGTGAGCTTACTTATGAGATTTTATGATCCTCAATCAGGTCAAATCCTCATTGATGGGCAACCTATTCAGGAATGTACTCGAGATAGTGTTCGTCAAGCCTTTGGTATGGTACTTCAAGATAGTTGGTTATTTGAAGGAACCATTCAAGATAATCTCACATATGGAGCTTCACATATTAGTGAGGCAAGATTGTGGGAAGTCATTGAAAAGGTTTCTTTGACTCATTTTGTGAAATCGTCTAAGGATGGCCTAAAAACAATGATTTATGATGATGGTTCAAACTTGTCAAAAGGGCAAAAGCAATTAATCACCATTGCGAGAGCAATGTTACTTGATCGTCCTATGGTCATTCTAGATGAAGCCACTTCAAATGTTGATACCATGACAGAAAAGATGATTGCAGCGGCGTTAAAGGAATTAACCTCAAATAAAACATGTTTTATTATCGCTCACCGATTGAGTACCATCGTGTCGAGTGATATGATAGTGGTAGTAGAACATGGAGAAGTGGTTGAAGTGGGAACTCATCAACGCCTTATGGACGCTCAAGGAGCCTACTATCGATTGTATAACGCTCAATTTAATGAAGGAATTCAAGCATGACACAAATACTTTTCCAACAACTACTCATTATGTTTGCAATGCTCGCTTTAGGAGCATGGATGAAAAAACGCGGCATGATGGCTGACCAAACTTTTAAGGATTTAGGAGTATTCCTACTTTTTGTGATATCTCCCATTGTGGTGTTTAGGGGTTATCTTGTACCTCAAACAGATCTAAATACAACAAGACTACTTGTGTCATTTGTCGCATCATTTGCATGTTTACTACTTATTATTGGTGTCGCAACTTTGATATATCGTAAAGATGGATTAAGTATCTTTGCGAGTATATTTACTAATTCAGGGTTTATGGGGATACCTTTAGTGATTGCATTATTTTCTCAAGAAGCTATCTTTGTCTTAAGTCCTTTTTTATCTTGGTTATTTGTAATCCAGTGGACTTTAGGCATTGTTGTGATCACTAAAGATATTCGCTCAATGTCACTGATTAAAGTAATTACAAATCCAGTCATCGTTGCCACTATTTTAGGAGTCCTAGTCTATTTCTTGCATATTCCAATCCCTGCTGTATTGGATGAATTTTTATCAAGAATTGGGGCAATGCTTATGCCCGTGGCCATGATAGTCTTAGGAAGTTCGTTTGCTAATTTATCAATTAAGAGAACTTTACTCGATATGCGTGTTTGGATGATGGTCGTAGTACGTTTATTTATATTACCTTTGTTTGTGCTTGGTGCACTCACATTCATTGCTAAAGAATATTCTTTAGTCGCATACACATTACTTGTAGCCATGTCAGCTCCAATTGGAGCGAATGTTGCGATACTTGCTCAACAATATGATCGTGATACTCAATTAGCTGCATCTCAAATTATGATGACCACTTTATTTTCAATCATCAGTATGCCACTGATGGTCGCAATAGCCAACATACTATGGAGGAGCCTATGACATACCCAATCGTATTCTTTGATGTTGATGGAACAATTCTCAACAGTGAGAAGAAAGTCACGCCATTAACACGCTTTACGCTTGAACTACTGAAGGAACAAGGCGTAAAGTTATGCATCGCGACAGGACGTCCAATTAAATCCGCAAGACTTGCTATGAAACTTCATGGTATTGATCATTTGATGTCAGGATATGTGTGCAACAATGGGATTGATACGTTAAATCTCATTAATCTTGCCCAACACTCACATCATATGTTATCTAAAAAGGATGCTATTACGATTCTTAATCATATAAAACCTTTGAATCTTAATGCTATGATTTATGGTCCTGATCATTGTTATGCCTTTGAAATGGATGATACAGTTGATCGTATTTCCAACCAAAATGGATTAGAACCGATGATTACTAATCTTTATGCTTTAGATTTTGAGTCAACTCCCAAAGTGTTATTTATTGTGAATGAGGAAACTTCGAAAATGATTCACGACTATATGGCAAAAAATCCTTTGGCAGGATATCAATCCTTTATTTCTCAAAGTGATTTGTATGAGTTTGTCAGTGATCAAGCAGGTAAGGGAAAAGGGGTTGTTGCATTAGCAAAAGAATTTGGATATGAATCATCTCAAATTTTAGCTTATGGTGATGCAGAAAATGATCTTGAAATGATCAAATGTGTGGGTCATGGTGTTGCTATGGGGAATGCTGATGAACAACTAAAGAGTATTGCTAAAGAAATATGTGCCACAAATGATGAAGACGGTGTTGCCTATTCATTGATTCATCATTATCATCTATCCGTTTAAAAAGGTGTAAGCATTACTTGCTTACACCTTTTCATTTAGAAATAGTTCAATCGCTGAGGTGAGATCCTGTGGAGAAGTTTGAGGACCAAATCTGAATACTTTAGTTTGAGACTTATTCACCAAAAATTTAGTGAAATTCCATTCAATATCTTGATTTAGTTTTGCTTTCATCCCATATAATCCAGTAGCTTTTCCATTGTTTTTAAGAAAAACAAATAATGGATGAGTTTGAGGACCATTTACTTCAATTTTTTCATACGTGGTAAAGGTTGTGTTGTATTTCAACTGACAAATACTTGCAGCTTCTTGAGCAGATTCTAATGATTGTTTAAACGTATTAGAAGGGAAGTCTAATACTTCTAAACCTTGGTCATGATATCTTTCATAAAGAGTTTGAATACTAGCAAATTGAGGGGCGAGTCCACATCCTGTGGCCGAATTAAAAATCAGGCATACTTTTCCTTTGAAATCATTGAAGTTTTTAAGTTGTTGGTCAGCAGTATAAAATGTGATTGACATAGTTTATCTCCTTAACTAAATTATACACGAACTTGCTTCATGAATGGGATTTTACGCTTATGAATATCATTGACTCATATAGGACATAACGAAGTCTTAAAATGATTCAAAGAACATGAAAAGATTAATCGTTTAACTATTGAAAAAAAACGTCTTTTTCGCTATGATGAATTCGAGGATATCCTTGCAACGATTCCCCCCCCCACCCACGTTCAAGGAATCCTTTTTTTGTGCTTTGTATCATGTATTTAATTATCGAGTTCTTTTTGATATACTACGCCTATGGAAACAATAATCATACCTATAAATCAAAACAATATTGATAACGAAGCAATTGTTTTAGCTTCGCAGTTTATTCATGCCCATCAATGCGTTGCTATGCCAACTGAAACAGTTTATGGGTTAGCTGCTAATGCATGGTCTGATGAAGCGATCCAAAGGATATTTGAAGCTAAAGGGCGACCAAGTGATAATCCATTAATTGTGCATGTGTGTGACCAAGAGATGTTATTAAAGTGTATTGATCAACCCTTGAATGATAGAATTTTGAAACTTATGGAAGCCTTTTGGCCTGGACCATTAACGTTGGTCTTTAAGAAAAGCTCATTAATATCAGATTTAGTCAGCGCTTCTTTGCCTACAGTTGGTATTAGAATGCCAGATCATCCGATTGCCTTAGCACTCATTAAAGCAACTCAAGTTCCACTTGCTGCACCAAGTGCGAATGTTTCAGGGCGACCTTCCCCTACAAAAGGATCCCACGTTCTAGATGATCTTCAAGGAAAGATTGCAGCAATTATTATGGCTGATCAAAGCCAAGTAGGTGTTGAATCCACGGTACTTGATGTTTCATCACAAACATTTGCGATTCTTAGAAAAGGTGGATTATCGATTGAAAGACTAAGGGAAGTTGATTCTGAGATTATATATGATGATGCGTTAATTGATGTGAATGTTACCCCTAAATCACCTGGGCAAAAATATAAACATTATGCACCATCTAAACCAATGACATTTATTGAAGGAAATCTTTTGAAACAATTGGAATATTTAAAAACTATTTCACTTGAACATACATTATTGATTAGTGTTGATGAAATCATCAATGAACTCTCGGGACCTTATATGGTAACCTTAGGAACTAAGGATGATTTTGAATTCGCACTTAATGGATTATTTGATATTTTAAGACAAAGTGATAATATGCCCGTCACTTCAATATTAGTCACTTCTTATTCTGAAAAAGGATTAGGCGCAACACTCAATGATCGCTTAAAGAAAGCATCAACTGAAAAAATTATTTTATAGTAACTTAAGGTAAAAAGCTTTACAAATTTTATGCACTTTGATATGATTTATCAGGATATTCCATGACACAATTCCCCCCCCACCCACGTTCATGGATATCCTTTTATTTTTTACTTCTTCAAGCACTTTCATGGAAAGTGCTTGTTTTTTTTCATATACTTTAAACGATAAAGAACTGGAGGATATCATATGAAAGAATCTTTATCGATTGTTGTTTCAGGTGAAGCTGGCCAAGGTTTAGCAACAATCGAAGAGTTTTTAGTTGAAGCTTTATCAAAGGAATATTATGTCTTTACTTCAAAAGAAGTGATGAGTCGTGTTCGTGGTGGAAACAATACTTTTGAGTTACGTGTTTCTAAATCACCCATTCATTCCCTTAGAAAAAGCATCGACTACTTATTCTTATTGAATAACAATTCGTTTTATCGTTTACCAAGACGTTTAACACCACACACCGTGGTATTTGGTGAGGAAGCTTTTGTTTCTGATGAAGAAAAAGCAAAACATAGTCTAAACTATGAAGTATTAGAACTCACAAAGCTAGCGAAAGAAGCGGGTAATCGTTTATTTGCGAATACTATATTGTTTGGCTATATTTCTGGGATGTTAGATTTGAATATGATGGTGGCTGAGCATCTGATCACAAAACGTTTCATTCATCGTGGTGAAGCCATTGTGGCAGATAACATCTCGGCATTTAAAAAGGGATATGACCTAGGAAGAGCTTATCATGCCCCACTAAAAATGGAAAAACCAGTGTCAGTTCCACCATTTAAAGTCATTGATGGAAATAATGCATTAGGCATTGGTTTACTAGGTGGAGGAATCAACTATCTTTCATCGTATCCCATGTCACCAGGAACCTCAGTGATGATGTACTTATCCAATAAAGCCGATGATTTTGGTGTACTTGTGGAACAAGCAGAAGATGAAATTGCTGCTCTTAATATGGCTCTCGGTGCATCTTATGCAGGTGCACGGGCCATGGTCACTACATCAGGGGGTGGTTTTGCATTAATGACTGAAGCGGTATCTTTGGCAGGCATTATTGAAACACCGGCTGTAATTCACGTTGCGCAAAGACCTGGACCTGCTACAGGCCTTCCAACAAGAACTGAACAAGGTGACTTAAACCTTGTAGTTTATGCAGGACATGGGGAATTTCCTCGAATTGTCTTAGCACCTGGAAAACTAGAAGATGGGGTACTATTAGCCCAAAAAGCATTTTGGTTAGCTGATAAATACCAAGTTCCAGTATTTATTTTATCTGATCAATACTGGTTGGAATCTTTAGGGCAAATGCCTTCTTTTGAACTTTCTGATAAGTACATGGAATCATTTACAGTCGTCTCTGATAAAGATTATAAACGATACAAACTCACTGAAAATGGAATATCACCGCGTGCGATTCCAGGTTTTGGAGAAGGGTTTGTTAAGGTGGATTCTGATGAACATGATGAATCAGGACAAATCACTGAAGACTTTGATGTTCGTGTGCAAATGCAAGATAAACGTATGAAGAAACGCGGATTACTTCTTGAAGACTATCAAGATGCGGAACTTTTAGGACCTAAAGACTTCAAGAAACTTGTTGTTGGATGGGGTTCTACCTATGGAGTGCTCAAAGAATTTATTGAAACGACTTCGATGAAGGATGTGGCTTACTTATATGTGAAACAACCATTCCCACTCCCAACATCATTAAAAACATATTTTGATCAGGCTCAACATGTTGTTGTGGTGGAAAATAACTTCACAGGTCAATTCGCAAATCTTCTTGCGACTGAACTTGGTGTGATGGTGACACACCGAGTTAATAAATACAATGGGGAACCATTCTTCATTGAAGAAATCAATGAACAACTTCAGGAGGTTCTAAAATGAGTAAATTTGACTTTAAACATGAACTTGATATTGCCTGGTGTCCTGGATGTGGTAATTTCCCACTACGACAAGCGATTCTTAAAGCATTAGAAGAACTCAATCTTGATCAAACTCAAGTGGTGTTCTCATCAGGTATTGGCCAAGCTGCAAAAATGCCACAATATATCGATGCTTCATATTTTAATGGACTTCATGGTCGTGGTCTTTCTGTTGCGCAGGCAATTCAATCTGTCAATCCTAAATTAGTTGTGATTGCGGAAGGTGGTGATGGCGACATGTATGGAGAAGGGGGTAACCATTTCTTACATAATGTTCGTCGCAATCCTAATCTGGCCCACATTGTCCATAACAATATGATTTATGGACTTACTAAAGGACAAGGTTCTCCGACGTCACCTCGTGGTTTAAAAACAACAACTCAAGTGAATGGAGTCTATAACGAACCTCTAAATCCTGTTGCGCTTGCATTAGCACTTGGAGCATCATTTGTTGGTCGTGCTTTCACAGGCGATGTAGAGAAGACTAAAGAGGTGATTAAAGCTGCTATTCTTCATGAAGGATACGCCATCGTGGATATCTTCCATCCTTGTGTGACTTACAACAAAGTGAATACCTTTGCTTGGTATAAGAATAATTCTTATTGGTTAGCACAAGGTGAGCATAATGCTCAAGACTTTAATGCAGCGATGAGTCTAGCGTTAAATCAAGATAAGTTTGCTTTAGGGATCTTGTATCAAACCAGTGAGAAAACACCATTCCATAAAGCACATCCGTTTTATGTTCATGATGCAACACCTCTAGTTGATAGACCAAAACGAGACATTAAAAAGGTCAATGAACTTCTTAAATAATCCATTAAGCAAGTTGAATTTCAACTTGTTTTTTTATGTTTTTATCTCTTTATTTGATACAATATGACCATGAAACATATTAAATTCAAAACTGATCGATTTAATACTCACTCGCGAAAGTATGATAGTATTCATCTGAATCGCTACCCAAAAGATACCATTCCATTATGGGTTGCGGACATGGATATTGAAGTGGATGAGCGTATCCTTAATGGATTACATGAATATCTTGACGAGAAAATCCTTGGCTATAATTTAGAAACACCTGAGTATACCCAAGCGATAACCAACTATTTGAAACGTCGTCATGATTGCATGGTTGATCCCTCTTGGATTTTAACAACTCCTAATGTCGTGAGTAGTATTAATGCATGTCTTCTTGCCTTAACCCAACCTAACGATGCCATCCTTATTCTTGAACCAGTGTACATGCCTTTTTTTAAGAGTGTTGAGGCGACGGGAAGACAAGTTGTATTCTCATCTTTAGTTCATCATCCTAGTGGATATGAAATGAATTTTGAAGACATTGAACACAAGATACAAGAATTCAATGTCAAGATGGTGATATTTTGTTCACCTCATAACCCAGTAGGACGTGTTTGGAGAGAGAATGAACTCAAGCGATTTGTTGAGATTATGAATCAAAATAATGTTATGATCATCAGCGATGAGATTCATATGGATTTTATTTTTAAAGGTCATAAGCATATTCCACTGATTAACTTTGATGAACATGTGATCATGTTGATGTCAGCATCTAAGACCTTTAATTTGGCATCTGCTCATGTCTCGCAAATTATTGTGAAAAGCTCTAGTATTCGAAAGAAAATTATGAATCTTTATCATCAACTGGGTTTATTTCATAGTGTTGAACTAGGAATTCGAGCAACCACCATCGCTTACCAAGAATGTGATGATTATATTGATGAGTTATGTGATGTGATTGAAACCAATGTGAATTTAGTCAAGCAGTGTTTTGAGAATTCTTGTGTATCAGTGGTGAAGATGGAAGGAACATATTTAATGTGGCTTGATGTACGAGCGTGTGGTATAGCTACCCCTCGTTTACATCGAGGTTTGATTAAAGAAGCTCAAGTATGGCTTCATGATGGATCAATCTTTGGTCCAACTGGAGAAGGGTATCTACGATTAAATTGCGCAACATCCCCACATTTACTTTTAGAAGCATGTGAGAGAATAAAAACATGGATTAAGGAGCACGCCCATGAATCAAAGTCATCTGTATAAAGCCCTAGGAACCATTCTTGTTTTACTTGGGCTCTATGTTTTCTTTCGATATTTACTTATTTGGTTAATGCCATTTTTTGTAGCTTTTGTCATTGTGAGTTTACTTCAACCACTAATTAAAACATTAAGTGAAAAAGCAAGACTTAAAAGATCTCAAAGTGCGCTTATTGTCATGATTGTTTTTTACATTCTTGTCTTTAGTACGGTAGGTTTAGGTATTTTCGAATTAATGAATATGTCTGCGGAAATGATATTAACCTTCCCTGAATGGATTAGTAGCGTGCTGCTGCCTTCACTTGTTGATGTGGTCGAACAAGCAGAGCGATTATTATTCAGCATTTTACCTGGCATGTCTCTTGATACATTTGCACCACTCTATCGTTTATTAGAATCCTCTGAAAGTTTATTATTGGCGTTGACCCCTAATATTATTGTGATTGTACAAAATATGATTACCAAAATCCCAGTAGCTCTCATCTCAATCATCGTTACTATCGTCATTTCATTTTTCCTAGCTATTGATTTTGAGATGATTAAAGCCTTTGTTTGGCACCAGTTAAACAAGGATGTTCAACAATTCCTTATTCATTTCAATCATAAGTTTGCATCGACAGTCTTTAAGATGGGACGATCCTATGCATTAATCCTTTCGATCACATTCATTCAATTATTTATTGGTCTACTGATTCTTCGTGTTGACTTTGCATTTTGGATTGCTTTAGGAATTGCACTATTTGATATTCTTCCTGTCGTAGGTACTGGAGGAATTGTATTACCATGGGCTCTCATTTCAATTCTTTATGGAAACACATTCTTAGGGATAGGGTTATTCATCTTGTATGGTGTCATTACCATCGTTCGACAAATTGTCGAACCGAAAATCATTGGTGATCAAGTTGGGCTACATCCAATCGTAACCATCTTATCCATGATCTTGGGAGTAAACATTTTAGGAGTCATTGGACTCTTTGGATTTCCTATTGTGATTTCAATTTTAGTCAAACTCCAAGAAGAAGGAAAATTTCAATGGTTTAAGCCTTTGAACTCAGGCAAAGACGTTTGAATTATGAATGCGTGTATGTTAAAATGACACCTGAAGGAGATAAGAACTCATGAAAAAATATCAATGCACAGCTTGCGAATACATCTACGATCCAGAGCTAGGAGATCCTGAAAGCGGGATTGAACCAGGAACTGCGTTTGAAGATATTCCGGATGATTGGTACTGCCCATTATGTGGCGTTTC
Source organism: Erysipelotrichia bacterium (assembly GCA_018333955.1). Classification (GTDB taxonomy): domain Bacteria; phylum Bacillota_I; class Bacilli_A; order Erysipelotrichales; family Erysipelotrichaceae; genus UBA6182. The sequence continues at coordinate 27,522 of JAGXSD010000018.1, forward strand.
CAAAGATTCATTTGAACCAATTGACTAAACTTTGAGTGCACAATCTTCGGATTGTGTTTTTCTTGACAAGGAGAAATTATGAACCCCATTGTAACTATTACAACAAACCATCAGGAAACCATTGTTTGCGAATTATTTCCAGAAGTCGCTCCTGAGAGTGTTTCCAATTTTATCAGTCTCATTGAAAAAGGATTTTATAACAATTTAATCTTTCATCGTGTCATCCCAGGATTTATGATTCAAGGAGGATGTCCTCTTAAAAATGGCACCGGTGGACCAGGATATAGTATCAAAGGCGAATTTAAATTAAACAAATTCGATAATCCACTCAAACATACCCGTGGGGTATTATCCATGGCTCGTGCAATGCATCCAGATAGTGCAGGTTCTCAATTCTTTATCATGCATCAAGATGCACCTCATTTAGATGGCCAGTATGCAGCTTTTGGGCAAGTTATTTCTGGAATGGAAGCCGTAGATCGGATCGCAAAGGTATCACGATCAGCTCAAGATCGTCCACATGAAGAGCAAATTATGGTAAGTGTGAGCGTTGAGCGAAATGGAGTAGAACTCGTCGATTTCGAAAAACTAGCTCGATAGTTAACAGCATCTTAACAGTTAATAATGGTTGACTGTGTTAAGATAGGAATGAGGTGAAACCATGTTAAAAATTGGATTTATTTGTATCCATAACTCATGTCGTTCTCAAATGGCCGAGGGTTGGGGCAAACATTTATCACAAGGACGATTTGAAATCTATTCAGCTGGGACTGAAGATTATCCAGAAGTAAAACCATTAGCGCGACAAGTTATGGAAGAAGCTGGAGTCGATATGTCAGCACATCATCCTAAACTATTATCGGATATTCCTTCATCACTTGATGTTTTAATAACTATGGGATGTGGAGTTGAATGTCCATATATACCAACGCGATTTCGTGAAGACTGGGGTTTAGTGGATCCTTCAGGGGGACCTATTGAAGGATTTAGAGAAACACGTGATATGATTAAGTCTCGTGTTGAAGTCTTATTTAAGGCTATTGATGAAGGAACGTTATTCAAAGATGCATGAGTCTATCATGCATTTTTTTCTTGTATCCTTAGGATAGGTTTGTTATTCTTAAAGTGAGGTTGATTATGGAAATACTTACAACAAAACGACTTATCTTACGGCCGTTCAAACTTAGTGATGCGGCCGATGAATTTGAATTTGCTTCTTTACAAGAAGTAGGTTTTAATGCGGGGTTTAAACCCCATGAACATATAGAAGAAACGGAGAAGGTTATCGCAAATTTCATCGCTCAAGATGAGGTTTGGGCCATTGAACTTAAAGACAATGGAAAGGTGATTGGTAGTATTGGACTTCATCCGGATAGTCTTCGTCAAGATTTAAATACGAAAGAGATTGGATATGTCTTATCACCCCATTATCAGAAACAAGGCTTAATGCATGAAGCCATAGCTGCAGTATTGGAGTTTGGATTTAAGAAACTAAGTCTTTCTCTTATTGGCGCAAATCACTTCTCATTTAATGAATCTAGTAAGCGTGTCATCTTAAGATCAGGATTTAAGTATGATGGTATGATTCGTCGTGCTCGTTGTTTATATGATGGCACGAAAGTCGATCTTATGATTTATTCGTTAAATAAAAGACAGTACTTTAATAAGGAGGTCGGAGTATGAAGTCCATTGTTTTATTATGCTCAGCAGGAATGAGCACCAATTTACTGCTTAAAAAAATGATGCTTGCGGCAGAGGAATTTGGGGTAGAAGTTAAGATTGAAGCGTGTCCATTAACTTCAGATGTCAGTGTTTTTGCGAAAGCCGATGTCGTCCTTGTGGGGCCACAAATTCGAAGTGAGCTCACTAGACTACAAAGTGTATGTCAAGGTCGAGTTGAAGCGATCAACATTGTGGATTATGGAACACTTGATGGCGAAAAGGTTTTGGCTCACGCATTAAGACTTCTTGGAGAATCAAATGAATAATGAAATTCAAGCACTCAAAATCATTACTGAAGTGGGATCAGCACGTAGTTACTTCATTGAAGCCATTCGATGCGCTAAACTTAATGATTTTGAGGGAGCTCAGTCTAATCTAGACTTAGGAGATCAACATTATATAGCAGGTCATAAAGAACACACCCACTTAGTAGTACAAGAATCTAAGGGGGAAGGTGTTGATATGACGTTGTTATTAACCCATGCTCAAGATTTACTCATGAGTGCAGAAGCGTTTAAGATACTTGCGACTGAGTTTATTGATTTATATCGACATATACATAAAGAACATCATTGATGTTCTTTTTTTGTTTGAATTTGAGCAATTGTGCTTGATATTGTGTGAAATATTCATGAAAACTAGAAAAATGCTTGACATGACCTTAATTATTGATATTATTTAGTCATAAACATTCAAAATCAATCAAAATCAATCAACAAGGAGAATATTATGCTCACATCACAACTTATTGTGCTAGATTCTACGTCCTCGACTAAACTTGAAGTTATTCAAGAACTTGCTCATCTGGCCCATGTTCAAGGAAAAGTGAGTGATCCTCAAGCCTTCGTCAATGCAGTGTTAGCTCGCGAAGCAGAGTATTCAACTGGTGTTGGTTATCATATTGCTATTCCTCATGGAAAGGATGAAGCCATTCTAGAACCAGTGCTTCTATATGCTCGCGTTCAAGATATTGATTGGCAGTCCATGGATGATCAAAGCGTCAAATCTGTGTTCATGATCGGTGTTCCAGCTCAGAGTGAAGGACAAGTGCACTTACAAATCCTAGCAAAATTATCTCGCTCACTTATGAAAGAAGAATTTAGAGAAACATTGTTTAACGCACAAAGCAAAGAAGATATTCTTAACTTATTCTCATCATTATCCCTGTAAGAGGAGGTCAAACCATGTTAGCTTCACAACGTCGTTCATTGATTCTTGATTTTATTAAGAAAAATCAGTTTATCTCAGTGAATGAACTTTCTTTAACGCTAGATGCATCAGAAGCTACAATACGTCGTGATTTAAACTTGTTGGAACTTGAAGGTAAACTTGAGAGAACCCATGGTGGAGCATCAGCCATTGAAAATCTAAAATATGAAGAAAGAATGGATGATAAGCAGACTCAGAATATTAATGAAAAAATGGCCATTGCCAAGCAAGCTTTCACCTTACTTAAAGATCATCAAACGATCATTCTTGATGCAGGTTCTACAACACAACTTTTGGCACGTCTTATTGGAGAATCATCGCTTCAGTTAACAATTATTACAAATGCAACCAATCATTTCCCAGAACTTACGAAAAATCCTCATGTGGAGTGCTATTTAGTCGGTGGCAAGATTCGCTCAACAACCTTAGCGTGTGTAGGATCACTTGCTATAGCAAGTATGGCAAGATTCAAAGCTGATATTGCATTTCTAGGCGTGAATGGGATAAGCGCTCAAGGAGAGTTCACAACTGCTGATGTTGAAGAATCACTCATGAAACGAAGTATGTTAGAACGTGCTTCGAAAGTAGTTGTCTTATGTGATCATAGTAAGTTTAGACGTCAATGGTTTAGTGTGTTTGCAAATGCTCATGAAGTAGATTTACTAATTATTGATCAAGGTGGTGACCAAGATTTTGTAAGGGATTTAGAAAGTGATCACCAACTCAATATTAGAATTGCGAGTCAATCATCATGATATTGACCATTACTATCAACCCAGCCATTGACAAAACAATCATTGTCGATTCACTCCATGTTAATGGAGTCAATCGAGTGATATCTTCTAGAGAAGATTTGGGTGGAAAAGGAATCAATGTTTCCAAAGTGCTCACTAAACTCAATGTTCCAACCATCGCTTGTGGTTTTATTGGAAGTAGAAATTATGCAAAAGTCTCGGCATTTGTAGATCATGAACAACTCCCAACTGATTTTGTTTTAGTGGATGCGAACACTAGGACGAACACAAAGATTGTTGAATTATCAACTCATTCCACCACAGATATTAATGAACCAGGGTTTGAAGTTACTCAAAAGGAAATTAATCAATTGCTTTCACTCATTGATAGTGTTGCGCAAGAAGTTGATGTGGTGGTATTTTCAGGATCACTTTGTCAAGGCATGAGTTTAGAACAATATGGTGAACTGATTGAAAAAGCAGCCTCAAAAACAAAGGTCGTCATTGATGCGGAAAAGCTAGCTCTACAAGAAGCCCTAAAACATGCTCCATTGCTTGTTAAACCCAATGTTAGTGAACTTGAAGGTTATTTAAAAGTTGAGTTTACCTCAGAAACTGATTTAATCAAAGCAGCTCAAGAAGTGCTTAAAACTAGTAACACTCAAATGATGTTGTTATCACATGGTGAACATGGATCTTATTTTATTACCACATCTCAAGTGATTAAAGCAGAAGCACTAAAAGTCCCTGTGAAAAGTACTGTAGGAGCAGGAGACTCAATGTTAGCAGGATTTCTCAGTGAGTATGTTAAGGATAAGAATATTATTGAAGCTTTAAAAGTCGCGACCGCATGTGGAGCTTTAGCTGTATCACAGGAAGGTACCCAAAGCTTTACTCAAGAAGAAGTACTTAAACTAAAAGAAAATGTCAACGTTAAAGAGTTGACATGGAGGTAAATATGAAAGTATTAGGTGTTACTGCATGTCCAACCGGGATTGCTCATACATACATGGCTGCAGAAGCTATTGAGCAAGCTGCCAAACGTCTAGGATTTGAGGCTAAAGTAGAGACAAGAGGATCAGTGGGTGTTGAAAATGAACTCACCAGTGAAGACATTGCATCCGCAGATGTTATCGTTCTTGCATGTGATACAACGGTTCCTACCGATCGCTTTATTGGAAAGAAAGTCATTTCTGTAGGGGTATCCGATGCCATTAAACGTGCTCAAGAAATTATTGAAACAGGTTTAACTAAAGATGCATTTGATGGAAACTTAGTTAGTGAGAAATTAGTTAAAAAAGTCAAAGAAGGTGAACATGTCCAAGAAGGACTATTCGCAAAGTTGTTTAAGAAGAAGTAGGAAAATTGGGTATCAATTCATGTCTTGACCGCAATCAAGACATGACTATACATAAAAAGAAGAGGAAAGGATATTCTCATGAAATCAAACTCTGTATACAAACATTTAATGAGTGGTGTATCTTATATGATCCCATTCGTAGTTGCTGGTGGTATTGCCATCGCAATCTCCTTCGCGTTTGGTTATGACGCGTTTCAAACTGAAGGTACACTTCCTGCTTACCTTATGTCTATTGGTGGTGGTGGCGGATTTGCCCTCATGGTTCCAATTCTTGCAGGATACATTGCTTATTCCATTGCGGATCGTCCAGGTTTAGCACCAGGGATGATTGGTGGAGTCATTGCTGGTAACATCGGCTCTGGATTCTTAGGGGGAATCGTTGCAGGTTTTTTAGCAGGGTATGTCGTTTTAGCCATTAAAAAATACATTGTATTGCCTAAATCCTTACAAGGAATCATGCCAGTACTCATTATTCCAGTATTCGCATCACTCATCGTTGGACTATCATTATTCTATGTTCTTGGTACTCCAATGGCGGTTGTTAATAAAGCTGTGGCAGATTTCTTAAGTTCATTATCTGGAGGAAGTGCCGTAGTACTTGGTTTACTTCTTGGAACTATGATGGCATTTGACATGGGTGGACCAGTCAATAAAGCCGCTTATGCTTTTGGAACTTCTACCCTCGTTGCTGGTCAAGGATCTGCAGTTATGGCTGCTGTCATGGCTGGTGGTATGGTGCCTCCATTAGGAATTGGCCTTGCTACATTCTTATTTGCTAAGAAGTTTACGGAAGATCAAAAAGAAGCTGGTAAAGCTGCCGTCGTATTAGGTGCAAGCTTTATTACTGAAGGAGCAATTCCTTTTGCTGCCGCCGATCCAGGTCGTGTATTACCTGCGATTATGGCTGGTGGAGCTGTCGCTGGAGCAATTTCCATGGGTTTAGGCGCAACACTTGCGGTCCCTCATGGTGGTGTATTTGTACTCTTTGCTGTGACTAATATTCTTCAGTATGTGATTGCGATTGTAGCTGGATCAGTCGTCACTGCAGGATTATTAGGGGTTCTTAAAAAAGATCTAGCTTAATTCATGAATACACAAAGATGTCTTGCGGGACATCTTTTTGTTTGTGCGGATGCATTATAATGATAAAATAGTTTTAAATAAATCGTGATGGATGTTCATACTACTTCAAATGTGATATTTTAAAATAAGAATCTATCAACTCTCATCAATATTATAAAGAGGAGACCACCATGATTGAATCGATACTAACGCATATGAATTACATTGGCGCGATGGCGTTATTTGTGATTGGATTACATACGGTGTTAACCCACTCAAACCTTGTGAAACGCATCATTGGCCTTAATATTATGGAAACCTCGGTGTTTCTCTTTTTCGTGAGTATTGGTTCAATCAGTGGGGGAGTCTCACCCATCTTTACCTCAGAAACGTCCACAGGCTTTATTAATCCCATTCCTTCCGCCCTCATCCTGACAGGGATTGTGGTGGCGGTGTCCATCTCAGCGTATTCATTATCGCTCATCATTAAAATCTATGAGTTCACGAAAAGTTGTGAACTTAAAGAGTTCATGGAGGATCCTTCATGAATCTGATGATCTTGTGGATATTACTACCATTACTCATTAGTGCATTAATCCTACCGTTACTTAAAAAGCATTTAAAACTGGTTAAGGTTATCTTCATGGGAGCGGTGATGCTTTCCACGCTAGTCACGTGGATGATGATTCTTCAAGGAGACACGTTGGCGAACACCAGTGTGGTGTTTAGTTCTTGGGACGTCTCGATTGGGATTGAGTTTAAGTTCACCTGGTTAGCGATGGTGTTTGGAACGTTTGTGATGTCACTGTCCACCTTAGTGGCGAGTTATGCACTCTCAGATATGCATCATCATATTGATGATCATGCCTTGGCGTCGTATGCGACCTTAGTGTTACTCATGCTTTTTGCGATTAATGGGTTAACCTATACCAATGATATCTTTAATATGTATGTGTTTATGGAAATCTTATCGATAACTTCGGCCGCGATTATTTCCATCAAACACTCCAAAGCGAATTATCTAGCCTCATTTCGTTATTTAATGCTTAACTCGATTGGCTCGATTTCAATTCTGATGGCAATCGCCTTCTTGTATATGATTGGTGGCCAACTTAATATGGATGCCTTGGCTCTAGCTTTGAATCAAGCGATTGTGGATTATCCTTTAGTGCTTACCATGGCAATGATCTTTATGATGGTGGGCTTTGGACTAAAAGCCGCCATGTTTCCGCTTCATGTATGGTTACCTGATGCGTATTGTGTCGCCCCTTCACCAAGTTCTGCATTTTTAGCAGGGCTTGTTGGGAAGGTTTACATTATGTTATTGATAAAGATGCTTCATCTTGTTTATACTTTTGAATGGTTTGAAAATCTAAACTTAAACACCACCTTAAGCATCTTTGCGATGTTAGGGATTGTGGCAGGATCTTTATTTGCGATGGGACAAAAGGATATTAAACGTATGCTTGCGTATTCCTCGATTGCGCAAATCGGTTATTTATTCTTAGGACTCTCCTTAGGCACCAGTGCAGGTCTAAGTGCCACATTATTTCATATGATGGCCCATGGCGTGCTTAAGATTGGACTATTTTTAAGTGTTGGGGCTTTTATCTATCAAACTCATCAACGACGTATAAGAGATTTAGAAGGAATAGGCTGGGAAATGCCACTTTCCTTAACCGTCTTTGGGGTTTCAGCGTTAGGGCTTATTGGAATTCCTGGGACCATGGGCTTTATGAGTAAGTTTTACTTATCGACTGCTTTACTTGAAGCGGCGATGCCCTTTGGTTTCTTTATCATTATTTTATCGAGTTTTCTTAATGCGATTTACTTCATGCCCATCATTTTAAATGGTTTCTTAAAAGAAAATAAGCGTCATGATAAAGACATGCGACTCGATATTATTCCATTTTCCATGAAATTAAGTTTAGTTAGCATCCTCCTCATTAATTTATCGATTGGATTGTTCCCCAATATCTTAAAGAGGTTGATTGATATGGCAGTTCTGATGATGAATCGTGGCGGATTGTAATCTAATCAAGAAAAATTGATGTTCAAAAGGTAGGAAAACATATGAAAAAGATTAGTTTAAGTGAACACGTCCAAGTTTCTTCCATCATTCAAGGAATGATGGGATTTAAGCGAGAAAAGTTCTCACCCAAAGAAGTGATGGAGATGATAGTGCATCGACTTGCTCATGGCGTTGATACGTTTGATACAGCTCAATTGTATGGTTTAGGTGATAATGAGCGACTGATTGGTGAAGCTTTAGCATTAAATCCACAACTTAAACACCAAAGCACATGGATTACGAAAACTGGAATAGTACCAAAGTTGAGTGAGGATGATATTTGGCATTATGATACTCGTGGAAAAAGTATTATTAAGGCATGTGAAGAATCACTAGAAAAACTAGGGTTAAAGTCTATTGATGTCTTTCTTGTCCATCGTGAAGATCCTCTTATTCATCATGAAGAAGTTGCGAAAGCATTAGATGAATGTATGAATCGAGGATACATTAAATCCTATGGGGTCTCAAACTTTGATCCTATGAAGTTTGATGCTTTAAATGCTTTCACAAAACATCCTTTGGTGACGAATCAAATTGAGTTTAGTGTTGATTGTTTTGAACATATTGATAATGGCAATTTTGATTACTTGCAAAAGCAAAAAGTTCATCCATTGATTTGGGGCCCATTAGCTCAGAATCGTTTGATGCATCATGATTCACCTGAATATAAACCACTCATTGAAACACTTTATTCACTCTCATTAAAATATCATACAACCCCTGAGGTCATTGCATTAAGTTTTGTGATGCATCATCCAGTGGGGGCAGTTCCCATTATTGGAACCACAAAAAATGATCGATTTGAAAATCTACTCTTAAGTCCCATGATTCAAATCGATCATCAAGATTGGTTTAAGATTTATATATCGCATCCCAATCGTAGATTAAGATAAAAAAACGCTTTGAATGATTTCAAAGCGTTTTTGCATAAACATAAGCATCTTCACCAAAAGTGTCATATCCTACAATAAGTGGTAGATCTTTAACAACAAGTCTTTTAATGGATTCTGCTCCTAAATCATCATAGGCGATGACTTCTGAAGATTGAACACATTGCCCAAGATATGCTCCAGATCCACCAATCGCAAGTAAATACACAGCTTGGTGATTCTTGAATGATTCAAGTACTTCTTTTGAGCGATATCCTTTACCAATAATGGCTTTAACACCATGATCTAGTAGTGTAGGGGTGTACACATCCATGCGTGAGGATGTGGTTGGTCCTGCGGAACCAAATTTTAAGTGTGGAGGCGTAGGGGATGGTCCAACATAATAAATCACCGCTCCATCAAGATTAAAAGGAGGAGTTCCTTTCGCAATATCATGAACTAAGCGCAAATGCGCAGCATCACGAGCCGTATAAAGTTCACCAGAAAATAGAATAAAGTCTTTCGCGTGCAACGATTTTAACACATCATCTTGCAGTGGGGTTGTGATTGTAATCATAGTTTAATGTGAGCGTGGCGTGTCATGTGACAGTTGATATTTACTGCAACTGGTAGCCCTGCAATATGTGTGGGTGCAGTCTTAATAAATACATCAATCGCCGTCGTCTTTCCTCCTAATCCTTGTGGTCCAATGCCTGAGGCATTAATCTTCTCTAACCAATCCATTTCTAGGGCGGCATATCGTGAGTCTGGATTACGTTCGCCAACTTCATTAAACAAGGCTTTTTTAGCCATTAAAGCCGCTTGATCCATCGTTCCGCCAATACCAACACCAATTACCATCGGTGGGCAAGCATTAGGACCTGCAGTTAAGACAGTATTTAGGACGAATTCTTCCACACCTTTTAATCCATGTGCTGGTGTTAACATTGCCAATTTTGACATGTTTTCACTACCAAATCCTTTTGCGCTCACTAACACTTCGCATTGATCATCTGGTGTCATTTCAATGTGGACCACTGCAGGAGTATTGTCTTGCGTATTCACTCGCTCCAATAAAGGATCTTTCACTATCGATTTTCTTAAGTAAGCGACATCATAGGCTTCTTTAACACCTTCATTAATCATGTCAATAACATAATCACCTTCAAGGTTGACATGTTGGCCAAGTTTTAATATCACCACGACCATTCCAGTATCTTGACACATTGGAATATGTTCCTTATCCGCAAGCTCAGAATTATCAAGAAGTACTTTTAAAATGGCTTTACCAACTCCCATTTCTTGGTCCATATAACGTGTAATGGCTTCTTCCATCGGTTTAGAATAACGAAATTGCACGCTTTGGCATGCTTCAAAGACTGCCTTTTTGATGTCTAATGTTTTAATCGTTCTCATGGTTTTGATCCCTCATTTTTGCACGTAATAATTGTTTACCGGCAATACCAGGACGAGTGAGTGATTTTGGTTTAAGAATAATGTTCAATTCTTTTTCACTGAGTAAGCCACTTTCTAAAATGACTTCACGAAGTTTACGCTGTTCAAGGAGTGCCTTTTGAGCAATTAATGATGCATTCGCATAACCAATGTGAGGTGCGACCGCCGTAATGTTCCCGATTGACGATTCAACCATATCCTCGCATCGTGCTTTATTAGCTGTAACGCCATCAATCAGATTGACACGTAATGTATCACAAGCATGAGTTAATGTTTCAATTGATTCGAAAAGTTTATAAAACATGACAGGTTCAAATACGTTAAGTTCAAGTTGACCAGCTTCTGCCGCCTTTAGAATAGTCACATCATTACCAAACACATTGAAGCAAACTTGATTCACCACTTCGGCGATGACGGGATTAACTTTACCTGGCATAATGGATGAACCAGGTTGCTTTTCAGGAAGATTAATTTCATTAAATCCAGCGAGTGGACCCGAAGCCATTAAACGTAAATCATTACTCATTTTTGATAAATTGACAGCACATGTTTTGAGTGATGATGAAGCCCAAACAAAGACGTCCACATTGCGCGTACTATCCACCAAATCCTTCGCACTAGTGAGGGTGATTCCAGAAACCTTTGAAAGTTCCTTCACAATAATGCGTTTGTAATCTTCATCCGCATTTAGTCCTGTCCCAACCGCAGTTGCCCCCATGTTCACAGATTTCAGATCATTAAAAGCGATTTTGATACGTTTTATATCACGACCAATTGAAGTTGCGAAGGCTTTGAACTCTTGACCTAATTGAATTGGGATGGCATCTTGAAGATGAGTTCTTCCCATCTTTAAGACATCTTCAAACTCCTCACTTTTCTTAAGTAAAGATACTTGGAGTAAACGAAGCGATTCTAAGAGGTTTGCGACGAGAAATAACGACGCTAAACGACCTGCACTAGGATAAACATCATTGGTGGATTGGCCAAAATTAAGATGATCATTAGGGTGAATATATTCATAGGTTCCTAAAGGAAAATGAGCTAACTCATTAGCACGATTTGCAATCACTTCATTGACATTCATATGAGCAGAAGTTCCTGCACCACCTTGAATTGCATCAGTAACAAAATGATCGTTAAGTAAACCATCAATGACTTCTTGAGCAGCAATGGAAATGAAATGAAAACGTTTCTTATCGATGAACCCAATCTTATGATTTGAGCTTGTGGCAGCAAGCTTAATCATACCTAAAGCTTTAATCATCATCGGATGGATAGGTTTTAATGTGATAGGAAAATTTAATAAAGCACGGGCTGTTTGTGCCCCATAATATGCATTAAGGGGAACCTCAACATACCCCAATGAATCTTTTTCTAGACGTGTCATGCTATCATACCTCAGGTGATTGTATTGTAACACTTTTATCATTCTTCTTAAATGCTTGTGTGGTATAATCATCCTATGAATTCACAAAGTTTTAAAAAAACAAGTTCACTTTATTTTCTGTTTGGTTTGTTCTTCTTTGAACTCATTGCAGCCAATTTGGCTCATCCCGCAACACCAACTTTAATCGTAGAACGTGGATTACCTTCATCAACCTTTGGATTAGCATTCGCAGCGATGTCCTTAGGTAGTTTTTTATTCTCGCCATTATGGTCGTTCTTAAATGATCGAATCGGTCGAGTTCATGTGTTTGCGATTGGATGTTATGGGTATGCTTTAGGTCAAACTATGTTTTTATTTGCGACCCAATTATGGTTAATTGTTTTAGCGCGATTTATTGCCGGTGTATTTGTGGGTGGCGTCATGATGACTCAACTCGTCCTCATACTTGATCACTCAATGAACAGTGATCGTGCAATGAATTTATCCATTCATGCGACTTTATTTACACTTGGTGGCGCACTTGGATATTTGATTGGGGGATACTTAGCAGATATTGATTTACATCTTATGTTTGTGATTCAGATTATTGCCTTAGTTAGTACAGGGTTACTTATGCATTGTTTTTTTAAAGGCATTGATGTCTCAACAATCATTGAGAAATCATCATCGTTTAATCCATTACGCTTCTTTAATATTGTGATTCGGATTAAGCCTTTAGAATTTACACTCTTCAGTGTGGTGGTATTATTGTCGATGATGGGAACCGTAGCTTTTGATCAGATTTTTAACTTCTATCTCAAAGATCAATTATTATTTCCTGCATCCATGAATGGTCTTATAAAAGCCACATTTGGAGTCATGTCACTGCTTGTGAATATGACATTAGGGCGATTAATCATTCAACGAAAATGGTTTAAATTCCCATTAAGTATCGTCTTAATAGTGACTTCATTCATTGCATTAGTTTTGGTTTTCTTAAGAGATTTCAATCTGTTTATGATTTTATCAATCAGTTTCTTTATCTTAAACTCATTGTATCTTATCTTGGTTCAAGTCTATTCTGGACATATGAGTGCATTTGCCTCAAATGCAACGGTTATGGGTCTATATAATGCGATACGATCATTAGGGATGGTTTTAGGAAGTTTTCTAGCTGGACAATTATATCAAATCAATATCAGCTCTTCTTTTGCCTTTTCAAGCTTAAGTTTAGGGATTGCAGCAACTTTTTTCATGTTCGCAGTGATGCAAAAAAAGGTATAATAATTAAAAAGGAGGGGAACTTATGTTGACATGCGAATATATTGCGCATAGTGGGTTTATCTTTGAAACTTCAAACCATATTCTTTTTTTTGATATTGCTTCAGGATCAATCCCACCGCACTATTTAGAGTCTTCAAAAGAGAAAACAGCCTTTGTCTCTCATCATCATTGTAATCATTTTAATGCGAGAATCGCTTCACTCAATATTCGAGTGATTGCATCACTCGATGTTGAGTTAAAAAATATGTCCCATGTTTTCTTTGTGAAAAATCAAGACACGATCTATACCCATGATTTAAAAATTAAAGTCTTTGATTCCACTGATGAAGGAGTATGTTACCTTGTGGACACAGGGGAAGGCACTATTTTTCATGCAGGGGATTATAATGACTGGCATTGGAATCAAGAAGTCAGTGCTGAAGAAAGTGAACTAGCCCACCTTAAATTTCAAACTATTTTAGAAGATATAAAAGGTCATCATGTGGATATTGCTTGTTTTCCATGTGATCAAAGAATGGGTCCAGACTTTGATATTGGACCAATAAGTTTCATTGAAGCTCTTAAGCCTCAAGTATTTTGTGCCATGCATCATCAAATGAATCAATCATTAGATATGTTTAGTCATAAAGCATTTCATGTGCATCCAACGATCAAACTGTTCTTGCCAACCCAACATAACCAAAAAATCGACATTCCTTTAGAGTAATCTAGAACGAATGATGATATAGAAAGACTTAGAAAGAGACATTATGAAAAATATTCGCTCATTGAATGGAAAAACTCCAAAGATTCATCCTAGTGCATTTATCCATGAAACCGCAGTAATTGTTGGGGACGTGGTCATTGACGAACATGTCAGTGTTTGGCCATATGCGGTTATCCGCGGTGATGGTCAACCCATTCATATCAAAGCTTATGCCAATGTTCAAGATCATTGCATGATACATGTCAGTGATGTCCATCCGGCAATTGTTGAAGAGTATGTAACGATTGGACATCGTGCGATCATTCATGCATGTCATGTAAAGCACAATGTGATTGTAGGCATGGGATCAACGATTCTTGATGGTGCGATTATAGGTGAACATAGTATTGTTGGTGCAAATGCATTAGTGAGTCCAAACAAAGTATTTCCACCTCAATCCATGATTATGGGCATGCCAGCGGTGAGAACTCGTGAACTCAATGCAAATGACATCACCACCATCCATGAAAATGCACTTCATTATGCAAAGATGAAGGAGTACTATCGTGACTAAAAAAGCTATCTTCTTTGACTGTGATGGAACACTATTGGATACACTTAGGGATATTCACGAAGCGCTTAATGCGACATTATCCGATTTAGGCTATCCTCAAGTTTCACTTGAAAAAACTCGATCTTATGTCGGTAATGGATTAAGAAATGTTCTTCGTAAAGCACTAGGCCATGATGATGTGGATGAGGCATTAGCACTCTTTCATGTTCACTATAGTAAAAACCTAATGGTTTATACTACTCCATATGAGGGGATTGTTGAGCTAGTTGATGAACTAAAAGAGCAAGGGTTTATCCTTGGAATGATATCGAATAAAACGGATGCATATGTTCATCGTTTAGCTCATCATTTTTTTGAAGGAAAGTTTGATGTGGTTGTCGGTGAAAAAGAAGGATTAGCTCGCAAACCTCATAAAGATATGCTTGATTTCGCAACTTCAGCCACAAATGTTACTTATGAAGAAGTCATATTTGTAGGCGATTCCTTAGTGGATGGAGAATTCATTCGTAATCATAACTTGCACGGTGCCTTACTAACATTTGGTTTTGAAGATAAAGAATTACTCCTTAATACAGGGTTTCCATGCTTTGATCATGTCAGTGAATTAAGAAGTTGGATTTTGTCGAGTATCACAAGTTGAATTTTTTGTGAAACCCCTTTCATTCATCATCGTTTCCAAGTATAATGGTAGTGTAATGAGGAACGTTATGGAAAGTCTTGTCTTACTTGACCATCTTAAATATCAATAAAAACAACCGCTTTTGTGTAGACAATTGCGGTTTTTTATATAAAGGAGAAACATATGAATAAATTCGAATACATGGAGAAGTATGGATACGAACAGATCGTTTACATGTACGATCGTAATTCTGGCCTTAAAGGGGCTATTTGTATCCACAATACCACATTAGGTCCTGCTTTAGGTGGCACTCGTGTGTGGGAGTATGAGGAAGAAGATGATGCGATTTTGGATGTTTTAAGACTTGCGCGAGGTATGACTAAAAAAGCAGCATGTGCAGGTTTAAATCTTGGTGGTGGGAAAGCAGTCATCATTGGTAATTCAAAGAAATTAAGAACTGATACCGTACGTCGTGAAGCATTCTGGCGTTCATTTGGTCGATATGTGGATTCATTAGGCGGACGCTACATCACCGCTGAAGATGTAGGAACGACTCCTGAAGATATGAGTTTAGTTAAAATGGAAACCAATCATGTGGTGGGGCTACCATCCACGAGTGGTGATCCTTCTCCTTTTACAGCTTATGGGGTATTTAAAGGGATTAAAGCAAGTTTGAAAGAACTTTATGGTAGTGGCAAACTAGCAAATCGTTGTGTTGCGATTCAAGGTGTCGGTGCTGTTGGCGGTCATCTTGCACGTTTACTTCATGATGAAGGGGCAAAACTGTACATTACAGATATGGATATGGAACGTTGTGAGCAAATTGCACAAGAAACTGGTGCAACGATTGTTCCGGCTAATGAAATCTATTCAGTTCCATGTGATGTATTCTCTCCTTGTGCATTAGGTGCAGTGATAAACGATGAAACTATTCCTCAATTTAAGTGCAAGATTATTGCGGGGGCAGCCAATAATGTCTTAAAAGATAGTGCCACACATGGACCAAAAATTCATGAAATGGGATTCATTTATGCTCCTGATTATGTCATAAATGCGGGAGGACTTATCAATGTATACCAAGAAATTCTTGGATATGATAAAGAACAAGCTCTCAAAAAAATCGATGCGATTTATGATCGAGTCCGTGAAATCATTCGCACATCAAGAGAAACCGACACGCCTTCATATTTAGTGGCGGATCGTATTGCGGAAAATCGCATTAATATGATGCGTAATATTAATTCTATTTATGTAGGTAAACCCACAAGGAGGGAATAACATGCCAAAAGGCAAAGTCACCTTTGAAGAAGCATTATGTAAAGGATGTGAGTTATGTGTGAACGCATGTCCTAAGAAGATATTGAAGTTAGATGGACAACGAGTCAATGCGAATGGATATAAAGTTGCTATGATATTTAATCCGGATGAATGCATCGCTTGTGGACTTTGTGCATTATTTTGTCCTGATACTGTCATTACAGTAGAAAGGTTACAACCATGAGTGAAGTAGAATTTTTAAAAGGGAATGAAGCGATTGCAAAGGCTGCGCTCAATTATGGTGTGCAAGCATTTTTTGGATATCCAATCACTCCACAAAATGAACTTATTGAAGCGATGTCCAATATTATGCCAGAACATGGTCGCGTTTTTGTCCAAGCTGAAAGTGAAGTTGCGGCGATTAATATGGTCTATGGAGCTGCAGGTGCAGGTGGAAGAGTCATGACATCATCCTCTTCGGTGGGCATAGCACTGAAACAAGAAGGCATTTCATATTGTGCAGGTGCAGAACTACCTTGTGTGATTGTTTCGGTCTCTCGTAGTGGTCCTGGTTTAGGAGGCATCTTACCAGCTCAAAGTGATTATCATCAATCTGTCTATGGGGGTGGTAATGGCGATTATCGAGTGATTGTCTTAGCTCCTGCTAGTGTCCAAGAAGCTGTTGATGATGTCGGAAATGCGATTCGTCTTTCAGAAAAATATCGTAATCCAGCCATGGTGTTACTTGATGGAGCCATTGCGCAAATGATGGCCAGCGTCACTTTACCAAGTGAACCTATTCCACTCACAGATCACAGCAAGTGGGCCGCCACTGGTCAAGCAACGTCTCGAGGATCGAGGAATATCATTAATTCACTTTATTTAGATCCAACCAAACTGTATAAACATAATCAAAATCTTCAAGAAAAATATCGTGAAATTGCACGCAATGAAGCTTGGCTGATTGATCATCATCCAGATCATCATGATGGGGCAATCATTGCCTATGGTACCAGTGCTAAGATTGCTTTAGGTGCCACTCAACGTTTAAAAGATGAACATGGTTTAAATGTTAAATGCATTCAATTAAGGACCTTATGGCCCTTCCCTAAACAAGCATTGAAAGAAGCACTCTCAGGCATGAAGTTTGCGTTAGTTGCTGAAATGTCAATGGGTCAACTATTTCAAGATGTCTTAGCGTTCACCCGCTCGGATACTGTGATTGGCTATGTTGGAAAAGCTGGTGGTGAGATTATTACGAGTGATGACATCGTGAATGGTTATTTGAAACAAATGGGAGGTGAGCAAATTGAGCATAGTGTTTAAAAAGACACAAGGATTAACCGATGTCCCATTTTCATACTGTCCAGGATGTACTCATGGGATTATTCATCGCTTAGTTGCGGAAGTGTTAGAAGAACTAAATATTCTAGAAAGAAGCATTACCATTGCTTCAGTTGGATGTTCTGTATTTGCATACGATTATTTTAATACTGATGCATTGCAATCTGCGCATGGGCGTGCCCCTGCAGTGGCGACCGGAGTAAAACGCATGCATCCTGATAAGATTGTGTTTACTTATCAAGGTGATGGTGATTTAGCGTCAATTGGAGCTGCAGAAATCATTCATGCGGCAAATCGTAATGAGAATATCACAGTCATTTTTGTTAATAATGCAATTTATGGGATGACAGGAGGTCAAATGGCTCCCACTACCCTGTACAATCAAGTGACAACCACTACACCTCATGGTCGTGAAATCATTAGTGGGGCACCATTAAAAATGAGCGAAATGATCGCAACGATGGAACATATTGCTTATGTTGAACGATGCATGGTGGCAGATGCACCAAGCATTCAAAAAACGAAAAAAGCCATCAAGAAGGCTTTCCAAACTCAAATCAATAACGAAGGATTCTCAATGGTTGAAATCTTATCTTCATGCAATATCGGTTGGAAATTATCACCAGTTGAGTCGTTGTCTTACATTAAGAACACCATGACACAAACTTTCCCACTTGGGGTCTTTAGGGAGAAAAAACATGAAACCAACCATTAAACTTATCTGTGCTGGTTTTGGGGGTCAAGGTGTATTATCTGTGGGTCAACTTATTGCACTATGTGGCATTGAACTTGGCTATGATGTGAGTTGGATGCCATCATATGGACCTGAGATGCGTGGTGGAACTGCGAATTGTCATGTGGTTTTATCAAATCAAAGTCAATCACCATTTATTGGTTCGGATATGACCCATGCACTCTTAATGAATGAAGCAGCCTTCACAAAATTTAAACCATTTATTAAACCAGACTCATCAGTGATTATTCATACAGGTTTAATTCATCAAAATTATCCAGGATGTGACTTTTCAGTTTTAGCTCACGAACATGGACTTGACCGTAGTATGAATATGATTGCTTTTGGGATGCTTGTGAAGAAACTTGGATGGGATGAATCATTAGGAACACGAGTTATGAATAAGAAATTTAAAGGTTTATCTAGTGCTTTAATTGAGAATAATATCAAGGCATTTCAATTAGGATTCACACACGAAAGTGTGTGAATCTTTAATTTCAAGCTTGTTTTAGATATAATAGAGTTATGAACCAAGAAAACGAAACTCAAGCATTGAAATCTGCAAAAAACATTGATTTAAGAAAGAAAGGACAGAAGCTTTCTTTGAATAAATTAATTCGTTTTTTGGGTGTGTTTTTAATCATCATCGCATTAGGACTCTATGGGTATGATTATTATCTTTCATTTGTGAATGAAGAAGATTTAAGAGAAGTAGTGGAGTTACTGGATGTTAGAGATCAAATTCGTGACCGTTTGATTGAAGAAAATCCTGATTTAAACTACGAGGAGATTGAGCGATTATCGCTTCAAGAACTTCATGCTCAGTTTGAAGCTGTAAATAGTGATTATGTCGGTTGGATAGTGGTCGATGGGACAAAAATCAATTACCCCTTTGTTTTAGGAAGTGACAATAGTTTTTATCTTAATCATAACTTTCAAAAGCGACGTCTAAAGCATGGTGCTATTTTTATGGATTATCGAAACAAAAGCGATTTTTCGGATCGTCATATCGTGTTATATGGACATGCGATGAGAGATAACTCCATGTTTGGAGCGATCGATTTATATAAACGTCAATCTTTTTTCAACAGCCACTCTACGATTGAAATCCGTCTTAAGAATGAAACACGAATCTATAAGATTTTCTCAGCATATCAAGTTGATGCAAGCATTACACGTCTAAGTGTACCAGCAAATAATCGAAGCCTTAGTAGTTTATTTGAAACATTCACTTCACGTGCCATGTATCCAACGAATACCGACATCACAAACAAAGATCATATCTTGACGTTAGTCTCATGTACCGATGATGTAGAGAATGGACGTATTATTGTCCATGCGGTACTCCAGTCGATTACAGCAAATCCATAAAAGAAAAATCCCCATTTAATTCAAACGGGGATTATTTTATTTCAAATGAGTATATTTTATATTTTTACCTCTCGCAAGATCGACTGGATACTTTTTACGATTCATAATCATCTTTCGCTCCAATGCCGCAAGTAAATCTACATCATAGAGTGATGCGAAACGAAGAATAAAAAACAAACTATCTACAATCTCATCTTCAATCATTTCACGTTGATTTTCAAACATTGCTCTGATTTGCTCATCACTTTGAAAACGAAAGAGAGCTAATAATTCATTCGCTTCGGTTGATAATCCGATGGCGAGTTCTTTAGGGGAATGGTATTGATCCCAATCTCGTTCTTTACAAAATTCATCAATAATTTGCATTAATTTTTCCATAGTAATCTCCTGTGAACATTCTTTCATAGTCTCACAAGACTGTCAATTTATTGGCAAGTCTTTTATAATAAGTGTGAGGTGAAATATGAAAACAATTATCATTGGCGGTGTTGCGGCCGGGATGAGTGTTGCCGCAAAACTTAGACGTGAAGTGAAAGATGAGACTATTATTGTCTTAGAAAAAACAGATACAATCTCGTATGGAGCGTGTGGGCTTCCATATTATGTGTCTGGTGAAAATCCTGATATTACACGCATGAATATTCGCAGTGTTCAACAAATGAGGGATTCAGGCATTGATGTCAGAATATTTCATGAAGTCACAAAACTTGATCCTGTTGCTAAGAAAGTATTTGGTCATTCACCAGAAGGTGATTTTGAACTAGAGTATGATCGCTGTGTGATTGCGAGTGGCGCATCACCAATTGTGCCAAAATTGTCTTGCCAAGATACTAATAAAATATTCACATTAAAGACTTTAAACGATGGAGAGAAACTTAAAGCTGCTTTCGCATCTTCAAAACGTATTGGTATCATTGGGGGTGGATACATTGGATTAGAACTTGTGGAAGCTGCCGTTCATAACCAAAAAGAAGTGGTGCTTGTTGAGAAAGCAGACCGTGTACTAAACACTTTTGATGGTGAATTTTCTAAAATGGCTTATGAAGAACTGATTAAAAATCATGTGGAAGTCTATACTTCTGAATCGCTTGTGGATGTTGTGAACCACGAACAAGGACTAAAAATTATCACCGATCAAAGAACCTTAGAAGTTGATATTGTCATCCTAGCTCTAGGCGTAAGACCTAATACTTCCTTTACGAAAGACAGTGGTATTGCATTAGCTTCCAATGGAGCAGTATTAGTGGATACTACCATGAAAACAAATGTGAAGGATGTCTATGCTGCAGGAGATTGTAGTGTTGTTACGCATATGATTACACACGATCATCGCTATCTTCCACTTGGTACCAATGCGAATAAACAAGGGCGAAATCTTGCGGAAGTATTAGCAGGTGCCGAAAGTGATTATGCATTAGCATTAGGATCAGCCATGCTTAGATTATGTGGTCTTGAGTTTGCGAAGACTGGACTGAGTGAACAAGAAGCCATGGCGGCTAAATTGGATGTTGTTACAACGTTTGTGACCTCTCATGATCATCCTCGTTATTATCCGAATGCAACCGATATTCATATAAAACTTGTCGCCGATGCGAATACAGGAATACTATTAGGAGCACAGTTAGCAGGTGAGAAGAATACTGCACTTCGCTCGCATGCTTATAGTGTCGCCATCTCGGCTAGAATGAGCGCTAAGATGTATGCGAATTTGGATTTAGGATATGCACCACCCTTTGCGACGACTTATGATGTCACACAAATTGCAGCACAAACAATAAAAGCAAGAAACATGTGATTGTTGATACCTTTTTGACCTTTTGTTGAAATAGATTTTTTAAGTGTGTAGAATTTATTTAGTTACACAATTATGTTACATAAACAAAAGGAAAACAGGAAATATATGGACTTCAGAAAAAAAAGAATCATATTTTGAAGAAGAGGATAAAGTAGAGGAATTACAAGAACAAGTGTCTCAACCTACGCCAAAACCATCAAATTTGGTGACTGTCATCCAAAAGGGAACCATCATCGATGAAAACTTACGTGTAGAAGGTAATGTCGAAATTCATGGTGAAGTGAATGGTAATGTCACTTGCAACACGCATATCACTGTATTTGGAGCAGTGAAAGGTAATATAGTTGCGGATAGTGGGCATTTAAATGATGGTTTTGTGACAGGTAATGTTAATACAAAACAAGATCTATTCGTTGGTTCACAAACTGAAATACTTGGTGATGTTGCTGCAAAATCATTTGTTGTGAATGGAAAAATCAAAGGTAATTGTACCGTTTCTGAAATGTTATCCATTAATAAAACTGGGGTTGTTCTAGGTGATATTGTCACAGGAGAGCTTTTAGTTGAAAAAGGAGCAGTCATTCAAGGGAACATTAAAATCAATCGTGAAGTTTTCTTTGAATCAGAGGATGAATAATGTTGTATAATAAAGACCAGGAATGGTCTTTATTTTATTCAAGGAGGTTACATGAAACAAAATAATGAGGTCGTGTACGTAGTCGGTCATCGTCATCCTGATAGTGACTCGATCTGCGCTTCTATTGCGTACGCACATTTGAAGCGTGAAAAGGGCATGAATGCCATTGCAGCTCGATTAGGTGATATTAATCATGAAAGTGAATATCTATTAAATAGATTTGGTTTTTCAAAGCCAGTATATTTGGATGATGCTCGTTCGCAATTGTATGAAATTGAAATGGATGACCCAATTATTGTTAGTGAAGAAACGACGATATTTGAAGCATGGAATCAGATGACAACCAAAGGTAAAGCTACCCTTGTGGTTGCGGATGATCAAAACAAACTGATTGGAATGGTCACCATGTCAAACATGACTGAAGTAGCAATGGGGGATACGGCAAAAAGCATTGAACTTCTCAAAGAAACTCCAATAGATTACATTTCAAAGACCATCAAAGGAAAATTACTCTATACCCCTAAAAAGACTCGCTTAAATGGTAAAGTTTCCATTATTGCGATTGCAGCATCAAAATTAGACAATTATGATTTAAAGGATCGTCTTGTGATTGTAGGGAATGATACACAAGCTCAACTCGATGTGATAGAAAAGGATGCAGCATGTCTTGTGGTGGTATGGGCTCCTTCTGTATCTCCTGCAGTGTTATCATTTGCGAAAGAAAAAGGATGTGCAGTTATTTTGTCTGGGCATGGCACGATGAATACTGCACGTTACTTATTTTACTCATCTCCAATTAAATATGTTATGTCTAGAAACCTAGTAACATTTAATAAACTTGAATATGTCAGTGAAGTCGCAAAGAAAATCATTAAATCACGTCACCGTGCTTATCCTGTAGTGGATGATCGTGGACACATCTTTGGGTTAGTTTCTCGCTTTCACTTACTCAATGCAAAGAATAAGAACATCATTCTGGTCGACCACAATGAAGTGTCGCAAAGTGTAGAAAACATTTTAGAGGCCCAAATTCTTGAGATTGTTGATCATCATCGTATTGGAGATATCCAAACTTCCATGCCAATCAACTTTAGAAATCAGCTTGTAGGTTCAACCTCAACAATCATTGCCATGATGTATAAAGAACAGCGTGTTGAAATTCCTTCAAACATTGCTGGTTTACTATTGGGGGCCATGATGTCGGATACCCTCAACTTTAACTCACCAACCACAACCTCGATTGATAAGGAAATTGGAGTTGAGTTGGCTGCAATTGCAAATATCGATATGAATGTATTTGCGAAAGAGTTATTCTCGATAGGCAGTAGTGTCCTTAATCGCTCACCTCAAGAACTCATCGAGTATGACATAAAAGAATACGTCATTTCAAACTATCGCTTCCGCCTTGGACAAGTCAACATTTACAACCTTGCGGAACTTGAAACGATTCGTACTTCACTTATTGAAGCGATGGAAGAATATTGTGTTGAACATAAACTTGACTTACTACTCATGATCTTTACTTCTATTGAGAAGAATGGATCAATCATGTTTGTAGCAGGCAAAGAAAAATGGATTGTGGAAGAAGCTTATCCAAGTATCCTGCATGGTGAAGATATCTTCATTGAGCATGTGGTGTCTCGTAAGAAACAGATTATTCCACGTTTATCACTCGTTATAGAAAATGGGGCACGGTAATACCGTGCCTTTTTTTGAGTTTGTGTTAAAATATAGATACAAATCATACTAGGAGCATTATGGAAACAATCATTCAATCAATCATAGAATATCAATTTGTCGTTCCACGCTTACTCACTGCACTTTTTTTATCAAGCATGATAGGAGTAGAACGTTCAAGAAAAAACCGTGCTGCAGGGTTAAGGACACACGCACTTGTGGGAGTTGCATCCGCATTAGTCATGGTCACTTCAACCTATCTTTTCAATGAATATAATGCTTTAGGGGCATTTCCTGATCCAGCTCGTTTAGGAGCACAAATAATATCAGGAATTGGATTTTTAGGTGCGGGTACGATTATTCAATCTCGAGGTAATGTACGCGGATTAACTACCGCAGCAAGTTTATGGAGTGTTGGAACCATTGGTATTGCGGCAGGAAGTGGATTTTATTTTGGAGCAATTTTAACCACGATTTTGATTTATGTGGTATTACGCTTTGCGGTCACTTTAGAAAATGATTGGATTAATAAAAAGCAACTCACTAAGCTAATTGTGTATACAACCTCACAAGATTTCTCAGTCTATGCGAACTTAGCTCATCGACGAAATATTCGCATTTTGGAACAACTTTTCTTAGGATCGAATCATGTGGATGATCATAATGAATATATGATTATGCTTAGTATTAATCATGATCAACGTCGTAATATGCAGGTTCAAGAGTACCTAAAAGACATTGGTTCACTCACTAGTACCACTCAAACTAAGCTAATTGATCATCAAGATGATCAAGGAGATCATGTCTAGTGTCATTTTCCTATCTTTTTTCCAAGATTCATATCAATGAAAGATTGGTATAATAAATTAGGGGAAATAGGAGAAACTATGAAGTTATTCATTGTGTTGTTGAGTTCACTAATCGTTTTATTTGGATGTAGTCCCCAAGCAAAACAAACCCAAGTGGAAGAACTTGTTATCTATGGATTCCCATTTTTAGAGCCAGATGTCATGCTTTCTCGATCTCAACCTTTAAAACAATTATTAAAGGATGAACTAAGTTTAAGAGGTTATGACATCAAACAAGTTTCAATTTACATTGGAACAAGTCAGAATGCAGTTGCGGAGGCATTAAGTGCTGGTACTGCACACATTGGATTCATCAATTCATTAACTTATCTTTTATATGAAGAAGAAGCATTGCTTCCAATTTTTAGTGTGTTACGAGGTCAACTCAATATTGATTCAGATAAGATTTCAGATTGGAACACCTTAACTCCAATCGTTCGTTTTACTGATCAACTTGCCCCTTATTATCGTAATGTGGTGATGGCTGGGCCATCACCTAAAGGACAATCACTTGTGGCTCAACTCAATGATGAGCAACCACTTACATGGGATGAACTTGCTACTGCTCGTTGGTGTATGCCAAATCCGGGAAATGCTGGATATATTTATGGTGCATTATGGGTGTATCAAACTTATGGCAAAAAGATGAGTGATCTTCCAAATTTAACGATTATGGGAGGATATCATGAGATGTTACAAGCACTTGCTCTTGAACAATGTGATATTGTTTCAACTCCAATGATTTTAAGAAGAGATTATGAAACTCGTTGGCAAAGTGATTTCAATCGATCACTTCCATTTCTACAAGAAGTTAAAGTGATTGGATTACCACCTAAGACTCCAAATTCACGGGACTTTGACAGTTGAAAACAAGATAAAATCTAATGAGTAGCGTGAATGCTGCTTTTTTTGTGTCAAGCACTAAAATAATTGTGTTGTATGTGTTGTATGTTATAGTATGTTATGGTATACTTTCAGTATGAAACTATACTATGATAAACGAGCGAAAGATCCTATCTACTACGCACAACAAGGTTTTCGTAATGGAAAGAAAACTACTACCAAAAATGTCGCCATCATTGGAAAACATTCAGAACTGCTTAAGATCACGGATGACCCGATGGC
>JAGXSD010000019.1 GCA_018333955.1 Erysipelotrichia bacterium
AACTTAAACACCACCTTAAGCATCTTTGCGATGTTAGGGATTGTGGCAGGATCTTTATTTGCGATGGGACAAAAGGATATTAAACGTATGCTTGCGTATTCCTCGATTGCGCAAATCGGTTATTTATTCTTAGGACTCTCCTTAGGCACCAGTGCAGGTCTAAGTGCCACATTATTTCATATGATGGCCCATGGCGTGCTTAAGATTGGACTATTTTTAAGTGTTGGGGCTTTTATCTATCAAACTCATCAACGACGTATTAGAGATTTAGAAGGAATAGGCTGGGAAATGCCACTTTCCTTAACCGTCTTTGGGGTTTCAGCGTTAGGGCTTATTGGAATTCCTGGCACCATGGGCTTTATGAGTAAGTTTTACTTATCGACTGCACTCCTTAATGCGAATTTCCCACTCGCCATCATTGTCATCATCTTATCAAGTTTCCTGAATGCAGTGTATTATATGCCAATTATCATTAATGGATTCTTAAAAGAAAACCAAACTCAAGACACGAATATGAAAATCGATAGAATTCCATTCACGATGAAATTAAGTTTAGTGAGTTTGTTAGTGATTAATCTAGGAGTAGGGTTATACCCAAACATACTGAAAAACATCATCGATATGGCCATTAATACGATGATACGAGGTGGTCTATGAATCAAGTGTTATCAACGCTCATCATTACATTACCCCTATGGTTTATTGGCGTAGGATTGTTAGAAGTATTGCTTATGCCACTTGTGGGTTCAGCACGTTCTAAACTACGTAAAACTTTATCTGCGCTTTTCGTGATTTTTGCGACTGGGGTTATTATTGCCTTATATCCACTTGTCACTCAAGCTCCCATCATCTATCGCTTTGACGATGTCTTAGGTTTTGGGGTGGTATTTAAGATCGACTTTCTTAACTATATCTTAATGTCATTTGCGGGGATTATGTTTTTTGTGGTCGGGTTGTTTGCGATTAATGATATCACTCATGATCAACATCAACGCTCATTCTATTTCTTCTACATGCTTACCTTCATTGCGACGATTGGTTCGTTAATGGCCGCAGACTTACTTAGTTTCTTCTTATTCTTTGAATTGATGACCTTCTCCACGTATGGCATGATTGTTCATTATCGCTGCCAAGATGCTTATGAAGCAGGGAATGAGTATATTTATCTTGGAATTATTGGAGGTCTTGCGATCTTAGGAGGAATCATAACTTTAGGAGCTTACACAGGCTCGCTGGAGTGGGTCAACCTTGCGGAGAAATTCTCGATGCTTGGCATCACGAAATATATCATTGGAGGGTTATTTCTTTTAGGATTTGGTATGAAGGCAGGGGTTGTGCCACTACACTTTTGGGTTCCTCGTGTCTATGAATCCGCTCCATTTACGCTTAATGCGATTTCTTCGGCCATCTTAACAAAAGTGGGGGCTTATGGAATCTTTAGAGTCGCAACGGTATTATTTTTCTCAGATACAACCCTGCTTAACTGGAATGATACCTTACGCTGGGTGACCGCAAAAGAATTTGGAGTCATCATCATCTGGTTAGGCATCGCGACCATGGTGATTGGGGTGACCTTAGCTTTACTGGAAAGTAATGTGAAACGTATGTTAGCGTATCATTCCATTTCGCAAATGGGCTATATTGTTATGGGAATAGGGGTGGCCTCTTATCTTGGTGTTAAGGGAGCGATGGGATATAGTGGTGCCCTATATCATATGATTAATCATGGAATATTTAAAACTTTACTCTTTATGGTTGCGGGGGTAGTTGTCCTCAAAACTAAAGAAACGAACATGTATCGCCTTGGTGGCCTTGCGAAACGTTTCCCTGGTTTAGCATTCCTGGCCTTATTTGGGGTTTTAGGCATCATGGGAGTTCCACTCTTTAATGGTTTTGCCTCGAAGTCCATGCTTCATCATGCGATTGAAGAAGCGATTAAATATGGTGATTCATCCTTTAGATACGCTGAGATGTTATTTACCTTAGTGAGTGCAGGGACAGTGACTTCATTCATTAAGTTCTATTCCTTCATTTTCTTAGGCAAAGAGAAAACAAAAATCCGTGAAAAGAGTAAATCAACACGCATGATGTATCTAGCAATGAGTATTCTTGCCTTAATGATCATCATCATTGGTTTACAACCACGCATTATCTTAGATACACTCCTTATTCCAGCGGTGTTATCATTCTCCTATGATCCAAAATTCATCGCAACTTATTTATCAGAGATGGTGTTCTTTAATATGAAAGACATCTTGGTGATGGTTCGTGTCATTGGTTTAGGATCACTCATCTTCTACTTAGGGATTAAACTTGATTTATTCCACCTGCATTTACCAACTTGGCTAAATCTAGAAGCCATGATTTACAAGCCTGTTGAGAAGATGGGGGAAAACTTGAGTGAATATGTGGTGGAGCACGTTGAGCGACCACTCATGCTTGGGGATGTTCTTCTCTATGTAATTCTATTATTTACACTGTTACTTACCCTTATCTTTAGACTTTAAACACTTCACATCGATGAAGTGTTTTTTCTGTTAACACGTTTTTAACATTTCTCACATAGGATTTTAATATTCCTCCTCTATAATGCCTTTGAAATCAAGGAGGATTTTCAATTGAAAAAGTTAAGTATGATTCTTGCGATGGGATCAATGCTTGCATTAGCAGCATGTGCTCCAAGTACACCAGATCCAGTCGACACATTTGCATCAGAGAAGATTAACGTTTATACTCGTGATACCTCATCAGGAACTCGCGATGGCTTTATGAGAGGGATTGGATTTGCGGATGCGGCTGCGAATGATTCGGTCTTAGTCTCAGGATTTATTACAGCTGATAACAATGCGATTATGGCTGCAATGGCCACCGATAAAGCTGGTATTGGATATGTTTCATTATCATCAGTGAATAACACCGTTAAAGCATTCAAATTCGAAGGTGTAGAAGCTACTGAAGCTAACGTTCTTAATGATACTTATGGATTAAAGCGTCCATTCGTGCTTATGAGACGTGTTGATGGTGATTACGTCAATGATACTGAATATCAACTCACTTTAGCATTCATGGCGTTTGTGGCTTCTAATGATGGCGCAGACGTTATTGCGAATGCAGGTGCAGTAGCCACTAATGGAACCGGATCATGGTCATCACAAGTGGCGAATCACCCAGTATGTGCACTTGATAATTCATCCATAACTCTTAAGTTTGGTGGATCTGATTCTGTGCAAAAGATTGCGGAAGCCTTATCAAAAGCATTCACTCCAGCATGTGGAAACGTTCAAACTGAAAATGACCATACTGGTTCATCGGATGGATGGAAACGTACTCAAGGCGATCAAAAAGATGGCACAGTGTACAAACACATTGGTTACTCTTCACGTTTCTTCCGTGATGCGGAGTTAGCGGGTCCAGCAGAAACTCGTATGCAAATGGCATGGGATGCCATCGTTGCGATTGGTCATAAAGACAATCCGGTGGACAGCTTAACAGGTGCTCAACTTACTGCGATTTACAAAGGTGAAATCTCAGTATGGGGCGACCTCTACGACTAAGAGAACAAAAACAGACCAAGACACAGGCTCTATCACTAGAGCCTTTTCATCCTTAGGAGCAAGCGTATGAAATCCAAACTTTCCAATAAAAAAGCATTAAGTCAAACGGATACACTCGTTAGTGGAGCACTCATGATTTTAGCGCTCCTTGCGAGTAGTTTTATTGTCATGATTGCGGTGTTTATCACTGCGCAAGGGATTCTCCCTCTTATCACCAATAATCGTGGATTAGGGAGTGTGAACTTATGGCATTTCCTCACGGATACCGTTTGGCTTCGTGGTGATTATTTTGTCTCGACGGTATATGGTGCGGGATTTCTAATCATTAACACACTTTACATCGCCTTTTTAACGATTCTTTTCGCCTTTCCGGTGGGTGTACTCACCGCATTATTTATTGCGCGAATTGCCCCAAGACCCATTGCCGCCTTTATGAGAACGGTCATTGAACTCCTTGCCTCAGTCCCTTCGATCGTGTTTGGTTTAGTGGGGGTTGGATTATTTCTTCCAATTGTCTATAACGTGGCACGCGCCTTAGGATATAACTCTGCAGGGGGATATAGTGTCCTTGGGACGGTGTTTGTGTTATCACTCATGAGTATTCCTACCATCACGGCTGTCGCCGAAGTATCTATTCGTCAGGTGGATGAATCATTATCGCATGCGGCACTCGCATTAGGGGCAACGCCAACCCAAACTAATTTCAAAATTGTTCTATTGGCCGCAAAGTCAGGAATCTTTTCAGGAGCGATCTTAGCGGTTGGTCGCTCACTTGGTGAAGCTACAGCCGTGGCTTTAGTGAGTGGGAATGCGCGTAGTGGACCTTCTTTTGGGTTATTTGAAACAACCGCGACGATTACCTCTACATTACTTCAAGGCTTAAAAGAAACGGTAGGTATTGACTATGACATTCGCTTTACATTAGGAATCTTACTGATGATTGTCATATTGCTTACCAATGCCTCACTTAATTTTGTGAAAAGAAAGGTAGGACGACTCGATGCGTAAACCAAGACGAATGAGTGATAGAGTGTTACAAACTTTCACCATGTTAGCTACCTTTGTATCAGTTCTGGGATTAGGCTTAATTTTCTACTTTGTATTTTCTAAAGGACTAGATTTACTTTCAGTTGAATTATTTACCTCCAACTATCATGCGAAAAGTTATATTGCAGAGTTAAAAGAATATGAAGAAGTGACGTATGGTCTACCAAATTTCAGTGGTGATGAAGACGTATTTGTGGTTCCTCGTTATGGTTTAGCACTTCGTCAAGGCATTGACTTAGCTGGCAATGGTGTGGTGGAAGTTCATTACATTCATCCCGATTCTCCTTTTAATACAATGATCTCTGCGGAAGTCGGGTTGGATACCATCGATATGGATGCGAATAATATCATCGAGCGAATTTCCTATGTGGATCATCCTACCTCACTTTCTCGTCGTGGTGCTGAATTGATGGCCCAAGAACTTAATGATCCAGAACGAGTGATTTATCAAGTTTTCTTTTCTGATTTAGGGGGAGGAATACGAGGATCTTTAATTACTACATTATGGCTTATCTTTTTAACCCTCATCATGGCTCTTCCTATGGGTGTCCTCACAGCGGTGTATTTTAATGAGTTTGCGCCAGTGAATGCCATTACTAAAACCATGAGAACCTTTATTGAAACCTTAACAGGGGTTCCATCGATTATTTATGGCTTACTTGGGATATCGGTGTTTGTGCCTCTCACTGTGGCCTTAACCCCTGCAGTGAATACTAACCTGATTGCGGGAGCCATGACTCTAGCCGTCATTATTTTGCCAGTCATCATTAGAACAACAGAAGAATCACTTAAAGTGGTTCCTGCAGATCATCGTGCAGCTTCTTTAGCCTTAGGAGCTAACAAAACTCAAACGACCTTTAAAGTAGTCTTACCTCAAGCCACACAAGGAATTCTTACTTCAACTTTCTTAGCCATTGGTCGAATTATTGGGGAATCCGCTGCGTTAATCTTTGTGTTAGGTGCGATTGTGCGAGATCGAGTGTCTGTCTTTGAACAATCTACTTCACTTGCGGTGCATATATGGTCGATGATGACTGATGAACCCGCCAATGTCGCTTTATCAAGTACCATCGCATTACTCATCTTGGCGGTTGTTCTTATCTTAAATGTATCTATCAAACTTAGTGTTTATTTCTTTGGAAAGCGAGGACAACGATAATGGAAAAAGTCATTAGTGTTGAAAACTGTAATTTATTCTATGGAGACTTTCAAGCTTTGAAGGATGTGTCTCTTCCAATTTATCGTCACAAAGTGACAGCCTTAATTGGTCCTTCTGGATGTGGCAAATCAACGTTTTTAAGAACTTTAAATCGTATGAATGATCTGATTCCAACATGTAAAGTGAATGGAAGTATCCAATTTAATCATGAGGAAACCTATGGTGGTGGGTATGATGTGATTGAACTTCGTAAGAAAGTGGGGATGGTGTTTCAAAAACCTAATCCATTCCCAATGTCTATCTTTGATAACATTGCTTTTGGCCCTCGCCAACAAGGATTAAAAGATAAGGTCAAATTACAGGAGACTGTAGAGCGCTCACTTAAGCAGGCGGCGTTATGGGATGAAGTGCAAGACCGTCTCAATCAAAGTGCTCTTTCACTTTCTGGAGGCCAACAACAACGTCTTTGTATCGCTCGTGCCATTGCGATGGAACCAGAAGTTATTTTAATGGATGAACCGACATCTGCCCTTGATCCAATTGCCACCCAAAAGATTGAGAATCTTATTGAAGAACTGAAGAAAGATTATACCATTGTGATAGTGACACACTCGATGCAACAAGCTGCCCGTATCTCCGATTACACTGCGTTTTTCTATATGGGAGAACTCTTAGAATTTGATGATACTAAAACATTGTTTGTCTCTCCAAAACTCAAACAAACTGAAGATTATGTCACGGGTCGCTTTGGATGAGGATTCACAGATGTGAATCCTTTTTCTTTCTCATCTTTTACCTTGAAGTTCTTGACATTATATGAGTGTAACCTTATGATGATTTCACGAAAAGGAGTGTCTATGAGTGAATCAAAAAAACTGAATCCGAATTTCAATCCATTTGGAGTTCGTTTGAATAAAGAGAGTCATATTAAGAAAGTGGTTGCGATCGTAAGTGGTAAAGGTGGGGTTGGTAAATCCTTAGTGAGTGGATTACTTGCGAATACCGCCGTGAATCACGGATACTTTACAGGACTTCTTGATGCGGATGTCACGGGTCCATCCATTGGTCGTATGTTTGGGATTAAACAAGGTGCATATTCTAATGAAGAAGGCTTAATTTATCCAGCCGTTACCCCAAAACATCTTAAGATTATGAGCGCAAACATGCTTTTAGAAGATGAAGAAAAAGCAGTGATGTGGCGTGGAATTATGATTAATAATGCGATTAAAGATTTCTATGCGAAAGTCTTATGGCAAGACCTTGATTTACTCTTTGTGGATATGCCTCCAGGCACAGGGGATGTCCCACTGACGGTGTATCAATCACTTCCTGTGGCCGGGATTGTGTTAGTCACAACCCCACAAGATTTAGTCAGTATGATTGTGGCGAAAGCGATTGATATGGCGAATAAGATGAATGTTCCAATTTTAGGGATTATTGAGAATATGTCCTATATGAAAGATGAAGAAACTGGGAAAGTTTATTATCCATTTGGGGAAAGTAAACTCGAAGAATATGCGCTTCGTCATAACCTGAAAATCTTAGCTCGCTTACCCATTGATGCCTCATTAAGAAATGCGGCTGATCAAGGTGATTTTGATGCGCTTGAGGTGGAATATCTACAGGAAGCATTAGCGAGTATTGTTTCAGAACTTGATCTTAAGATTGAATAGTCAAACTTGAGTACTTGGGTTAAATAGGGTATACTAACTTTTAGAAAGAGGTGGAATTTATGTGTTGTCTCTGTCCTTGTCGATGTCAATGCTCCTTAGTGGAATGTCCCACCATTTTCAAAGTGGATGATCAACTCAACTAAGGACATATTCCTTAGTTTTTTTAACACATGAAAGCGAGAAATTATGTTAGTCAAAAATATAACCCAACTGATTGGAAACACTCCATTAGTCGATGTCAGTGAAAACTTTAAAACGAAAGCTAATTTATACGTCAAAGTCGAATTCTTTAATCCAGGGGGAAGTGTCAAAGATCGTATTGCCTTTGCGATGATTCAAGAAGGACTCAACCGTGGTTTAATTAAACCAACCACTCATATTATTGAAGCCTCAAGTGGGAATACAGGGGTGGGCTTAGCCATGGTATGTGCTGCCCTCAATTTAAAACTTACGATTGTGATGCCAGAAACGATGACGATTGAACGTCGTAAGCTCATTAAAGCGTATGGTGGAAATTTAGTGCTTTCTGATGGAACTAAAGGAATGAAAGGGTCACTAGCGATTGCGCATGAAATGCTTGCGCAAGAAAGTGACTCCTTCATGCCCTCACAATTTGAAAACTTAGTTAATCCAAGAACTCATCGTGAAACAACCGTGAAAGAAATCCTTAACGACTTACCCCATGTGGATATCTTTGTGGCGGGTGTAGGCACTGGCGGTACGATTTCTGGGGTTGGCCAAGTACTCAGAGAAACTCTTAAAGATGTGAAGATTGTTGCGGTTGAACCAGCCAATTCACCAATGATTTCAAAAGGAACTCCTGGAAAACATCATATTTATGGTATTGGGGCAGGATTTATTCCAAACACTTTAGATACCTCAGTCTTTCATGAAGTGAAGACGGTAGAGGATGAAGATGCGGGTGAATTTGCGCGTCAATTGGCCGCCAAAGCTGGAATATTTGTGGGCATTTCTTCAGGGGCAGCCTTTAAAGTCGCCTATGATTATGCCATGTTAGAAGAGAATGCTGGCAAGCATGTGGTCGTACTACTTCCTGATACTGGAGAGCGCTACTTGTCATCTCCATATTTATTGAAAGAGGATGAATAATGGCCTTATTGGAGTCAGTTCGATCGATTAAACGTCGTGATCCTGCCGCAAAATCACTGCTTGAGGTTATTTTACTGTATCCTGGAGTCCATGCGATGGCATGGTATCGTATTGCTCATGCATTGTATAAAATACGATTCTATCTTCTCGCTCGTATGATCTCTCAGTTTGCTCGTTTTCTAACTGGCATTGAGATTCATCCCGGAGCGAAAATTGGTAAACGTTTATTCATTGATCATGGTTTTGGCGTGGTGATTGGTGAAACAAGCATTATTGGGGATGATGTCATGATGTATCATGGAGTCACGTTAGGATCAAAAAACCTTGTGCAAACCAAACGTCATCCGACCATTGGAGATCGCGTTGTCCTAGGAGCAGGATGTAAGATTATTGGTAACATCACCATTGAGCATGATTGCATGATTGGTGCGAATGCGGTGGTGAGTAAATCATTGCCTCCTCATAGTATTGTCGGGGGAGTACCCGCAAGATCACTCAAGAAAAACTAGATGGATTTTTCCATCTTTTTTATATTGTCTTTACTTGACAGACCAAGACTAATAAGTATAATAAATAATGTTAGCACTCTATAGTTTTAAGTGCTAAATTAAGAAGGAGGCAATATGATACAACCAAGTTTTGATCGAGTCGTCCTCATCAAAATCACGCAAGAGGCTAAGACTCAAAGTGGTATTCTTTTATCACAAAACACCCAAGACCAGACCCATTTAGGTCAAGTGGTTCATGTCGGTGAAGGCCGGTATGAGCATGGTGTGCTCATAAAACCCCCATTTAAGATTAATGATGTGGTGGTTTACAAATCCTATGCAGCAACCACCATTAAACACGAAGGTCAGGAATATCTAATCGTCGATAGTAAAGACATTTTAGCGACCATTCAATAAGGAGGACTTATGGCAAAAGATCTTAAATTTCATGCGGATTCCCGTAGTAGTATGCTTAAGGGAATTGATACCCTTGCGAATGCGGTTAAAGTAACATTGGGTCCAAAAGGACGCAATGTCGTGTTAGAGCGTAGTTATGGATCACCTCTCATAACCAATGATGGAGTTACGATTGCGAAAGAGATCCAATTGGTTGATCCTTATGAAAACATGGGAGCACAACTTATTTTAGAAGTTGCCAACAAAACCAATGATGTGGCTGGGGATGGCACCACCACGGCGACCTTACTGGCTCAGGCCATCATTCATCAAGGCATGAAAGCTTTAGAAAAAGGCGCAAATCCAGTGTTAATGCGTGAGGGCATTACTTTAGCTGCGAAACGCATTAATGATTACTTATTGGATCACACCACTCCGATACAATCTTCACAAGACATCGCGGATGTTGCGGCGATTTCCGCTGGCGACCCTGAAATTGGATCCATCATTGCGAAAGCCATGGATAAAGTGGGTAAAGAAGGGGTTATTACGGTTGATCAATCCAATACCTTTGAAACGGAATTGGAAGTGGTGGAAGGACTTCAATATGATAAAGGGTATATCTCACCTTATATGGTCACCAATCGAGAAAAGATGGAGATTTTATTAGAAAATCCATCACTGCTTGTAACAGATTCAAAGATTACTTCCATTCAAGACATCCTACCTCTCCTTGAACAAGTTGTAGCAAATCCTAGACCACTACTTATCATCGCGGAAGACATTGATCAAGAAGTGGTTGCGACCTTAGTGGTCAACAAGTTAAGAGGAACCTTCAATGTGGTTGCGACCAAAGCTCCAAGCTTTGGGGAACACCAAAAAGCGATATTGGAGGATATTGCGATAGTATCAGGGGCTACCTTCATTGCGAAGGACCTTGGCATGAAACTTAAAGAAGTGACACTTGATCATTTAGGTCGAGTCAATAAAGCCATTATTAAAAAGGATGAGACGACCCTCATTGGTGGACAAGGAGACAGTGATTCCATTCAAGGACGCATTGATGAGATTCGCTCTTTGATTGAGAAAGCGTCCTCAGATTATGAAAAGAAACGTATTCAAGAACGACTCGCAAAACTTACGACTGGGGTTGGTATCATAAAAGTTGGTGCTGCCACTGAAAGCGAGCTTAAAGAAAAGAAACTACGCATTGAAGATGCCTTAAATGCCACCAAAGCTGCGGTTGCTCAAGGTGTGGTGATGGGTGGTGGAAGTGCACTTGTGAATGCTTACAAAGCCCTTAAAACAGAAGTCACTTCTGATATTATGGATGTTTCCAAAGGCATGAATGCTGTCTTTGAATCCTTACTTGTTCCACTATGGCAAATTGCCGAGAATGCAGGGTATGATGGTCAAGAAATTGTGGCTCACCAATTAAAATCTGAGCCTGGACAAGGTTTTGATGCGAAGAAGGGACAATGGGTCAACATGATCAAAGCTGGTATTGTGGATCCAACCATGGTGACACGCAGTGCCTTAAATCATGCGGCCTCGATTGCAGGTTTATTCTTAACCACAGAGGTCGCGGTCGCAAGCATCCCAACTAAACAAACCCCTGAATATCCAGATCCAAATATGATGTAATCAAAGACTTGTGAACTTTCACAAGTCTTTTATAATCACCTTGATGATTTGTGTGATAAAATGGGGGATATGCGAATGATAGGAAGAAAACTATGACCAATTATGCAAAGTTATTTGAAAAAGTAAATCATGAAAATCCATGTGATATGGTGATTATCGAAGGAGTCGTGGGGGTTGGAAAAAGCAGTTTACTTGAACATCTTGTGAAACTAGGATTTATCCCATACCGTGAACCTGTGGTGGATAATCCTATTCTTGATAAGTTTTATTATGATCGTGCTCGTTACTCATTTCCTTTACAGGTTTTCTTCTTAAATAAGCGTTTTGCGCATATTAAAGAAGCGCTGCATGTGAATCGTGCGGTGATGGATCGCTCAATTTATGGTGATGCGATTTTTGCTTCGATGCTTAATGCGAATCAAGAGATGGAAGATATCGAATTTGAAATCTATCAAGAGCTTTACCAAAACATGTTAGAGCATGTGGCTCCACCTAAACTCATGGTGTACTTACAAGTCTCTGTGGATGAAGCGATTCGTCGGATTATGAAACGTGGCCGTGACTATGAGCTTATCGTGGAACGTGCCTATTGGGAGCGTTTAAATGCTGAGTATGAAACTTACTTTAACCAATACAATATCTCTGAAGTACTAACGATTAATGTGGACCATCTTGACTTTGAAGCGAATGAAGATGATCGTGAATATATTCTTATGCGCATCCTAGAGCGCTTAAATGAAATAGACTCGAGATAGTATGATTAAAGCTCATCTTGCGGGTTTAGGATTCGCCTCCATTTTTGGATTATCCTTTATCTTTTCAAAACTTGCCTTAGCAGAGTTAACTCCTTTTGGATTATTATCCATACGTTTTTGTTTAGCTTGGGGAGTGATGCAAGTGTTAGTAAGCTTAAAATTTGTAACCATTGAGTTTAGTCAAAAGAGTTTCCTCATTGCCTTACCAGTAGTGATTGCGCAACCTTTAGTGTACTTTACTTTTGAAATCATTGGATTGTCTATGGTACCTTCTTCACTTGCGGGAGTCATGATTGCAATGATTCCTCTGATTACACTTGCGATCGCATCAAAACTAACGAAACATAAGATTTCGCTTATTCAATTAGGTTGGATGGTATTAAGTTTTCTTGGAGTATTATGGCTCACTCAACTGAACACCTCATCACAAAACCAAAGTGCATCCATACTTGGAATTGTCCTTATTTTCTTAGCTGTACTTTCAGCCGCTTCATTTAACGTATTATCAAAACATGCCACTCAAAGCGTGAGTGCAATGACGCTGACCTACATGATGATGTTAGTGGGGGCGATTGGATTTAGTGTTGCGCATGGCGTGGAAGTGATGTTTCTTGATATTCCATGGAGTTTTAGTCTATGGTTCAATTCACCTCAACTTGGGTTACCGTTACTCTATCTTGGGATTGTGGCGTCAATCGGTGGCTTCTTTTTAGTGAATTACGCTTTAAGTATTTTAAGTAGTGCGAGCGCAAGTGTTTATGCGAATCTCGCAACAGTGGTATCAATCCTTGTTGGGGTGATCTTTCTTCAAGAATCATTCTCATCATGGCATGCGCTGGCAAGTCTAATGGTTATACTTGGTGTTAAGATGAGTGTTTCAATGAAATCCTAAGTGAGCGAAAATCCTCTCATCGCATACTCGTGGTCATTTTTACGGTTTTGGTGTACAATGTACACGCTATACCTTTAAGGGAGTCGACAATTATGTCAAATACACCTCTTTATACTCGTGTTCCAACATCTTGGGTTGGACCCCTATATTTTAAAGCGATGCACGATCTTGATCATTCGACCTTGGATGTCTCACTCAGTGCACCCCTTGCTACGTATGAAACGACTTTATTTCATTCAGTGGGCCGTGGCGCAAAACTTACACGCTTAACTCAATCGTTAGAAACCACGCTTATTTCAGATCATATGACTCGCTCTGTGCTATTTGAGTGCGAACATGCTCTTGAAGCGGCGAAGCTAAGTGAGTATGTAAAAGCTAATCTTGAAACATTTCAAAACGATGTCGTATCCAAACATTCAAAGTATGCGAAGTTAAAAAAGATTGATACTCATATTATTTCAAATTTGCTTTTTATTCGCTTTGCCTATGATACTTCCAATGCATCAGGACACAATATGTCAACCTTTGCCTCTGATGCGATCGCATCAGAACTTATGCGCCAATTTCCGACTCTAAAATATATCTCAGTCTCTGGAAACTATTGCACCGATAAGAAAACATCAAGTGTAAATGCGATTTTAGGTCGTGGTAAGCACATGGTCGCTTCCATGAGAATCTCTCGCGAGCTATGTGAAACCCAACTTAAGACAACTCCTGAGCGGATCATTGACTTGAATATTAAAAAGAATATGATTGGTTCGATTATTGCCGGGGGAGTGCAAAGTGCAAATGCACACTTTGCGAATATGTTACTAGCCTTTTACATTGCGAGTGGTCAAGATGGCGCAAATATTGTGGAGGGATCACAAGGCATTACTCATGCCTATCTAGATCACGATGACTTAATTTTTACCGTGACGTTACCTAATGTGATAGTGGGAACTGTAGGCCATGGTAAAGATGTCAATGATGCTTCTGAGGCTTTAAAAACCATGGGATGTGATCAAGAAGATGGTGCAAAGAAAATGGCTCATATTGCGGCAGCACTAGTGTTATGTGGTGAATTATCACTGATGAGTGCTCTTAGTAATCAACATGAATTAACTCAAGCTCATCTAAGATTAGAGCGAAAGGGGAAGTAGAATGATTGGAATCGATAAACTGGGATGTTATGTCCCAAAAACAGTATTACCTTTAACAACCCTCGCGCACGCAAGAGGAGTTGATCCTGATAAATATACTCAAGGCATTGGTCAAAAAGAAATGGCCATGGTCTCCCACAATGAAGATGTGGTGACGATGGCATGTGAAGCGGCTCATACTATTTTAAGTGATGAAGATAAAGCTCTCATTGATATGGTGCTTTTTGCGACTGAAACAGGACTTGATTATTCTAAAGCTGCATCGATTTATGCTTTAGATGTATTAGGATTACCAGCATCAACGCGCGCTATTGAACTTAAACAAGCATGTTATGCCTCCACAGGAGCGATGTTTTTAGCCATGGATTATGTCAGATCTCACC
Source organism: Erysipelotrichia bacterium (assembly GCA_018333955.1). Taxonomy (GTDB): domain Bacteria; phylum Bacillota_I; class Bacilli_A; order Erysipelotrichales; family Erysipelotrichaceae; genus UBA6182. Next base: position 14,244 of record JAGXSD010000019.1, read on the forward strand.
CGACTAAAAAAGTACTGGTCTTATCCAGTGATATTGCGTGGTATGGATTTGAAAGTGCTGGAGAAGTCACTCAAGGCGCTGGGGCAATTGCCATGCTTATCTCCATGAATCCACGCTTAGGTGCCATTAAAGAAGGTAAGAAAACGGTGCGTAATGAGAAAGATTTCTATCGCCCACTGTATTCTAAAGTGCCTGTGGTGGATGGTAAATTATCCATTGAATGTTATCAAGATATGCTCAAAGAAGTTCAAGATCATCACCCACGGCTTTATACATGTTTCCATTTACCTTTCGCCAACATGGCTAAGAAGGCCAATCAAGTCATGACACATCCTATGGATGAACAGCACTTAAGTGTTGTGAAGGAATTAGGGTCTAGAGTAGGGAATATTTATAATGGATCACTTTACTTAAGTCTATTATCCGTCTTAATGCATGCGAAAGAAGACTTACGAGGTGAAACCATTGGGATGTTTGCCTATGGCTCAGGAGCTATGGCAGAATTCTTTACGATTACATTAAAAGAAGACTACAAGTCTGGACTCAATATGGAGTCTCTCAAAGCCATTGATCAAGATCGCATTGAACTGTCCATGCACGAGTATGAATCTTTAATGAATCATTATGAAAATAAAGAGTATTCAGCATCATTAGATTTGAGTACCTATGTGAAACCATATCAAACCTTTGTGTTAGATCGTGCTACTTCAGGTCATCGCACTTATAAGAAACTAAAATAACAGGTCAGTGACCTGTTATTTTTTAGTGATATCATAATGCTTCAGTAAATCAGATACGAATTGATGCACATCATTTTCTTCGATTTCTTGACCAAAGAGGATATAATCAGCACTAACATTCAAGACTTCGACCAGTCGAACTAATGATTTAACACTCATGGAGGTATGACCCAGTTCGATATCCGCTAATTGGCGTACTGAAATACCCGCTAATTGCGCTAAATCTTCACGAGATAATCCAATATGATCACGTCGTATCCTAATTCGACTTCCCACCGCTTTGGTTGAATAAGGTTTGTTCATAGTTTTAATCATACGCAACAGTGTCATGAATGACCATGCGCTAAAGTGCATGTTTTTATGCAGTTTAGTTCATATAAAAAGCATGCAAGCATGCTTTAAAGTCGTTTTAGAATTTGATCACGACGTGGTCCATTAGATACCATGGCAATTTTCACACCAATGAGCTCTTCTAATGTATCCACATAATTCTTAGCTTCCTGTGGTAAGTCATGATAACGTTGAACCTGGGTAATATCAACTTTCCAACCAGGCACTTTCTTAATGACGGGTTTTGCACTCCATAACACTGAGGTAGCTACGAAGTGAGGGGTAATACTTCCATCTTCTAATTCATAATGGGTAATGATGGGAATTTCATCAAGATAGGATAAGACATCAATGTTAGTGAGTACGACATGAGTTGCATTTTGTATGGCACAACCATAACGGGTTGCGACCGCATCAAACCAACCCACACTACGAGGACGACCGGTGGTAGCCCCATATTCTCCGGCATCACCACCACGTGAGCGAAGTGTTTGGGCTTCTTCCCCAAACAACTCGGCAACAAAAGGTCCTGCCCCTACAGCACTAGAATAGGCTTTCGTTACTGCCCATACTTCATCAAGATGACTCATTAAGCCCGATCCTAAAGGAGCATAAGAGGCTAGGGTCGATGATGATGTGGAATATGGATAGATTCCATAATCAGGATCACGAAGTGCACCTAACTGTCCTTCAAGCAAGATTACTTTCTTTTCAACCATGGCATCCTTAAGAATTAAAAATGTATCGGCCACATAAGGGGCAATGGCACTCTTTAATGATTCGATTTCTTCTAATAGATCCTCTATCTTTAACGCTTCATGATGATAAAGTTCTTTTAAAAGGGCATTTTTAATTGGAAGAACTCGCTCTAATTTTTGAATACAGCTTGGGGTATGGAAAAGCTCTTGAACTTGAAATCCTAATTTGGCATATTTATCACTATAGAATGGGGCAATCCCTGATTTAGTACTTCCGAAGGAAGCGTGTCCCATACGTGCTTCTTCAAGTTGATCAAATAAAGGGTGATAAGACATCACCACTTGGGCACGATCGGAAACTAACAATTTAATCGGATGAGGATAACGCTCCTTGACCATTTTGATTTCTTTCATCAAGGCATGAATATTTAATGCTACTCCTGGTCCAATTATATTGAGGGTATGAGGATTAAAGATTCCACTAGGTAACATATGTAATGCGAACTTACCATATTCATTAATAATTGTATGCCCTGCATTATTTCCACCTTGGTAGCGAATGACAATATCACTGGATTGCGCAAAGACATCCGTGACTTTTCCTTTTCCTTCATCGCCCCAATTGGCTCCGACAATAGCTTTAATCATATTGGTGTTGACTCTCTTTCACATAGTTAATGGCTTGTTTTTGGGCTAATCCAGTTAAAGACTGAGGGTCCATCGCTTGGAGTAGTTGTAATTTGGTGAGGTTGAATTTTGGATGAGCCATGAGTTCATCCATAAAGGCATGCATTGAATTGTTTTGACGATGTTTTAAGCTAAGTGCTCGTAAGATTTCATGCCAAAGTTGACGATCTCCTCCGGCTTGAACACAAGCCATCAGAATATTTTCAATGGAAAGCATTATTTGATGTTCTTTAAACAAGGCATCATTGATTGCGACATTCAAGACACATCCCTCACTAATCTTAATCATGCTTTGAGTGAGCTCACTCGCAATAATCATCGATTCAGCCATCACAAGACGACGATTGGAGGAATCATCTAGACTTCTTTCAAACCACTGAGTTGACGTGGTGAGTGAAGCGTTGGCACAATCAAGAATGAGTTTGCGTGATAATCCACTAATCTTTTCACTTAAGATAGGATTACGCTTATATGGCATGGCGGATGAACCTACTTGGCTTTGACCAAAAGGTTCAGAAACAATTCCATCATGCATCATCAGTCTCATATCTTGCGCAAACTTACCACTAGCAGCCGCAAGCATTTCTAAGACATTGCATAGCTTTATATCCATCATGCGAGTATACGTTTGACCACTAATCATTAAGGATTCTAGTCCAAGTTGTTTCATGACGGAAGCTTCAATTTGATTGACTTTGCTTTCATCATGAACAAGACTTAGAAAACTAGCTTGTGTTCCTGTCGTGCCTTTAACCCCTAAAGCCTTTAACGTTTTTTGAGTAAAGCGAAGTTCTTCCAACACTAAATCAAAATCTTGAAGATACATCGCAAAGCGTTTGCCTATGGTTGTAGGTTGTGCGACTTGATAGTGAGTGTAACCTAATGTAGGGACATGAGCTGTGGCTAAGATAAAGCGCATAAGGGCATGACGAATGGTCATCATGTCTTCTTCGAGCTCTTCTAATGCACCCTTAAACTGCATCATTTCCGTATTATCACTGACAAATGCTGAAGTTGCACCAAGATGAATAATCGGAGCAGCGAGTGGACATAATTGGGCAAAATGATGAATATGAGCCATGACATCATGTTTGAGTGAGGCTTCGAGTCGATCAAGTTGATCCCAATCAAACTCATTGAGATGATCTTTCATTTCTTGGATTTGTTCTAAGGAAACATTGAGTCCAGCTTCGTGTTGAGCCTGTGCAAGCGCAATCCAACACACTCGCCATAAGCGGTATTTCTCATGTTTTGAGAATCGTTGGCGCATGCTTTTTGAGCCATAACGATGCGACAATGCGCTTTCGTAAGTCATAGTTTACCTCCTGCGTGGATTGTAATATTTGATGTATGATTCACAAATGTAATCTTTTCTGAAGTAAGAGTTTCCACAAGTAACGTCATCATATCTTTTCCAGTATCAAAAATAAGTGGAGCTTGTGCGACCATCGCAAAGTCACCACCTCCAACACTACGATAATTATTCATAGCGCATGTAAGAATGCTGTCCTGACTCAGCGGTTGTCCCTTATAAGTTAGTGAGGTCACTCGTGATCCCCATGGCTTTGAAATATCAAAGGTATATTCAACACCATCGATCATATCGTAGTTATATAGTTGTTTCTTAGGACTTACAAAAGATTCAGTGATGACTATATGGCCTTCATGATCTAAAGAAAAGAAGGAGGCAAGTTGTTCAAGGTAGGCTTTCAGAGTTTCGTAATTTAACTCCTTAACGACAATAATATTCGGATAGGGATAGGCTGCAAGAATATCTTTCATCGTAGGTTTTTTTGGCAAACCAATTAAGGCATTAAAAAGGGAACTGCTTGCACAATCAGCCTTGGTTTCTTTCATCATGATCTGATTAAATAACGAAATTAATGGGGGTTTAACGAGGCGATCATGTAAGTCATCAGTTAGTTGATAGCGATCTTCATCAAGTTCGCCACACGGCGTATTAAGCCATGCATTGAAGCCAGGTAAATCATCATGGTATAGAGTTTCTATTTCTGAAGTATAATTGAAATCTTGAAGTTGAATAAGTTTTGGAAGCCAAGCTTGTTCCTCATACGAGGCAAGCATGACTTCTATCCCTTCAAAACCACATTGTAGACAAGCCATATTATTTTGAATGGTGGCGATAGAGCGATGTTGATGACCAGTAAATAAGACATCAATGCCTTCAATACGAGTCAGTTCATACCCTACATTTTCACCGGTTAAACGCTCAGTAGCGACACCAGTGTTGAGATCTTTCTCAAATCCACCATGATAGACCACGACCACACTATCAACAAGCTGACGAAGTCGATTGACTTCATGTTTGACGTGGTCAATGACACTGATAAATTCAAGTTCTTGAATATGTTCTGGTTTCTCCCAATGGGGAATGTAATCAGTCACCGCGCCAATGAGTGCAATTCTATGACTTCCTATGGTATGGATGACGCTTTGCCCTAATGGTTTTCCTTGGTAAAGAACATTCCCGCTAATGCACTGAGCATTTAATTCATTAAGAAAAGATAAAAGCACATCCAAACCGTAGTTGAAATCATGATTGCCGAGGTTAAAAAATTGATAACCACAAGCATTCATCGCCTGCGCAATGGTGTGCTTAGCTTGAGGATGAGTATTTAAATAAGTGGCCAATGCGCTTCCCTGCAGGATATCACCATTATCAATTAATACGGTAGTTAAAGGATCAAAGCGCTTCAGCAATGAGGGAAGTGAAGATAAACCATAGGGTTTCTTTTGGTCAAGAGCAACATCATAATTGAGTAGATTTCCATGAATGTCACTGGTACAACAAAGTTGAATCATAGTTTATAATCCTTTCGTGTCCCATTATACCAAAAACGGTTTAAAATTGTGAAAAAATCGTAAAGTCTTACCTAAGTGATTGTATCACTTCATAGGATTGTGATATATTTGTGAAGTAAGCAATGCTTACAGGAGGGACAGATGAAGACTTTATTTAAATTACTCATCGTGTCATTTGTTTTCTTTGGCGTGCTCACTGCGTGTGCACCTGCTACTGAAGACAAAGTGATCGATGAACTCGTCGTGCTTTTTGTACCTAGCCGTGACCCAGGACAAATCCTTGGTGCTACTGCTCCTTTACGCCAACTTCTAATTGATGAATTGGCTAAAGCTGGCTTTACTGTTAAGTTTGTTCGTATTGAAGTATCCACTGATTACAATGCTGCTGGGGAAGCACTTGCTGCTGGAACGGCACACATTGGTTTCTTACCAGGTGGTACTTATGTAGCTTACTCAGAAGAGGGAGCTGAAGTTATTCTTGCGGCAACTCGTGCTGGTCTAAACAAAGACAGTATCGTTGCGAAAGACTGGAATGATGGTCAACCTACGCTTGGTGATTCAGAAAACCAAGTGACTTACTATCGTTCACTCATTTATGCAGGACCATCTGAAGTTGGTCAAGCGATTGCTGCTAAAGTCAATGCTGGAACAGCATTAACTTGGGATGATGTTAACGCTGCTAAATGGTGTGTATCATCTTCACCAACCTCATCTGCTGGATATGTCTATCCTACAATGTGGTTAATGGATAACTTTGGTAAAAAAATCACTGATTTATCACAACCAGTAATTCCTGGTTCATATTCAGTCATCGCTCAAAACTTGGCTACTGGCCAATGTGATGTTGGGGTTGGATATGCTGACATTCGTCGTGATTACAATGTTCAATGGACTCGTGACTGGGGCCGTACAGAAGCTATCTGGACTGAAATGCCTGTTATTGGTGTAACTGAAGGAATCTTCAATGACACAATTTCTGTATCAGCAAATCATCCTGATATGACTGATGAACTCAAAGAAGCTATTGCGAATGCATTCATTGCTCTTGCACAAACTGAACTCGGACGTTCCGCTATTTCCATCTACAACCATGAAGGTTACAAAGTGGTTACAGATGCTGATTATGATGGAGCTCGTAAAGCACGAGACATCGTCTCAGGTAACTAAGTTAATCAAGCGAGGGTTATCCCTCGCTTCTTTTTTTATCTTTCATGGAGGAAAGTATGATCCAATTTACAGATGTAGTGAAACGTTATCCAAATGGCGTAGAAGCGCTAAAAGGTGTTTCCTTAACCATAGAACAAGGTGAATTCGTCGCGATTATTGGTTTATCAGGAGCTGGTAAATCAACTTTACTGCGTGCAATTAACCAAATGCACACCATTACTTCGGGTTCACTTAAGGTGAATGGTGTGGAAGTTTCATCACTTAAAGGGAAATCACTTCGACGTTTCCGTCGTGGTATCGGGATGGTGTTTCAATCATTCAATTTAATCAAACGTACCACAGTCATCAAGAATGTCTTAGCGGCTCGTGTCGCTGACATGAGTTTATTGCAGAGTTTGTTAAGTTTCTATTCTAAAAACGACAAGATTATTGCCTTAGAAGCATTAGATCAAGTGGGTATTTTAGAGAAAGCTTACATTCGTGCTGATCAACTTTCAGGAGGCCAACAACAACGTGTCGCTTTAGCACGTACTGTTGCGCAAAAGCCATCTATTATTCTTGCGGATGAGCCTGTTGCATCCTTAGATCCAGTCACTTCAGCGCAAGTGATGAATGACTTCTTAAAAATTAATGAGGCTTTAAATATCACCGTGGTTGCGAATATGCATCACGTGGATTTAGCTTTAAAATATGCTCGCAGAGTCATAGGGATAAAAGAAGGAATTATTGTTTATGATGGACCAGCTTCTGGCATTAATCAACAAACCCTTAAAGAGATTTATGGTCGTGATCTCACGGAAGATGATTTGATGGGAGAGCATTAATGGCTTCTTTAATCGCTTTAGTCAAAGGATTAGTGAGTAAAGCTTTAAAAATCATTACTCCTGAACCTTTACAACTCTCAAATGGAAAGATAGTACGACCAGCTATCTCGATCATGTGGATTGTGATTCCAGTATTGACTTTCATTACGGTGTGGTCTGTATCCATGACTCGTTTCCGTTTAGATATGTTACTCCGTCGTGGTGGCCAATTCTTTGTGATTGTCGCACGTATGATTCCACCGAATTATGCTTATTTTGATAACATTGTCACGCCACTTGTCGCAACCATTTTAATGTCTTTAGTTGGCACAATCATTGGGGCTGCATTAGCTTTACCTTTTGCCTATGCATCGAGTGAACTTAATCAAAGCAAAATTGGTAAATTTGCGGTGCGTGCTTTCTTCTCAATCGCTCGTACACTACCTGTGTTAGTCTTAGCGGTATTATCCATGATTGTCTTTGGTGCAGGGGCCTTTGCGGGGACTGTAGCAATCGCCATCTTTACATTCACCATCATGGTGAAAATGTTCTTTGAACTGATTGATACCGCCGATATGGGGCCATTTGAAGCCATTCTTTCCTCAGGGGCAAATCGTATTCAAGCCTTTTGGACAGCCATTATGCCACAACTGTGGGGACAATACTATTCACTCACTTTATATAACCTTGAAATGAATATTCGTAATGCGGCTATTTTAGGATATGTGGGAGCAGGGGGGATTGGTATTGTATTATCAGAACGCCTCGCTTGGCGTGTTTATCCGGATGTGGGACTTATTTTACTTGTTTTGATGGTCACAGTGCTTGTGATTGAATCTGTCTCACGTGAAATTCGCAGGAGGTTGTTATGAGTGTTATTAAACCAAAAATTAAAGATGCATTACGAAAACAACCTAATGAGTGGGGAACTAAACTCTTTGTCTTAGCGATTATCTTAGCGATTTTCTATGTAGCGAAAGATTTCATTCCATACAATGGTGTGACCGAACAAGGTTTGCTTATTGCACGAAATATCTTTAATGCCTTAACAAATCCTAATCAAACCATCTTGTTTGATTTTGTCACTCGTGATGGGGTTCCAGTACTCATTATGGAAACTGCAGCGATTGCTTTTTTAGGCACTATCTTTGGAGCGCTAATCTCAATTCCATTCGCTTTCTTATCAGCTCGCAATATTGTTCCTAAATGGATTGCATCCATTGGGGTAGCTATCATTGTGGTAATTCGCACTTTTCCAGCCGTCGTCTATGCTTTAATGTTTATCCGTGTGACAGGTCCTGGTGCCTTCACTGGGGTCCTTACACTAAGTGTCGCTTCCATTGGTATGCTTGCGAAATTATTCGCGGAGATCATTGAAGATTTAGATCCTGGCATTATTGAAGCGTTAGATGCAAGTGGATGTAATACCATTCAAAAGATTCAATATGGTATCTTACCTCAACTTATGTCAAACTTTGCCTCCACGACCATTTATCGATTTGAAATCAACGTGAAATATGCCACGATTTTAGGGATGGTAGGAGCAGGGGGTATCGGTGCTCCACTCATCTTTGCGATTAGTGCCTATCGTTGGAGTGATGCTGGGGCATTACTCATTGGACTTGTGATCTTTGTCTTAATCATTGAAATGATTTCAACACGCATTCGTAAGAAACTAGCCACAGGAGAATAAATGAAACAACCTATTGAAGCCAAAGTAACTTTTGGGAGTACATTTGATGGTGAACTTGAACTTAAAGAAGGAAGTGTCAGCATTGGCATGTTGCCTCATCAAGCCTCTCCATATAAACTACTTCAAGCTGCATTAATATCATGTTTACATTCAACATTCCTAGATGTCATTGAAAAGAAACGTTTAAATCTTGAATCGGTAACCTATCATTCCTCAGGATTCAAGCGGGAAGAGATTCCTTCAACGATTGAAACACTTCATCTTGATGTCCATGTGAAAGGCATCGAAAACAAAGTGGCAGTTGAGAAATCATTTGAACTGGCTACCAAAGTGTGCTCAGTTTATAACACCATTTCTCAAGTAGGAACCATTACATACACCATTCATTATGAATAGAAACCTCTTTGAGGTTTCTTTTTTATCATTGTTGGTGAAGCGTTTTAAACTCGTTCAATATTTTATTGACATGACTATGGTTAAGCGTAAAATGATATTTAGGAGATTTAACTATGACACAACTAAAGAAAGAATTGAATCAAACAAGCGTATGGTCTCTTGCTGTAGGGGCTATCATTGGGTGGGGAGCATTTGTATTACCGGGGAACAAATTTTTACCTGATGCGGGTCCATTAGGAACGATCATTGCCATGAGTATTGCCGCGATCATGATGATTATCATTGCGAAAAATTATGGTGTGATGACTCATCGATACCCAATTGCGGGGGGAGAGTTTACCTATGCTTATATTGGATTTGCTCGCTTTCAAGCATTCTTTGCGGCATGGTTTTTAGGTTTGTCATATTTAAGTATTGTTCCACTGAATGCGACCGCATTAGGACTCATTTCAAGAGCTATGTTTCCTGGTATTTTCCAACAAGGTTTACTCTATACTGTTGCGGGATGGAATGTATACCTAGGTGAAGTTATTTTAGCTTCAGTTGCTATATTACTTATTACCTACTTAAATCATCGTGGTGTGAAGCTATTTGGACGTTTTGCAACCTTACTCGCATTATTATTAGTGTTTGGAGTTGTGATTTTAATGGGTTGGGCCATCTTATCACCAGTTGCATCATTTGAACATCTTAAACCACTCTTCTCCAGTTCAAAAGCACCTCTTGAAGGAATTCTAGCCATTATTGCGATTGCCCCTTGGGCGTTCGTTGGATTTGATACGATTGCGCAAGCTAGTGAAGAAATGAATTTCGATGTGAAGAAGTCCGCAAAACTGATGGTATTCTCCATTATTGTAGGGGCTTTAATTTACATCATGTTAACAATCATTACAGGAATGGTTGGACCTTGGCCTACTTTCATTCAAGAAAATTCTAACTGGGCTACAGGAAGTGCTGTACGTATTATCGCAGGGGATGTAGGATTATGGATTTTGGGTGCAGCCATCATGAGTGCAATCTTAAGTGGTCTAAATGGCTTTATGCACGCCTCATCTCGTTTATTCTTTGCGATGGCTAAAACGACTGCATTACCATCATCATTTAAAGCACTACACCCTAAAACAAGTACTCCTACCGTGGCATTACTATTTATTGCGGGAGTCTCACTTTTAGCTCCTTGGTTTGGCCGTGCTGCATTATTATGGATTGTGGATATGGCTTCAGTAGGGGCAGCTATTGGTTTCTTTTATACGAGTGCAAGTACGATTGTTTTAGCACATCGTTATAAAGATGATGTGGAGCTACGTAAAAATCGACTATTTGGTTGGTTGGGATCGATCTTCTCACTCATCTTTGTCTTCTTGCTTGTATGGCCATCAAGCCCAGTTCGACTTGAAACACCATCCATGATTGCTTTAGTTGTTTGGTCTGTCCTTGGTCTTTTATTCATTATACGGGCGAAATCATATCGTCACATGGATGAAACAACACTTGCAAGACATTTCGAAGGAGAAGTATGAAGCAGATTCGCTTAAAACTGCAACGAATGTTAAGTGATCCTTTAAGAAAACCACTTATCATCATCTTATTTGAAATTGTGAAAGAGACTATTCGGCTTAGAAGAATACCTAATGAGTACGTAAGCCGGTTTTGTTATAGAAGAGGAGCACCAACATTATCAAATTATGTCAGTGATCGTATGATTGGGCATATTCAACTTTCAAAAGTGCTTCATTCTCCTCATTCTGTTAAAAGACTTCTTGATAAACTTGAATTCTTTCATTTTGCGCGTGCGAATCATATTCCTACCGCAAAGGTAGTTGCATATTCTAGAGAAGGTGTGTTGTTTACCATTGATCATAAAACATGCAATATTGGCTCTTTACAAGAATTTAAAGCTTACTTGACGCATTGGTTAAATCAATCAAAATATCAGAGTTTATTCATTAAGCCTAATGATTTAAAAGGCGGAGTCGGAGCTTTTAAGTTAAATTCATCAAATCTATCCGATGAAGCCTTAATTCAATCCATTTATTATCAAGTATTGAATAATAAGATGCTTGTTCAAGAAACACTGATTCAACATCCTATTCTCAATGCGATTAATCCTCATTCCATAAATACTATCCGTATTGACACGTATCAACCTCTTAATGGAGAAACTCGCGTAATTGCGGCATGCATGCGATTTGGTCGAGCTGGTTCAGTGGTGGATAATCCTGGAACTTCAAAAGGTTTTTTTGTGAAGCTTAATCTTGAAACACATCAACTTGAAGGAGTCGGTCAACAAATCATTACATTTGGTAATCAAACGTTCACCCATCATCCTGATACTCATCATCCACTGGATGGAGTTCATATACCCTATGTGAGTGAAGCCATTGATTTAGTCTTAAGAGCAACTCAAGCTGTAGAAGATCGTCTTATTGGATGGGATGTTTGTGTAACTCCAGATGGACCACTACTTATTGAAGGTAATCATAATTATCACATTGTCATGCTTGAGATTGCGAATGGGGGATATGCCCATTTAGAGTCATATCAAGATGTACTTCAAGAAGTATCCTTAGAATTAACACAATCCTAACATGGACAAAACTATGGATGTGGAGTATACTACTCACGTACAAACATTATGAGCACTCGATTCTTTATTGACTCAAAACCGATCACTCTTCGCCCAGCGCAACAAATTGCGCTAGGCTTTTTATCTGTGATTTTAGTAGGAAGTGTTTTGCTTTCACTTCCAATCGCTCAGCAAATGCCGGTATCATATCTTGATAACTTATTTATCGCAACATCCGCGGTGTGTGTGACAGGATTATCACCACTCGTCGTGGCGGAGTCATATACCATTTTTGGTCAAGTCATTATCATATTACTCATGCAGATAGGGGGATTATCCCTCATGACGTTTATTGCTTTATTTCTAATTGCGATTGGAAGTAAGCTTAATGTGTCTGATAAAATTGTCATGCAAGAAACGTTAAATCGCACAACCTTAGCTGATATCACTTCATTTATTAAATTCATTATTAAGTACACTTTGTTTTTCCAACTTATGGGAATTATCTTCTTGTCAATTCGTTTTATCCCGGAGTTTGGTGGGGTTGATGGTCTTTATAAAGCCATATTTATCTCAATTTCAGCCTTTAATAATGCTGGGTTTGATATCTTAGGTGCTGTGTCATTGCAAAGGTATGTCAGTGATCCAATTATTAATTTTACGGTGATGACCTTAATCATCATGGGTGGATTAGGATTTAGTGTTTGGTTTGATTTGCGCAAATCTTCAAAATCAATACTTAAACATATTCCTGTAAAACGAGTGATGACGCAACTTCGCGTTCATGTCAAATTAGTATTATTAGTGACATTTATTCTCATTTTTTCAGGATGGCTATACATATTTTTAGTCGAATTCAATAATCCTTTATCCCTTGGTCCATTATCCTTAGGGGATAAACTCATGGCTTCCTTATTTCAATCCGTCACGTTAAGAACGGCAGGATTCTCAACTTTAGATATTGGACTATTAAGACCGGCCACGCTTTTGATGATGATGTTATTTATGTTTATTGGGGGATCTCCTGGAGGGACTGCTGGGGGGATTAAGACAACAACTTTCGCATTAGTGATTCTCTATGTTATTACTGAACTTCGCAATAAGGACTCCCTTGTGTTGTATAATAAGACTATATCAAGAGATGTGCTAAGACGTGCCGTCACGATTTTGGTGCTCAGTGTAGGGATCGTGTTTACTGGAATTATCGCATTATCATTAGTTCAAAATACATCCTTCCTTCCTTTAGTCTTTGAAGCATTTAGTGCGATGGGAACAGTGGGATTATCGATGGGTATTACTTCCTCGCTCAATGGATGGGCTAAAGGAGTTATCATTATCTTGATGTTTATTGGTCGTATTGGACCAGTTGCGATTGCGTATACCTTAAAGTCAAATCGAGTGATGCGCCGTGCAAATTTAGTGGAGTACCCACAAGGACAAGTCATTGTCGGATAGGAGCATTTATGGCAAAGAATAAATCAAATGAAAAAACGTATGCGGTCTTAGGATTAGGGATTTTTGGTTCCAGTATTGCGAAAACATTATCCGAAAATAACAATGATGTGATTGCGATTGATAAAGACGTGGTCAACGTGGATCGAGCAGGAGAATATGCCTCAAGTGCTGTCGTGGCCGACTTCACTGATATTGAGCAACTAAGAGCGGTTGGGGTTGCGGATGTGGATGTTGGGGTTGTCGCGGTAGGTACAAATCTAGAAGCTTCAATCTTAGCGATCATGAACCTTAAAGAACTGAATGTTCCATATATCGTAGCCAAGGCAAAAAACAAAACATACATGAATATTCTTAAGAAGATTGGGGCAGATTATGTCGTTCGCCCTGAGAAAGAAATGGGTGAGCGTGTTGCGAAAACACTCATGTCCAAAAATCTTAAAGAGTTTCTTGATCTTGATGCAACCACCATGGTGGCTGAATTACTTGTCCCTGAAAAATGGGTAAACCATTCATTGAAAGACTTAAATTTACGTGCTGTCTATGGGGTGAATGTGGTTGGTATCAAACAAAATGGTCAAAGCAAGATTACATTGTCCCCTGATGCGGACTACGTGTTAAAGGATGATGATTTGCTGGTGATTATTGCAGACAAAGAGACTTTTGAAAAATACGAATTACAAGGGAAATTATAAAAAAGTGGGGAACCACTTTTTTCCTTTTATCATTCACAAGATTACGTTATAATAATAAAATGACAGGAGGACCCTATGAAAAAACTAAATCGATATGACCAATGGTTAGTGATTATCTTAGTGATAGGGTCAACCCTACTTTATGGTTCACTTTCTTGGTTAATCAATGCGACAAATTCAGGACAAAGAATTGCGATTGTCTCATACAAAGATGAAGAGATTTTACGTATTGATATGTCAATTAATAACACGTATATAGTTCAAGGAACTTTAGGTGAAGTCGTTATTGAAGTTCAAGATCAACGTATCCGAGTCGAGCGTGAAACATCTCCATATAATCTTTGTTCCATCCAAGGATGGGTGAGTTCTTCACGTGTTCCTATTACATGTTTACCCAACCATATTATTATTGTGATCGTCGCTCCAAAAGAGGGAGACATCGATTTTGAGGTCAAATGAATCGTAAATCCAATGTTAGAAATATGATGATTGTCACTATGCTCATGGCCATGAGCATTGTTTTTCACTTAATTGAACCGGTGCTTCCCATTCCCGTACCAGGTGTAAAATTAGGATTGGCCAATATCTTAGGATTAATTGCATTAATGCTTTATGGCATAAAAACCATGTATGCTGTCAATGTGTCTCGAGTACTGATTGCTTCACTACTTCGAGGCATATTATTTGGAACAGGATTTTGGGTTTCACTCAGTGGGGTGCTCATTAGTACCACCATTGTGGCTTTACTTTATAAAACAAATAAATTCTCGGTTGTAGGTTTGTCCATTGCGGCAGCGGCATTTCATAATATGGGACAAATTCTTATGATTATCTTCATTTATTCCTCCATATTTATGATTTATTGGATGCCTCCATTAATTTGGTTGTCTATCCCAACAGGACTTTTAACCGGAAGTCTTGCTGCTGGAGCATTGGCCCGTCTTCGCTTAGTGAAGTAGAAAGCTGGTACTATGTCGTCGTTAAAGTTATTACTAAAGCATATTATTAAACATGCATGGATGATAGTGGCCCTCCTAGTATTTACTATGTTTGTGGTCTTATTTTCACTGCTGACTCCTTTGTATGTTTCCTTTTTTGTGGATTCCATTCTAAGCATGAAGGATCCATCTCATCCAATTTTCAGATTTATCACTCAAAACTTTATTAGTGTTGAACTTCTTCGTACTAATCTATGGATTGCGGGTTTAGTCCTTGTACTTGTGACCTTATTTTCAGGATTATTTATGTTCTTACGTGGCGCATTCAATGCTATTCTTTCAGAAAAAGTTGTAGAGTCACTTCGAAATGCTTTGTATCACCATGTATTAAGTTTGTCTCATAAAGAATGGAGTTCCCATCACTCTGGAGATATGATTCAAAGAGTCACCTCAGATGTGGATACACTTCGTCGTTTTCTTGCATCACAAATTTCAGAACTAATGTATGCAATTTTCATGGCAACTATGGCATTTGTGATCTTATTAGGGATTCAACCTAATCTTGCATGGATTTCAATGATGGTTATGCCCATTATATTTACCTTTGCGTACGTCTTTTTTAAACGAATGCAAAAAGCATTTAAAGCTTCAGATGAAGCTGAAAGTGATTTAACAACCACCATCCAAGAAAACATTCAAGGGGTTCGTGTGGTGAAGGCATTTAATCAAGAGGAACATGAGATTGCGAATTTTGAACACAAGAACGCAATCTATCGTGACTTAACTTATAAACTGATTCATCAACTTGGAATGTATTGGGGTCTATCCGACTTCTTCATTCTGATACAAATTGTGACAGTCGTGGTTGTAGGGGTTAATTTTGTCTTACGTGGATCACTTAGTGTTGGGGAGTATACTGTTTTTGTTTCTTACGTTTCAATGGTCTTATGGCCCATTCGTAACGTAGGTCGTATATTATCAGATATGGGTAAAGTGGATGTTGCCCTCACTCGTTGTGCACAACTCCTCACTTATGAAATCGAAGATATCCATCAAGGAGTTGATCATAAAGTGGTGGGGGATATTGAATTTAATCATGTCTCGCTCATTTATCCTGATGATCATAAAAAAGTACTAGAAGATGTCTCATTTACTATTGAAGCATATTCAACCGTTGCGATTATGGGAGCAACAGGAAGCGGTAAATCTTCGATTGTGAGCTTATTAGCACGTTTGGTTGAACCCACTGAAGGTGAAATACGCATGGATGGAATTCCATTACCTACGATATCTAAGCGTTCACTGCGCTCACAATGTTCGTTTGTGCTTCAAGAACCCACCTTATTCTCTGATTCAATCCGGAATAATTTAACCATTGCAAGTCCAGATGTCGATGAAAAACTTATTCAAGCCACCTTACATCAAACTTCATTGGCGCATATGATTGAAAACTTTGAAGCTGGACTAGAAACAAAAGTTGGAGAAAATGGAGTCACTTTATCAGGGGGACAAAAACAAAGACTAGCGATGGCTCGAGCTTTAATTTTACGATCTCCTATGATCATTTTTGATGATTCACTTTCTGCACTCGATGCGAAAACCGATGCCCATGTTCGCTCAGCTTTAGATCAAGTGGATTATCCACTCACAACATTAATTATTACTCACCGTGTGGCGAGTGCAAAACATGCGGATAAAATCATCTTCCTTAAAGATGGTCGTGTTTTAGCACAGGGCACACATGACACACTACTTGCGACATGTGAGGATTATGCCCATGTTGTAAGCCTACAAGAGGAGGTTCAACATGGATGATCATGAGTTATCCTCGCTTCCTTCCTTAGACCAAGGACTTTGGAAGCGAATCTTAGGCATCCTATGGACGTATAAGAAGGATGTATTCATCTTACTTGCGTTTATGGTGACATTAGCCATTGGGGATGTCATATTCCCATTATTTAATCGCTTTGCGCTTGATGAATTTATTGGAGCACGTCGCTATCTGGATAAGATACCTCTCTTTGCTTTAGCCTATGTGTTCCTCATTGTGTTGCAAACGTCGATGGTTTACTTATTCATTAAACAAGCTGGAAAAATTGAAATGAACTTTGCATACTACATGCGTAAAATGTCATTTGAAAAACTTCAGCGCTTATCATTCTCCTATTATGATACGCATGCTTCAGGATGGATTTTATCTCGCTTAACATCAGATATTAATCGTCTTTCTGAGATTGTGTCTTGGGGATTACTTGACATGGTATGGGGGTTTTCAATGATGATTGGCATCAGTGTTGTGATGCTTGTCATTAATGTGTATCTTGCCCTTATTGTGCTTGTAATGGTTCCCATTCTTTATGTCATTGCCCGCTACTTTCAAAAGCAAATCCTTAAAGCCTATCGTGAAGTTCGTAAGATTAATTCAATGATTACTGCGGATTTCTCTGAAATGATTTTAGGAATTAAGAGCATTAAAACGCTGACCATTGAAGAAAAACGAAGCAAACATTTCAGTTCCTTAGCACAAAATATGCGTGCGAAATCTATTCGCTCAGCATTATTTTCATCATTATTTATGCCGATAGTTTTTGCGCTTGCTTCTATTTCTAGCGCAACCCTCCTAAGTGTTGGAGGTCAAGCAGTCATTATTGGAACTCTTGGGTTGGGAACTTTACTTCTATATATGTCGTATGTTGGATCATTCTTTGAGCCACTACGCAACATTGCCCGCATCTTGGCGGAAATGCAAATGGCGCAAGCGAGTGCTGAGCGTGTCTTATCGTTACTTGATGCGAAGGAAGATATTGTAGATCAAGTTCAAGATGAAAACTTTGAACCTTTAAAAGGGGATATTGTCTTTGAGAATGTAAGCTTTCACTATATCGAAGGGGAACCTGTCTTAGAAAACTTCAATCTTCATATTCAATCAGGTCAAACAGTCGCCTTAGTGGGTGAAAGTGGAGGTGGAAAATCCACCATTGTGAACTTACTATGTCGCTTCTATGAACCTACTGCGGGTAAAATTTTGATTGATGGAGTGAATATTCAAGATCGACCACTCTCATGGCTTCGCTCATCCTTAGGATATGTGCTTCAAACACCGCACTTGTTTATGGGAACCATTGCTAGTAATATTGCCTACGGTCGTCCTGATGCCACGATGGATGAGATTATGGACGCAGCCAAAGCAGTCCATGCGCATGATTTCATTATGAAACTTGAAAAAGGATATGAGAGTGAAGTGTTAGAAGGTGGTGCTAAATTATCAGTGGGTGAAAAGCAACTTCTTAGCTTTGCGCGAGCATTGTGTGCACATCCTTCCCTCATTATTCTTGATGAAGCGACGGCTTCAATTGATTCGACTCATGAAGCTTTAGTTCAAGAAGCCATTAAGTCACTACTTCACAATAAAACAGCGGTGGTTGTCGCGCATCGCTTATCCACGATTGTGAATGCGGATGTTATTTGTGTCATTAATCGTGGAAAGATTGTCGAGTCAGGGTCACACTCTGAGTTGATGGCCTTAAAACAACGCTACTACGAATTGTATACGCATCAATTTGCTGAATTCGAAGATTAAGGAGGAAGTCAATGATTAATACATTACACTATATTCCTTACCAAAGCGAACTCGATGAGCGCATCTTTACTAATCATCATACGACTCGTGAAGCAACGCGTCATGATCGTCTATGTGCCTTATTAGTTGAACTTGGTGAGTTTGCGAATGAAATGAGAGCTTTTAAGTATTGGAGTCTTAAACCATCCTCAGCCCAAAGTGTACTACTTGAGGAATATGCGGATGGCTTACACTTTCTAAACTCATTATGTATTGATTTAAATATTACTCCATTAATTCAACCTGAGAAATCTTCGCTTGGAGTTGTCGCATTAACGCTTAACGCCTATGAAGCGATTGTAGCGTGTTTAAGTAACTTTGATGAACAACACCTTATCTTCGCTTATGAAGCGTATGCACAGCTTGCCTACGCGTGTGAGTTTACTTCAGAGCAGTTATTTGAAGCCTATGTATCAAAACATCAAAAAAACCATGTTCGTCAAGATGAACATTACTAGGAGAAACTATGTCAAAACATGTATGGAATGAAACGATAGATTACAGCTTTATGCAAGAGGTTGCACTTGCGGATGGCATTGCTGGGAATGAGAAGGAAGTCTCACGAGTATTGAAAAAATTCGTGAGTGAGAGTGTGGA
The DNA here is from genome assembly GCA_018333955.1 of Erysipelotrichia bacterium. GTDB lineage: Bacteria > Bacillota_I > Bacilli_A > Erysipelotrichales > Erysipelotrichaceae > UBA6182. Next base: position 33,448 of record JAGXSD010000019.1, read on the forward strand.
TGAGGTCTTTTACGATCATTTAGGATCAATTGCCTTTAAGAAAAAAGGTTTAAGTGATAAGACTATTATGATTGCGGGTCATATCGATGAAGTTGGTTTCTTGGTGAAACACATTGATGATCAAGGATACATTAAACTGCATCCGGTTGGAGGATGGTGGGGTCATGTCTTGCCATCTAAACCGCTTGTGATTACCACGGCTTCAGGATCAAAGATTATCGGGATTGTGGGATCACAACCTCCTCATGGCATGAAACCAGAAGTCCGTAAACAAGTCATTGAGGTAGGCGATTTATTTCTAGATTGTGGCTTCACTTCACTTCAAGAGGCGTTAGATGCGGGAGTACAATATGGAGATATGGTCACTCCTCATAGTGAGTTTTTCTCTCTTGGAAATGGTGAAATCTTAGCTACAAAAGCATGGGATGATCGTGTAGGTGCGCTTATTATGGCTCAAGTAATGCTTAATCTAAAAGAAGTTACACCACCTTGCACTGTGGTTGGAGTAGGTACAGTTCAAGAAGAGGTTGGGTTGCGTGGAGCTAAAACGGCCGCAGCCATGGTTAAACCTGATGTTGCCATTACACTTGATGTGACCATTGCGACAGATATTCCTAAAGGTGATAAGCGTATTAAGATGGGTCATGGGGTTACTTTAGAGATTGCGGATGCTTCTCACTTTGCCCATCGAGGATTGCTTAGCCATGTTGCAACTATGGCTCAATCTTTAGGGATTGATGTTCAATATGAAATGTTATCAGCAGGGGGTACTGATTCTGGAGAGATTCATAAATCAGGTCAAGGGGTTATAGCCATTACAATGTCCATTCCAAGTCGCTATATTCATTCACATTATGCTTTAATTCATCATAAGGATGTGAAAGCAACCATTGATGTCTTAACTCATTTTGTGAAAAACTTCAGTGAATCTGATCTTCAAAGTTTAGCGCTCAATCAATAAAATAAGCCACCTTCACAGGTGGCTTTTACATCCAAGTCTTAAGTATCACAACCCAAAGAGATCCAGCAATCATGGTCCACATTGGTTTTTTTGTGATGAGATGAACTAATATCATGATTCCAAGACCACTGAGTTCAATCCAAGCAAAGGATTCAAAGAAAGAAGACGGTAATGCTAGCATTACAAGTAATCCTGCCAGCAATGAAGGCATGGTGATATTTAATCCTTTCCATAAAGGTGAGGATTGAACTTTTGATGGTAAGAAAGATGGTAATAAGCGAGGCACTAGACTGCTGATGATTAAGATGATGAGTATTATAACAGTTGAATTATTCATAGTGATGCCCCTTATTAAACCATAAAGAAACTCCAAGCATTAAAATAAGTGAAAGACTTAGGGCAATGACTTGAGGAAATAACATAAAAGACAAACCACTAATAAGTAATCCAATCCAAGCAAATTTTGAGGTTGTTGGGTCAGTGATGCGTGAACACAAAGCACTAAAAAATAATGCGGTTAACACAAAATCTAATCCTTGAATGGAGTTGGATAATGATGATCCAAGCCAATGACCCATGAAGGTTGCACCACTCCAGTAAAGATAATGAAGAGATGTCACAATGAGCAGAGAAGCTCCTTTAAGATTTGTATGCATCATGAGGGTTGTGAATGTTTCATCTGTGAGGGTGAGATATGCAAAGTATTTAAAACCTTTTAAAGAGGCAAAGCGCTCTTGAAAACGCATGGAATAAAATAAATGACGACTATTCACTAAAAGCGCAATCACCCCCATGAGAAAAGGGTGTAAAGGATTCACAATCCATCCTAAAGCGATGTATTGAACTGATCCCGCATACACTAGTAACGAAAATAAGACACTTAATCCTAGAGGAACTTGAGCTTGTTGCATAAGAAAACCATAGCTCATGCCAAAGAAAAGATATCCAAACAAAGTAGGGAGGGTAACACTCCAAAGTGAAAGTGCAGTTTTAAGTTGTTTTGAGGAAGGAATCATATTGAGAACAAGTGTAACAAGTGTGCTTTAGGATGTCAAAGGGTTTTTAAAATGGTATAATACACCCATGAAAAAATATGATATGTTATTAATCCTTATTTTGATCGCTCTTGATCAACTCACCAAGTATATTGTAGTGGTAACCATGCCACTCTCATTTTCGATTCCTTTGATTCCTTCATTCTTAGCACTGACTCATGCCCGCAACTTTGGAGCGTCCTGGAGTTTGTTTCAAAATCAAATGCCTTTTTTGATTGGCGTCACCATGGTGGCATTAGCCGTTATGATTAACTGGTATATCCGACTTACAAAGGGATGGAGTTTTGAACGCTTAGGGTTAGTCTTTATGATTGGTGGAACCTTAGGTAATTTCATTGATCGTTTGATTTTAGGATATGTTGTGGATTTTATTGATGTGATTATCTTTGGTTATGATTTTCCAATCTTTAATGTTGCGGATATGGCATTAACCTTTGGAGTTATTTTCTTAATCCTTCATGAAATCAAGGAGTTTAGTCATGTTAAACGAACGTGAATTTGTGATCACATCACTTCATCATAAAGAGCGACTTGATAAAGTCGTGGCTTCATTATGCGATCTTTCTAGATCTTATGCCCAAACTCTCATTGTCGAAGGCTATGTTTTAGTTAATGATGAAGAAGTCATGAAATCAAAAACGGTCCAAGTCAATGATGTTGTCAGTGTCTCTTTAAAAGAAGTCTCATTAGAATTAGTGCCTGTGTTTATGAACTTGGATGTCCTTTATGAAGATGAACATCTCATAGTTATTAATAAACCTTCTGGACTAGTGGTTCATCCAAGTGAAAGCGTGAAAGAACCCACTTTAGTGGAAGGCTTAATGGCGCAAGTGAGTGATTTATCCACGATTGGTGGTGTTAAAAGACCCGGAATTGTTCACCGTCTTGATAAAGATACGAGTGGGTGTATTGTGGTGGCGAAACATGATGAGGCTCATCAAGGTTTATCATCTCAGTTAGTGGATAAAACCATGAATCGTACCTATGTTGCCCTGACTCATGGACAAGTTGTTCCTAATGTTTTTAAGATTGATGCCCCCATTGGCCGTGATCCTCAAGATCGTCAGAAGATGTGTGTGACCCATGTGAATGCAAAAGATGCGATCACTCATGTGAAAGTCTTAGAAACCATGAAAAAACACTCATTAATCGAATGTCGTTTAGAAACAGGTCGAACGCATCAAATTCGTGTTCATCTCAGTTACATTAAATTTCCCATTGTGAATGATCCAAAATATGGTCCAAGAAAACTAGTGGATGCTGAATTTGGTCAATGTCTTCATGCGAAGTCCATTGATTTCATTCACCCTATCACCAAACAAGCGATGCACTTTGATGCTCCACTCCCAAAGGCGATGGAAGACATCATTGACTTAGCGCGAAAGGAGCTTCTATGAGTGTTGTTCAAATCAACAAAGAAATGCTTCAACTCATGCATTATTTTATCTTTAATCATCAATATCAACTCATTAAAATGGGGGCTTCCTATGATGAGATTTGGCTCACAAATCCAAAACGAAAGCTTCATCCCATTATTCGCTTATCACCAAAAAGCATTGATGAAAGTTTCTTTGAAGTTCAGCGAGTTATTTCAACTCACACTAGCTTAGCACAGAGCCTAAATATTTCTTCTCCACTTTTAGACATTCATGTGAATGTCAAAGAAGGGGAAAGTGATGAGCGCTTAGTGCAAGTTCGTGCGACTTCAGAGTTTGTAGATCCACTTCTTGAAGCTGATTTTAAAGGGATTAAAGGGGCATTTTTAATCACTCCAGATTTTAAAGAGGTCCCACAAACAAAAAAGAAAACCTCTCGCAAAAAGGCAAAAGTTAAAACAATTTTTAATGTTCCTATCTTAACCTTTTCACTTCTAATCATCATGATCATTAACTTTGTATTAATTAATTTTTTAGGAGCTTTAATTAATGATCCAGCGGCCGCAGCCATTATCTTTGGGGCATACTATAAAACCTTTATGGTGGCTCATTTTGAATACTGGCGTCTACTCAGTGTTGGGATTGTGCACATTAGTGTCACTCATTTACTCATGAATGGTTATGCACTCCTTAATCTTGGTCGTTTAGTGGAAAGAGAAGTAGGAAGTATGAAAATGCTCATTACTTTCGTGCTCAGTGTGATAAGTGGCTCAATGTTTGTCTTTGTCGCCCAAGGTAATATTTTACTGGTCGGTGCAAGTGCTGGATTGTTTGGCTTATTAGGCCTTGTGGTGGTGCTATCATTTGAAAGTGGTAGTATTCGTAATCCACAAGTTCGTATGAGTTTTATTAATATTCTACTCATTAATGTCTTTATTTCCCTTCTACCTGGTGTTTCTTTTTTAGGTCATTTAGGTGGTTTCGTTGCCGGAGTATTATATGGGCTATCAATTTCGATCAAGAAATCGTGGGCAGGATTGCGACAAAATGCTCAATTAGCCCTCGCATTCTTAGGTTTTTCACTCATCTTTCTCATGATTCAAGGCACCACTTTAACCCCGTATTATGTGAGCACAGATCAGCGTGTTCTTAATACATTATCCACTATTCCATTTGAACCCATTCAATGGTATGTTCGCTCTTTAGCACAAGCGTTACTGCGCTTTTATGGAGGTTAAGATGAAACGAAATCAGGTTATTTCGTGGGATGATTATTTTATGGGAATGGCTCATCTAAGTGCCATGCGCTCCAAAGATCCATCAACTCAAGTTGGTGCATGCATTGTGACTCCAAGTAAGAAAGTCGTTGGTTTAGGATACAATGGGTTTCCAACAGGTCTTAGTGATGATGATTTTCCTTGGGAAAAACATGATGATTATGCTCAAAGTAAATATGCTTATGTTGTCCATGCAGAACTCAATGCGATTTTAAATGCTACGTCAAGACTTGATGGATGTACGATGTATGTCTCATTATTCCCGTGTAATGAATGTGCGAAAGCCATTATTCAATCAGGCATTAAGACCTTAGTCTATGAGAGTGATAAGTATGCACAAACTCCTTCAGTGATTGCCTCCAAGCGCATGTTACAAGCAGCAGGAGTATCACTACTTCCTCTCAATCATCAAGTTTCAATTACATTAACACAAAAAAGCGACGAATAATTCGTCGCTTTATTTGATTGACCCAATGATAAGAAAGACTAGAAATAATACAATGAGTCCTCCAATCACAATCGGCAATAATGTCATCATAGCCATGTTACTCCTTCTTAGCGTGTTCTAGCACGCGAGACGTATTTTTAAAATGCAGTTTTGCCACATGTTTCAAGTGAGAATGCCCATGTTTTTGAATAAACGTGACTGCCGCTTCATCCACTTGATGGCCAGCCCCTTTAGGAAGTGAGCACTCATAATGGGCTTCAAGTTTTCTTAATGATAAGACAAACTCAGCTCTTGCAAAGATACTTGCGAGGGCAACCGCAAGATATTTTGATTCAGCTTTTGTTTCAAAGTGAAGAGGAAAAGTTTCACTTGGGGAAGTATTAAGATATTTATAAAACATTGCTTTTGGAGTAAACTGATCCACCACACATAACGAAGGCAGCTTCCTTTTGTGTGATAGGGAGCGATAGGCTTCATAATGAAGCATAGCTTTAATGGCATTCATGTTATGTTTTTGATGAATCTCATTATATTTAGTTGGAGATACAATCATCATCGAATGAGGAATAGAATCTTTAAAGGTTTCATAAATCTTAATCATGGTTTCATCATCAAGGAGCTTAGAATCCATGATGTGATGTGCTTTCAAAGATTGTAATGCTACCTCATCACAGATGCAAGCACACACCACCACGGGACCAAAATAATCTCCGGTACCGACTTCATCACTCCCTGCATGAGTTTGGATGACTTGTGTTGGAACATACTTGTTTTTAATCATTTCCGCAAGTTCTCCTTGAAAGACAACTTTATTGGATGTGTACACGTGAATGAGGGTATCTTCTACCTTGAAAGCGTGAGTCATATAGGGATGATTAAAAGAAATGGCATATTTTGCCAAGTCTTTCACTAATGCATGAATGGTCTTTGAATCAAATGTGGTCGACAATGTGGGTTTCATGGTAATATTGTACCATAACATGTCTTCATTGGAGGGCTAACATTTATGATTGAAACATTACTTCAATATCCTTGGATTATAAACATCCTTATCGCGTTATTTGTGCTCATCCGCTTAAGAATGGGTTTAACAAAAGGTTTGTTACTCATGTTATTTGAACTGCTTTCACTTGGGATTGCACTGCTTTTCGCGTCCATGTTGCTTCCGGTTGTGTCTTCTCAATGGATGATTGTAAATATCAGTGATGCGAACATCAACACTGAGATTTTAGAAGCCATCAGTGGACTAGCAAATCAAATCGTTTGGTTCTTTATTCTTTTTGCGATTGGATCACTGCTCATGTTGCTTGTGACACCGTTGATCAAAGTGATCTCAAAAGTACCAATATTCAAACCCATTAACAGTTTCTTTGGAGCAATGTTTTCACTGATCGGAACGTGGATTTGGTTGTTTATCTTCTCATTAATCTTAATGCTTCCATGGATCCCTTCAGGATCAACTTTAGTGAATCAATCTTGGTTTGCGCCAATTCAAACCCATACATTGACATTATTTGATGAAGAGACAAGAAATGACACTGTTCAAGCGAGTAAAATCTTATTTACAATCTTAACTGATCCTGATCAAGTCAGTGATGATGAACGTGCCTATGTCAAGCAATGGCTTCTTAAGCTAGGTCTTGATGAAGCTATCATTAATCAATTTTTAGAAGGAAATTAAAACAATCATGAATGATGCATTAGAATTACAGTCGATACTTCAAGAGGTGGCCTCTTTAGCTCACTTTGAAGACAATCAAACGCTTATATCAATGAGTGTTCCAACCTTTAAGCGTTTAGAAATCACCCAACGCCTAAACGATACACATGATGCCATGGAATACATTCTTTCAGGGGGAGATCACTATCTTAAAGGATTGGTTAACACCCAAAAAACACTCATCAAAGCCTCTAAAGGAGGTCTTTGTGACATTTTAGATTTAGTGGCTTTAAATAAAGTGAATCATCGCATTTTATCGTTAAAGAAACAAACGATGAAAACTTTAAGAGGGGAAAGGGTAAAGGATGTCCTCGATGGGATGAACATTCATGGACCCTTAGTTGCACGACTTGATGCATGTTTTTCTCCTACTGGAGAAGTGCTAGATAGTGCCAGCCCCACCTTAAAGTCACTGCGCAAACAACAACGTGATATTGAAGCATCGATCTTAAAACAAACTCAAGATTTCATGCGTGCGAATGCCAATAAACTAAGTGAACAAGTCGTTACCATGCGTCAAGATCGCTATGTCCTCATGGCTAAGGTGTCTGAAAAAAATACCTTTAATGGTCTTGTGGTGGGAGAATCGGCTTCTGGTCAAAGTGCCTATGTAGAGCCTGCTTTTTTAATGCAGCTAAATAATCAAAAACAAACAATTCAATCGCTCATTGAAAATGAGATTGAACGTATTGCTTGGGAATGTTCGCAACTAGTCGGTGAACATGCCTTAACACTGATGGCATCACATGAATCACTCATGATGCTTGATGTTTGGTTTGCGAAAGCACGCTATGGTTTAGAGCGAGATGCTCATATTCCTACCCTAGGAGGGAATGTACTTCATTTAGAGGCGGCGCGTCATCCGCTTATTGATCCTAAAAAAGTGGTTGCGAATACGTATACCTTAGATGAAACCACGCATATGTGTATCATTAGTGGTCCTAATACAGGAGGTAAGACGGTTTCCTTAAAGATTATTGGACTATTCACACTCATGGCATATGTGGGATTACCACTGCTTGTGAAGTCCGCCAATCTTCCTTTTTATGATGGTGTCTACGCGGATATTGGGGATGAACAATCCATTCAAAGTTCGTTATCAACGTTCTCTTCTCACATTTCAAATATCTCACAGATTCTATCCGTTGCGACTTCATCATCCTTAGTGCTTCTTGATGAACTTGGAAGTGGGACAGATCCTGATGAAGGGGAAAGTTTAGCTGTAGCAATCTTAGATGCCTTCCATAAAATTGGGTGTACGACCATTGCCACCACGCATTACAACCGTATTAAGCAAATTGCCTATGAATGGGATGGGGTCATGATTTCAAGTGTAGAGTTTGACATTAATACCTTATCACCAACGTATCGTTTCTTTCCTCATCAAGCCGGTCAATCAAATGCTTTAGCCATTGCTTCACGCTTTAATTTACCAGAAACATTATTGACTAAGGCTCAGGAAGAGTTGTTAACCAAAAAGAGTGAAACATCACGTTTACTTGAGCGACTGAATGAGCAAATCGCTATTAATCAAGAGATGGAAGCCTCATTACTCACTCAAAAGGACACTTTACAAGCTTCTTTAGAAAATCTTGCGAAAAAAGAGGCTGAAGTTGAAAAGATGTTAGAAAATATTCAACTTAAAGCTCAAGAGCAAATCAGTGATTTAGTGAATGATGCTTTAGAAGAAATAAACATGTATATCTCTGAAGCTGCGAATGTGAAGGCTTCAAGTGCTAATCTTCAAAAGATCAAACAAGAAGTGGTAAAACTACAACCTAAACCAAAAACACTGGTGGATACGAGTATCGAGGTCGGGGACTATGTTAAGGTCAAGGGATCACAGCGGAGTGGTCAAGTCAAAGAAATTAAAGGGAAACAAGCCATGGTGGATATCAATGGCATGAGAATCAAGGCCTCATTATCTCAACTTGAGAAAGCCCAAGCCCCACAAATGAAGAAAACAACGTCATCATATACCTCTTCGATTAGTGCGCCTCGAGGTAGTTTATTAGAATGTGTGGTGGTGGGGATGAGAGGTGATGAAGCAATTGCGAAAGTGAATGATTATATTGAAGATTGCTTACTTCATCATATTCCTAATGGAATCATTATTCATGGTATTGGAACACTTACACTAAAGAAGGTCATTGCAGAGCATTTATCTCGTCATCCGAATGTGAAGTCGCATGGTCAAGCTCCTCTTGAACAAGGAGGTATTGTGGCCACCGTGGTAACTTTTAAATGATTGAAAAAGAAGCTTTAGCCATCATTCCTACGACAAGTGGGTGTTACTTATTTAAAAATCGTGATGGTGTGATTATTTATGTTGGTAAGGCGAAGGATTTGAAGAAGCGTGTCAATTCCTATTTTAATCGTCCTCATGAAGGGAAAACCTCTAAACTAGTCATTGAAGCCACGAGTGTGAGTTTTATTACAACCCCATCAGAAAAAGAAGCCTTGCTTTTAGAGATTGATCTAATCAAACAACATCGACCCCTTTATAACATCATGTTTATGGATGATAAGACCTATCCAATGATAAAGCTTACGCATGAAACGTATCCTCAACTGCTCGTGGTTCGAGATCGTAAGAAAGATAAGAAAGCAACTTATTTTGGACCTTATCCTGATGCACGGGCTGCGCGAGATACTCTAAAACTACTTCATGATGTGTTTCCACTTCGTAAATGTCGCTCACTTCCAAAACAAGTGTGTCTTTACTTTCATATTAAGCAATGCAGTGGTCCATGTCAGGCATTTATTAAACCCAGTGAATATCAACTCATTGTCGAGGATGTGAAGAAAGTTTTAAAAGGGGATTGGGAATACTTATTCACAAAATTAAACCATGATATGATGCAAGCTTCTTCAAGGTATCAATTCGAACTTGCGGCCACTTTAAGAGATCGCTTAACCTCAGCACATTATGTGTCGAAGCGTCAAACCATCACTAACTTTGAAAGTGAACACGATGTGATTGGTTATGCCACTGCAGAAGGGGTATTGTCACTGTCGTTTTTTATGATTCGTGAGGGTAAGATTGTGAAGAAGGATGATTGGATTAATGATTTAATGCAGCCGTTGGAAGATCAAGTTGAAACCCTGATTCAAGAATATTATATGTCGACGACTAAACCAAAACTACTGATGGTTCCACCTGAACTCAATGCATCACTTTTATCCGAAACCTTGGATATTAAAGTTGTATCCCCAAAACGAGGGGATAAGGTTAAAGAAATGCAGTGGGCTCATGATAATGCGAATCAAAGTTTACGATACCATTTGAATCGAGAAAAACAAAAAGGTATTGATGTGCAAGAAGCCTGTGAAACCTTGGCAATGCATCTAGAAAGTCCATCCATTGATTCGATTGAAATGGTGGATGTATCTCATACCTTTGGAACCCATACAGTCGGTGCACGCATTGTCTTTGAACAAGGCATCTTTAATAAAGCCAAATATCGTCGCTATAAACTGCATGCGCAAAATAATGACCTTGAGAATATGAAGGAAATGCTGTATCGTCGTTTGTATAGAGCGCTTGAAGGGAGTGAACCCCTTCCTGATCTCATGCTTGTGGATGGTGGACTAGCACAACTTCATGTGTTACAATCACTTCTTCAAGAGATGAATTTACAGTGTACGATTGCAGGCCTTGTGAAGGATCATAAGCATCAAACTAGTGATTTAATTCGAGTGGATGGAGTGAAGATTCCATTACTAGCCTTAGACCCATTAACTCTATTATGTGTTAAACTACAAGATGAAGTGCATCGATTTGCGATTAGTTTTCATCAACACCTTCGCTCCAAAGCTCAAACTCATTCACAACTTCGAGATATTGAAGGTTTAGGTGAAGCACGCATTCGCTCACTCATGAAGAAGTTCAAAAGTATATCTGGGATTAAAAATGCTTCACTAGAAGCATTGAGTGAGGTTGTGCCATTATCGGTAGCGCACAACATCATCAAGCATTTTAAAGGAGATTCATATGAGTGATTCAATTGGCATCTTTGATTCAGGGGTAGGGGGATATACCATTTATCAAGCCTGTGTGAAGCGTTATCCGCATCATAGTTTTGTGTTATTGGCGGATCAACTTCATCTTCCTTATGGAGATAAAAGCCAAGCGGAACTTAAAGAAATTTTTGATGTGCTCATGAATCATTTTAGAGCGTTGGATGTGCATACCATCTTGATTGCATGCAATACGATGAGCAGTTTACTTGATGATGAGCTAAGAAATCAATATCCAGAAATGAACTTGATTAGTATTATTGAGCCTACTTTATCGATTATTCCAGAAGATGGGGATATCATGGTATTGGCAACTCAAGCCACACTATCTTCAAATAGATACCAGGAGGCCTTGCGTATTCAAAATCCTTCCCGAACGATTATTGAGGTTTGGGGACGTCAATTGGCGAAGCATATTGAAGAAGGGGATGAAGCAAGTATTGAATCTTTTATTCAAGAGTATATGGTGTCCCATCGTGTGGATCATATTGTCCTTGCATGCACCCATTATCCATTAATACGATCACACATTAGTGCGCATATGAGTGCTAATTTGATTGATTCCATTGATGTGATGAGCTCCATGATAAAGAACACTCCAGGATCCAATCATCCTAATAAAATCTACACTACGGCGAATCCAGAACTATTTGAAGCGAAAATAAAGCGAATCTTTAATGAAGATGTTAAGGTAGAGTTATGTTAAAGATTGTGATTACCTCAGATGTTCATGGGCATATCGAAAGACTAGAAAGAATAACACACATTCATCATGATGCGGATTTCTTTCTTGATGCTGGGGATAGTGAAGCAACAGAGTCCATGATTCTACCATTTGTGAGTGTTGAAGGGAATAATGATATGTTTCATGCCTTTCCTAAAACACGAGTTATTGATGCCCCTCCACATAAGATTTATATGACCCATTCGCATGAATTCTTTATCTCACAGCGTGATGAAGGCCTTGTCAAGAAAGCAAAGCGCTTAGGATGTGATCTTGTCATCTTTGGCCATTCACATGTTCCGTTAGTTCAAGAGATGTATGGAGTGACACTGATTAACCCGGGTTCGCTCTACTATAATCGTGATCGTAGTCCGATATCGTATATGGTTCTGACCATTGATGACTTCAAGATAAATATTGAAAGAGTACCTTATAAGTAAAACATCCCCATTTCTGAGTGAAATGAGGATGTTTTCTTTATTTCTTTAAACGAGCTGCAATATCAAGTAGTCGAGTGACTTGATGCGTCACAGCATCCTTCACATCTTCCACCATATGACCATTTTGATCAATGGTGACTGAAGTTCCATAAGGATTGCCTCCAGCTTTACCCACACTGGCATCAGTATACCCTGGTGAAACCACAATCGCTCCCCAATGATGCATGGAAGTGTAGAGATTTAAGAGTGTTGCTTCTTGTCCTCCATGAGGGTTTTGAGCTGAAGTCATGGCGGATACTGCTTTGTTTATGGTTTTGCCTTGAGCCCACAGTCCACCTTGGGTATCAATGAATTGTTTGAATTGAGAAGGTACATTCCCAAAACGTGATGGGACTGAGAATAAAATCGCATCAGCCCACTCAATATCTTCTGATGATGCATGAGGAATATCTTTGGTTTTTTCCTGATTAGCTTTCCATGCTGGTTGTGAATCAATCACACTTTGAGGGGCAAGTTCAGTCACTTGACGAACACGAACATTCGCTCCTAGCTGTTGTGCGGCTTCTTTAGCCCACTGGGCTAATTGAGCATTGGCTCCATACGTACTGTAATAAATAATCGATAAATTCATGAGTTCTCCTTCTTACTTTTTGTAAGTCTTTGTTAGTATAACGACTTACTAAAAGAAAGTCAAAGAAGATGCACTATAAAAAAACACCGGTTAAGGTGTTGTATGTTGATCAGCGAAATGTTGGACAGCCTCAAGCACTTCTTTGAGTGCATGTCCTTTTTCAGAGAGTTGATAGTAAGAGTCAATATGTTCAACAATGCCTTCATCTTGAAGTTCTTTAAGTCGTTGAGTTAAGACTTTATCAGAACAAGTTTTTAGACATGTGCTTATTTGCGTGAATTTGAGAGGTTGATTTGAAAGGCATCGTAAAATAAGACCATTCCATCGTTTGCCTAGCCATTTAAATACGTGTTCATATTTTGGACATAGTGTGAGTTCACTCATACGTCGATTATAGCAAACTTTCCATGAAACTGCACCTTATGGAGTTACATCAAGAAGATCATCGATGATTTCTTGACTTAAACCTAATTCTGTGAGTAATTTTCTAAGATCTTCAATGGTGAATCCTTGTTCTTGTGCATAGGCTAATAAGGCACTGAGTTCTTCATTGGTGACTTCTAGTTCTAAAGCGAATTTTGAAAGCGTTGTAGCATGAACCTCAGGAATATCAAAGGATACTAACAAATCGATGATCTTACTTTGATCATCAATACTCAGCGCTTCACCACTCATGAGTTTTGTGACTAAGCTTATATCTTCAAGTTGTTCACTGACATTGTCAATGACTTGTTGACCAGAGGATTTAAAGACGACTAGGATTGTATTATCCACAATGGTTTCCCCATTCGCAAATACTGGAGATAATAAGGCAGCACTCATGATTGTTCCAATGAGGAAGACTAAGACACCACTTATGAGAAATGATAATGCTTTATCAAGTTTGCGATCAAGTTTAAGTGGAAAATGTTTAAGAATTGGTTTCTTAATCAGTAAGAATAAGAGAGATAGAATGGCATAGATGATAACTCCCCATATCGCTTGATTTGCGAAGCGTGAAGCAATGACTCCAAAGAGGCCTTCACTCATTTGACCACTCGAGATTAGAGGGATATTTTGTGAGAACCATGCACTGAGTGGAGAGATTGACACCACAATGATTCCAAAGGCTATGAAGTCATACAGTGAGGACATGAGTCCCTTGATGTAGAAGATGAGGAAGATAATTAACGAGATAAGTATAAACCCAATATTAATCCACATGACACTTGAAGATAATTCAATCATAAGAAATCCTCCCTATGGTTCTATTATCAAACATTCAGACTTAAACTTCAATGAAAGAGTGTCCATAAGTCGTTGAAATATAGGTTCGAATTTGATATTATACTGTAGCACATGTCTACGTAGCTCAGTTGGATAGAGCATGCGCCTTCTAAGCGCACGGTCGGGGGTTCGAGTCCCTCCGTGGACGCCATGTTAGAACAAACCGCACAAGCGGACACACACTGTCACTTCGTGACAGTGTTTTCTTTGAAGGAGGGTTATGTCACTGTGGTCTAAAAACTACACCATTATCACCATAGGGACGATCATATCGGCCATTGGGGGTGTAGGGATAAACTTTGCGATTGGAGTGCTTGTCTATAACCAGACTCAAAGCACACTACTGACGGCATTATTTTCTGCCGTAGTTATGATTCCGAATATTTTGTTTCCACTCTTTATTGGTCCTACCATTGATCGCTTTTCACGTAAAAACATTATCGTAAGAAGTGATATGTTGATGGGACTTGTGTTTCTGATCATTGCCTATGTGACTCGTAATGGATACTTCAACTATTCCATGTATATGCTCTTAGGCTTTGTACTCTCCACTAATGGAGTGATTTATGGGATTGCTTATGAGTCATTGTTTCCAGAACTTATTCCTGAAAAAATGATGCAACAAGGCTATGCCATTTCATCACTGATCTATCCTTTAGTGAATACTATTATGCTTCCAATCGCAGCCATTGTATTTGAAAACTATGGACCCTCCGCAATCTTTCTCATTGAAGGGGTACTACTAGTGATTGCATCACTCTTTGAGCGATACATTGATGTGGATGAGGCACAAATCAAACGATTTAAAGAAGCTCCACAAAAACTAAAAGTGATGATTATGGATGGATTTGAGTATTTAAAACATGAACGTGGTTTATTAGCCATCTTCACTTTCTTTTTCTTCCTAATGATGGCAGGAGAAGGACTTAATGTTTTGCTCTATCCATTCTTTGAAAATCATCCAACACTGACTATCACTCAGTTTGCGTATCTATCAAGTTTTATCACTGCAGGTCGACTTGTAGGTGGGATTTGGCATTATGTGTTTAAGGTAAAAACGCATCAACGTTTTATGGTTGCAGCCTTTGTGTACTTTTCATTAAACGTACTCAATGGTATTCTACTATTAGTTCCATATCCAGTGATGTTAGCCCTTCAGGTCATCATGGGGATTTTATCCATCAACTCATTTAATATCAGAATGAGTAGTGTTCAAAGTTATGTCCCTAGTGAAAAACGTGGACGTGTCAATGGTGTGTATCACATCTTGACCGCGACTGGGATGATCATTGGTCGACTTGTTGCCGGGGCACTAGGAGAATTCTTACCCTATCCAACGATTGTTATGGGATTCTCATCGATAGGACTCATGGCCTTCTTTGTGATTATTCTAGGTCAAGCAACTCATGTAAAGGCGATTTACAATCGAAAGGTGTAATATGATTCTAACGATTCAAGAGATTTTAAATCTTGAAGCTCAGGGAAAACTTGAGGAGGCTTATCAGAGTATTGTGATGGCACTTTCCTCCAACTTGTTTTCGCCAAGTGAAGAGAAAGAACTTAAAGACATCATGCATCGGATATTAGAAGCCATGCCACTTAAAGAGAAACCATTAAGTGTTGCGGAAGCTTTTGAAATGATAGTGCATGATGATGATGCTTTTGCGGGACTCCTTGTTCTTGAGAAGACCAATCTAAGACATGAGACAGAGAGAATACAGCGTTGTTTTGATGAGGGTGTATCTGCATTAGCGAATGCATTACTGCTTCAACTTTGTGTTGAACAACAACTTCCTGCCACCTTTACGTATCATCATCCAAGTGGAGTGAAATGCGAGGTCATTCCAGCCACCTTAACCCCATTACTTGATTGTGATGTGGTCAATGAAGGATTAGCGATGATTCATGATTATTTTGCGAGTGATAATCCGAGTTTAATGCAGCTGATTATCCATCAGTTTATGATGGATGTCAGTTTGCTGTATCCCATTGAGACGGATGAAAGTGAATATGATACAATCGTCCTAGAAAGCATTAAAGCCACCTATCTTGCGATGCAAGATGAAGCAGGCTTTAATGAATTTATGGCTGTATATCCAAAACAGCGACAAAATATCGTCAATTAGCACTCATTAATTGACAGTGCTAAATCAATCTTATATAATTAACACCAGACAAAGGAGAACTTATGAAATCAAATTGGACTGTTAAAGAAAAATCGACTGGGACACTTAGTGTAGTCGTAGCGGATGAGGCATGGGCCTTAGCGCAAGAAAAAGCCTTCAATAAGCTTGCAAAGAATGTTGAAGTCAAAGGATTTAGAAAGGGAAGTGCTCCTAAAGATTTAGTTCGTAAGCAAATCTCTGATGCGTCCATTTTCAATGAAGCCATTGATAGTGTGGCTAATGAAGCCTATGTATTTGGATTAACACAACATGATTTAAGTGTGGTAGGACGTCCACAACTTGATGTGAAAGACATCTCAAAAGAATCAGTGGAATTACTATTTGAAGTCACAGTGACTCCAGTGGTCACTTTAGGAGATTACAAATCTGTTAAGGTTGCTCAGGAGAGTGTTGTAGTCAGTGATTCTGATATTGAAGCTGTGATTAATAAAACTTTAGAAGATTATGCAGAGCTTGTGGTTAAAGAATCCGCAGCAGAAATGGGCGATACAGTTGTGATTGATTTTGAAGGATTTAAAGATGGTGTTGCCTTTGAAGGTGGTAAAGGTGAAAACTACCCACTTGAACTTGGATCACAATCCTTTATTCCTGGATTTGAAGAAGCGTTAGTTGGAAGTGTTGTGGGCCAATCACTTGATGTTGAGGTGTCTTTCCCTGACAATTATGGCGTGGAAGATTTAGCAGGTCAACCTGTGGTCTTCAAATGTACGGTTCATGAAGTTAAAGCAAAACAACTTCCTGAACTAACCGATGAGTTTGTCGCTTCTTTAAAGAAAGAAGGCATTGACACCGTTGATGCTTTCAAAGAAGATGTGATTCATACCTTAAAACATGAGAAAGAACACGAAGCTGAACACGCCTTTGAAGATGCGGTATTATCTCAAGTGGTGGAAGCAAGCAGTGTTGAGATTCCACAAGTGATGATTGATGAAGAAACCAATGTATTATTTGAAGATTTCAAACGTCGTTTGGAACAACAAAATTACAACATGGAACTTTATTCAGCATTAACTGGACAAGATGAAGCATTCCTACGTGAACAAATGTCAAAAGATGCTGATCGTAAAGTTCGTTTACGATTAGTGCTTGATGCGATTGCGAAAGCGGAAAACTTTGAAATGTCACCTGAAGATTTAGAAGCAGAATATTCCAATATTGCAGGCATGTACAACATGGAAGTCGACCAAGTTAAACAAGTGTTAACTCCATCGGTGGTCATGCAAGAATGGCGTCTAAAAACAGCCTTTGAATTTATTAAAACTAACGCGAAAGCGTAATTAAAACAAGGAGGGTCATATGGAGTCTGAAAAATTAGAAATTAGTGTTCCTGTCATTGCGACCCGAGGTATAGTCGTATTCCCAAATCAAGACATTATGATTGAAGTGGGACGCGAAAAGAGTATGAATGCAGTGGAGGAGTCCAACAATTACTTTAATGGTCATGTATGGCTCGTCTCACAAAAAGATATTTTAGTGGATGATCCTACAGAGCATGACTTATTCTCCTTTGGGACATTATGTCGTATTAAAACGGTCAAACGTAAAGAAGGCTTTTTAAGAGTGACCTTCAGTGGCTTGCAACGTGCATCACTGGTAAGAATGAGTGAAGATGATCGCATGTTTTTTGCGACAGTCTTACCTCAAGAAAGCATGTCTGGCGATGCCATGGAAGAGATGGCGCTTATTCGTCGTATTGCGAAGGAACTTGAGAATGTTGCCTCTTCAAACGTGAACTTCCCAACTGAGATGATTAATCAATTGACCAAGGGAGTGAGTGCTTTACAACTTTCTGATCAATTTGCTCAGTTTTTCCCACTTAACTTAGAAAAGAAACAAGCTTTACTTGAAACACTCAACATTAATGAGCGTTTAATGCTTATTATTGGTGAACTTCAAACTGAAAAGCAAATTTCATCCATCGAACAAGATATCAATGATCGCGTTAAAGAACGTATTGAAGATAATCAACGTGAGTATTACTTGCGTGAGAAACTTCGTGCGATTAAAGAAGAACTTGGCGATGTCGGTATTAAAGATGAAGATGGCGATGATTTACGCTCCATCATTGAAAATAACCCATATCCTGACAACATTAAAGCTAAAGCATTAGAAGAACTTTCACGTTTTGAAATGCTTCCTGCCGCAAGTGGTGAATCAGGAGTGATTCGTACCTACTTAGATTGGTTACTCAAAACTCCTTGGTGGCAACTGACTCAAGATAATGAAGATTTAAAAGCTGTGCGTGCGGTGCTGGATGGTGATCATTATGGTCTTGAAAAAGTAAAAGATCGCATTATGGAATATCTTGCGGTGAAGACGATGACTAAATCACTCAATGCTCCTATAATTTGTTTAGTAGGGCCTCCAGGGGTTGGGAAGACTTCACTTGCGAAATCCATTGCGAACGCACTAAATCGTAAGTTTATCAAAGCGTCATTAGGTGGGGTTCGTGATGAAGCTGAAATCCGTGGACATCGTCGTACGTATTTAGGGTCTATGCCAGGACGTATCATTCAAGGTATGAAAAAAGCTGGAGTAATTAACCCAGTGTTCCTTATTGATGAAATTGATAAAATGGCGTCCGATTACAAAGGTGATCCTAGTTCTGCGATGCTTGAGGTCTTAGATCCTGAGCAAAACAAACTATTCTCTGATCACTACCTTGAAGAACCTTATGATTTATCAAACGTGATGTTTATTGCGACCGCAAACTATCTCGATAACATTCCTCATGCCTTAAGAGATCGCCTTGAAGTGATTCAACTATCTTCTTACACTGAGGATGAAAAACTACATATTACACGTCAACACCTTATTCCTAAGCAAATGCTTGTGAATGGATTAAAACCGACTCAAGCGTTATTTAGTGATGAAGCGATTTTATATCTTATCCGTCATTACACTCGTGAAGCTGGTGTTCGTCAACTTGAGCGTCAAATTGCCGCCATCTGTCGTAAATCGGTCTTAGCAGTGCTTAAAGATGGTAAAAAGAAAATCAGCATTACCCCTAAGAAAGTCAATGAATTATTAGGCAAAGAAATGTATGAGTTTGGTAAGAAAGAAGTCAACAATGAAGTCGGAGTCGTCACTGGTTTAGCCTATACTTCCTTTGGAGGGGATGTGCTTCCTGTTGAAGTGACCACCTTTGATGGAAAAGGTCGACTCATTCTCACTGGTAAACTTGGGGATGTCATGAAAGAATCCGCAGAAATTGCGTATGGATTTGTGAAGTCACATGCGGCAACCTACAAGATTGAACCAAAATTCTTTGAGACTCATGATATTCATATTCACGTTCCTGAAGGGGCCGTGCCTAAAGATGGACCAAGTGCAGGGATTACGATGACCACTGCGATTGTCTCAGCGCTCACTCAACAAAAAGTGTATGCGGACTTAGCGATGACAGGGGAAGTGACCTTAAGAGGTCATGTGCTTCCAATTGGTGGATTAAAAGAAAAATCATTAGCGGCTCATCGAGTCGGTATTCGTAAAGTATTAATTCCTAAAGGAAATGTTAAAGACATGGATGAAGTTCCTAATTCAGTTAAAGAAAGTTTAATCTTTATCCCGGTTGAAAATATGGAACAGGTCCTTGAGGAAGCTTTGGTGAAACCATGAGTTTACACGGTCATGACGCACATCTCATTATTTCGTGTGCATCATTGGCGCAGTTTC
Organism: Erysipelotrichia bacterium; assembly: GCA_018333955.1. Taxonomy (GTDB): domain Bacteria; phylum Bacillota_I; class Bacilli_A; order Erysipelotrichales; family Erysipelotrichaceae; genus UBA6182. The sequence goes on from JAGXSD010000019.1 coordinate 53,227, forward strand.
CTCCCAATGATCGCCATGAAGTGGTGATGGTCGGGAAGAGTAATGTTGGAAAAAGTTCGTTAATTAATGCGTTGACTGGACGAAAGAACCTCGCTTATGTTGGGGCTCGTCCAGGCAAAACGCGTTTAGCAAACTTCTTTCACATTAATGATGAACTTATGCTTGTGGATGTTCCTGGGTATGGATTTGCGAATCGCTCAAAAGCAGAGCAAATTGCCTATGGTCAACTTATGGATGATTACTTTGGACATCGCAAACTCACGGCCATGCTTTTATGTGTGGATGCTCGTCGTGGTTTAAATCATGATGATGAACTCATTATTGAATTGGCTCGATCGCAACGAATACGATTTGCGATTGTCTTAACAAAAATTGATAAGTTAACGCAAAGGGAACTCTCTTTGATGAAACAGACCTTATCAGGATATCACTTCTTTACTTTCTCAGCTTTAAAGAAAAATGGAGTTGATGAAATAAGTGAACAAATTTTGCGTTGGTGTGAACACTAACGCTTTTTTATGATAGAATTTTGCAGTAGGAGAACTTCATATGAAACGAAATAAATCATTGCGTATCATCGCATTTCTATCGTTAGTATTTATGATTACACTCAATGCTTTAGCAAATATTCTTCCCATTAATGGTTTAATGACCGGTGAAATTTCTGATTCATACTTTAATCTTTTTGCGCCTGCAGGGATTACCTTTGCGATTTGGGGATTAATCTATCTTCTTTTAACGATGTTTGCGATTGTGCAACTTAAAGTTGATCATGACTTAAGTGTTCGTCAAAACTTGTTTGATGATTTAGCACTTCCGTTCACCATTTCAAATCTTGCGAATGGAGCTTGGATTGTAGCATGGCATTTCTTACGCATTGAATTTAGTCTTGCGCTTATTGTGATTGTTTTGTTTTGTTTACTTCTGATGATGTTTGAAATCAATCGTACATCCCTTTATAACAACGATGGGTTCTTTATTGCGCTTCCGATCTCGGTTTACTTTGGTTGGATTAGTGTGGCCACCATTGCGAATGTGACCACCTATTTAGTGTATCTTGGATATTCATCCTATTTACTGAATCCACTTCTAAACTTAGGGGATGATATATGGTTGCTTATTATGTTAAGTATTGGAGCGTTAGTGATGCTTCTTACTTCACTTCGTTTTAAATCACGAGCGTATGGTTTAGTGTTTATTTGGGCCTATGCAGGGATATATTTGAAACTCACTGATTTACCACTTCGAAGTGAATTAGCTTATCTTCCACTAATTCCTAATGTAATTCTAGGTATGATAGGGTTTTTTGTTTTAGTGATATTATTGGTAAGCCTTAAAATTAAGAAAGATAAGTATAAATTGGGGTAATCCCCCTTTTTTGTGACATTATGGGTTTAGTATTTCCTTATTGAGAATAGGTTAATAAAAGAGTAAACTATAGATTGAGGTTCACTATGATTACATTTCTGATTCCAAGTTATCAACCTAATCACACACTCATTGACTTAGTCAATGAATGCGTTCAACATCCCATTCGCGTTATTGTCGTAGATGATGGGGGTCAAGCCCCCTTTAGACCCATATTTGAGTCTTTACCAGCTCAAGTGATCTGTTTAACTCATGATGTGAATCAAGGTAAAGGGGCTGCATTAAAAACAGGATTTCAATATATTCTAGATCATTTCAGTGATGAACGTGGCGTGGTGGTGACTCTTGATGGCGATGGTCAACATAAAGTTGAGGATGCGCTTGCGCTTGCGAAAAAAACAGGTCAATTGGAAAAAGCAATCATGTTAGGGGTAAGAGATTTTTCATCTCATGATGTCCCTTTTAAATCTCGCTTTGGGAATAAGCTTACACGTTTTCTAACTCAATTTCTCATCGGATTTCCCATTAGTGATACACAAACAGGTTTAAGAGCATTTACCTTTGATACTTTAGAGTTTTGTTTATCCATTCCTGAAAACCGTTATGAATATGAAATGAATATGTTACTTCAAGCCAAGAAACATAACATCCATTTATTAGAGCATCCAATCGCGACCGTCTATATTGATAATAACTCTGCTTCGCACTTTAATCCTGTTGTGGATTCACTTAAAATTTACTTACAGATTGCTAAGTTTGCATTGTCATCCATTTTGAGTGCTGTTGTGGATGTGAGTATGTTCGCATTCATATATGGATTACTTAAAGAGGATTTGTTGTTTAGAGTCATTGTGGCCACTGTGTTAGCTAGAATTGTATCATCCATGTTTAATTACACCCTTAATAAGACATTGGTCTTTCAATCGAAAGGGGACGTGAGTAAATCACTGATGTTTTATTACATCCTTGTGGTGCTTGTCATGTTAAGTTCCGCATTACTGGTCTACGTATTTGATGTCCTCATTCCAATTTCACCAATCATCATTAAAGTTGTAGTGGATGGTTTACTCTTCTTCTTAAGTTTTAATATTCAACGTCGTGTAATTTTTAAGGAAAATGAAGTATGAAAAAAATAACCATTATTCTTGTCATCTTAATGAGTATTTCCCTTTCAAGCATCACCTTGTTTGATGCCTTTTTGCTTGAGTTGAGTCAAACCCCGATTGGTGATAATGTGATTGACCCTAATAAACCGGTGGATGAAAATCCTAATGATGAAGATCCAGTTGAAGAACCAGAACCGATTGTTTATGAACTCATCTCCAATGAAACGATGTATCAAGATCAAGATATGACGATTACGATTGAAAAGATTCGCAAGTTTGAAAGTGATGTGTATGTTGCGCATGTACAGGTTCGTAATATGGCGGTTGTTCATGCCATGTTTGCGAAAGATACCTTTGGTAAAAACATTTCAGAAGCGACTTCAAAAATGGCTAAAAGAGCTGGTGCTATCTTGGCCATTAATGGTGATTTCCATGGGTATCGTTTTAGAGGCCTTATTATTCGCAATGGTCGTTTATACCTTGATACTCCTCGCAGTGCTCCTGATAATACAGTGATGTTGATGAATTTGGATGGTACCATGTCATCGATTATTGAAGGATCAATTCCTGGTGAAGAAGTGCTTGCTTCTGGGGTTTATCAAAGCTTTTCATTTGGCCCTGTACTGGTGAATGATGGTGAAATAACTTCTTTAGAATCAAATTTCGCTCGTCGTAAAAACCCGCGAACTGCGATAGGAATGATTGAACCGTATCATTATGTCATTGTCGTGGCGGATGGAAGAACAGCTCAAAGTCCTGGCTTAAGTATGCAAGAACTTGCTCAAACCTTTGTGGATTTAGGGGCATCCTTTGCCTATAATCTTGATGGTGGTGGTAGTAGTGCTTTATGGTTTCAAAATAAGATTATTAATAAACCTACCTTTGATGGCACGAAATTTGGTGAACGTGCTGTCTCTGATGCTTTAGGATTTGTACCGGTCCAACCATGAAAAAAATAATCCAACAGATCGTCCTTGTGGCCTTTGTAGCCATAGCTGGGGCGATATATACATATTTTTCTCATGGAGTCACTTCACCATTTATGTCATATGCGTTTTTATGGCTTCTTCTTGGTTTTGTGCTCCAACATGTGATTTCACCACGTTTACCACGTAAAGTTAAAAAGGGGATTAAATCATTACATTATAGTTTATGGCTTTCATATATGCTTAATGCGACATTAGGAAGCATTAGCGTTGGAATTATCTATATCGCAGGAAGTTATACGGATTTATTATATGCTCAGTTAGTGGTGGGCTTAATCTCATTACTGCTTTATCTTATATTATCCATAGTCCTTATGTGGGCTACTCGTTGACATTACCTCACAAATTAGTTAAGATAGTGCTAATTCAATGACATGATTTAAGGATGATTCGGTGGACATGTAGAAAGTTTTGGGTCGATGCAACAAAACCAATCCATCATCGTATAAGTCATCATGTGGAAGTAACACTGAACCTTCAGTAAGTGTTAACGTAGGACTGCGTTAAAGTCATCGAGGGCATCAACTGTGTTGATGAACTAAGGTGGTACCGCGAGTCTTCGTCCTTAGATGAAGGCTTTTTTTATTGCTTGAAAGGAACGTTATGACAAAACCATTACCAACACGCTATGATCATAAACACGTGGAATCTGGAAAATATGATTTTTGGATGAAACATGATTTATTTAGCGCAAAATCACCTGAAAAACCTCCGTTTTGTATTGTAATTCCACCTCCGAATGTTACCGGTAAACTTCATTTAGGACATGCCTGGGACACTGCACTTCAAGATATCATTGCACGCTTTAAACGGATGCAAGGATTTGACATGCTTTGGCTTGCGGGCATGGACCATGCGGGAATTGCAACCCAAGCGAAAGTTGAAGCTCGTTTAAAAGAAGAAGGCATTTCTAAATACGATTTAGGTCGTGAAGGCTTTTTAGAACAAGCATGGGCATGGAAACATACTTATGCGGATTTTATTCGCAAGCAATGGGCTACACTTGGATTATCACTCGACTATTCAAGAGAGCGATTTACTTTAGATGATGGGTTAAGTGATGCGGTGAAGAAAGTCTTTGTGGACTTGTATCACCAAGGGTTAATCTACCAAGGGGAACGTATCATTAACTGGGATCCTCAAGCGCAAACCGCATTATCAAACATTGAAGTTATCCATAAAGAAGTTGAAGGGGGCATGTATCACTTTAGATTTAAAGTGGTCGATTCTGATGAAATATTAGTGGTCGCAACCACTCGTCCTGAAACGATGTTTGGGGATGTGTGTGTCTTTGTGCATCCACTTGATGAGCGATATAAGCATCTTCATGGCAAGATGGTGATTAATCCTGCTTCAAAAAAGATGATGCCTATTCTCACTGATAGTTATATAGATCAAAGCTTTGGAAGTGGGGCTATGAAATGTACCCCAGCTCATGATCCAAATGACTTTAGCTTAGCTCAAACTCATCATCTTGAAAAAGTATTATGCATGCATCCTGATGGCACCATGAATGAATTGGCCGGTCAATATGAAGGATTAGACCGCTTTGAATGTCGCACTCAACTTGTGAAGCAACTTCAAGAAGAAGACCTTGTTGAGCGCATTGAAAAGCATATTCATCAAGTTGGTCACTCTGAGCGTACTGATGTGATTGTTGAGCCTTATTTATCAAAACAATGGTTTGTGAAGATGAAACCACTTGCGCAAAAGGTATTAGAAAAACAACATCACAATGGCATGAATTTTGTGCCAGAGCGGTTTGAGAAAACCTTTGTGCAGTGGCTAGAGAACATTGAAGATTGGTGTATTTCTCGTCAATTATGGTGGGGACATCGAATACCTGCCTACAAACATAAAGTCACTGAAGAGATTGTGGTTTCCTTAACTCCTCCGCAGAACATGGATGACTATATCCAAGACGAAGATGTCCTAGATACATGGTTTTCAAGTGCGTTATGGCCATTCTCAACTTTAGGTTGGCCGGATGAATCCTCACAGGATTTGAAGCGATTCTTTCCTAATAGTGTCCTGGTCACAGGCTATGACATTATCTTTTTCTGGGTTGCTCGTATGGCCTTTATGTCAGAACACTTTATGAATGAGTTACCATTTAAAGATGTCTTAATCCATGGTCTTGTTCGTGATGCATCAGGTCGAAAAATGAGTAAATCATTAGGCAATGGGGTTGATCCTATGGATGTGGTTGAAAAGTATGGGGCTGATGCACTGCGCTTTTTCCTCACAACCTCATCTTCTCCTGGTCAAGATTTACGTTATATGGAAGAAAAGGTTGAAGCTAGTTGGAACTTTATTAATAAGTTATGGAATGCGTCTCGCTTTGTCTTGATGAATTTACCAGAAGGGTTTAAGAGTGATGAATCTCACTTAAAAGATGCTTCTGAACTTGACTTATGGTTACTCACTAAGCTTGATGCCACCATCACGCAAGTGAGTGATGCCATGGAAGCCTATGATTTTGGTTTAGCTGGTTCAACCTTAGTTAATTTCACATGGAATGATTTCTGTTCTTGGTCAATTGAACTTGCGAAAGTGCCACTAAGTGGCCATGATGACCATGTTAAGCTTGTCACATTAAATACATTAGTTTACACATTAAAAGCTATTTTAAAAATGCTTCATCCATTTATGCCTTTTGTGAGTGAAGAAATTTATGGTCAACTAAGCGATGAATTAAGCATTAGTGTTTCATCGTATCCAACTCCATCTCAAAGCATGAAGAAGGTTGATGTGACGCGTGTTGATCGTCTTACTTCACTCATTAGTGCACTAAGAGAACTTCGCTTATCTCAAAACATTAAGAAAGCGAATGAACTAATTATTTCACTCATTGATGAAAGTGGACATTCTTATAAGTTAAGTGAACTCGAAGCTGATATTTTAGTGAAGATGGTGAATGCACGAAGTGGTGACATTAATCCTGAAGGGGCGTTAACACTTCCTATTCTGAGTGCATCCGTCATTGTTTCCATGCATGAGCACATGGATATGAGTGAACAAATCACTAAACTTGAAACACTAAAGGCTCAACTTGAGAAAGAAATTGCTCGCTCCAAGGCTATGCTTTCAAATGAATCGTTCTTAGCCAAGGCTCAACCATCCAAAGTTGAAGCAGAGCGTGCAAAAGCCAGTGAATATCAACGACAATATGAGACAATTCTCGCCCAACTTGATGCAATATTGAAACGTTGATGTGCATAGAGTGCATAGATTTGGTATAATAATGAATGCGTTATCAAACATAAGGAGGAACTATGAGTCACAAGTTTGTGTATTTGTTCTCGGAAGGTAATGGCAAGATGAAGGAGTTACTAGGAGGAAAAGGGGCTAACTTAGCCGACATGACCTCACTAGGACTACCAGTCCCACAAGGATTTGTGGTGACCACTGAAGCTTGTACCCGTTACTACGATGACAATCAAGTAATTGCGGAGGGTATCGTTGATGAAATCTTCGCAAACGTCAAAAAATTAGAAGAATTATCTGGAAAGCAATTGGGTAATCCAAGCAATCCTCTACTATTAAGTGTTCGCTCAGGCTCACGTGCTTCAATGCCAGGGATGATGGACACCATCCTTAACTTAGGTTTAAATGATGAAGTGGTGGAAGGCTTTGCATCCCTCACAAACAACCCTCGTTTTGCCTTTGACTCCTACCGTCGTTTTATTCAAATGTTCGCAGATGTGGTCATGGATCTTCCAAAACACAACTTCGAAGTCATCATTGATGAAATGAAGGAAGAAAAAGGAATCAAACTCGATACTGATTTCAGCGCAGATGATTTAAGAGAAATGGTGGCTCGCTTTAAAGCGTATTATGTGAAACACAAAGGAAGTGAATTCCCAAGTGATCCTAAACATCAACTCATTGAAGCGGTGAAAGCGGTCTTCCGTTCATGGAATAACCCACGTGCGATTTACTATCGTCGTTTAAATGACATTCCTTCATCATGGGGAACTGCCGTTAACGTACAAATGATGGTGTTTGGTAACATGGGTGAAGATTGTGGTACAGGGGTAGCCTTTACACGTAACCCAGCCACTGGTGAGCGTAAACTTTACGGTGAATTCCTCATGAATGCTCAAGGGGAAGACGTTGTTGCGGGTATCCGTACACCTAAAGATATTGAAGAACTTTCTGTCATTATGCCTAAAGCCTATAATGATTTCGTAAAAATCTGTGATATCTTAGAACATCATTACAAAGACATGCAAGATATGGAGTTCACCATTGAGAAAGAAACATTATATATGCTTCAAACTCGTAATGGTAAACGTACGGCCGCTGCCGCATTAAAGATTGCGGTTGATTTAGTCGAAGAAGGCATGATTAGTAAAGAACAAGCCGTATTACAAGTTGATCCTAAACAACTTGATGCTTTACTCCACCCTCAATTTGATCCTGAAGCGATTAAAGGTGCAAAACCTATTGGTTCAGCACTTCCAGCTTCTCCTGGTGCGGCCAGTGGTAAAGTGGTCCTAACAGCTGCAAGTGCAGTTGAATGGTCAAATAAAGGTGAAAAAGTAGTCTTAGTTCGTTTAGAAACTTCACCGGAAGACATCGAAGGTATGCACGTATCACAAGGGATCTTAACTGCTCGTGGTGGTATGACTTCTCACGCAGCCGTTGTGGCTCGTGGTATGGGTACTTGTTGTGTTTCTGGATGTGGCGATATCGTCTTTAATAAAGATGGCACATTCACATTAGGTGGCAAAACCTTTAAAGAAGGGGATGCAATTTCTCTTGATGGAACAACTGGTAAAATCTATGGGGAAGCGATTCCTACCGTAGAAGCGACTATTTCTGGTGACTTTGAAACGCTTATGTCTTGGGCTGATGAATTTAGAACGCTAAAAGTTCGTACCAATGCGGATACTCCTCATGATGCTGCAACTGCGGTTAAATTTGGTGCTGAAGGTATTGGACTTGTACGTACTGAACATATGTTCTTTGAAGGCACACGTATTAAAGCAATGCGTGAAATGATTGTGTCTAAAACAGAAGAACAACGTCGTGTCGCATTAGAGAAGTTACTTCCATTCCAACGTAGTGACTTTGAAGGTATTTATGAAGCGATGGAAGGACGTCCAGTCACCATTCGTTACTTAGACCCTCCTTTACATGAATTCTTACCTACAGCTCAAGCTGATATTGAAGCGTTAGCGCTTGAAATGAAGCTTTCTGTGACTGATCTAGAAAATGTGATTCATTCCTTACACGAATTTAACCCAATGATGGGTCATCGTGGATGCCGTCTTGCGGTTTCATACCCTGAAATTGCGGAAATGCAAACACGTGCTGTCATTGAAGCAGCCATTAATGTCACTCGTAAACATCCAGAATATCACTTAGTTCCTGAAATTATGATTCCACTTGTTGGGGAAACTCGTGAGCTTAAGTTTGTGAAGGATATTGTCGTGAAGGTTGCGGATGAACTTATTGCGCAAAGTGGATTAGACATCAAATACCTCGTTGGTACCATGATTGAAATTCCACGTGCTGCTTTACTTGCGGACGACTTAGCTAAAGAAGCTGAATTCTTCAGCTTTGGAACTAACGACTTAACACAAATGACCTTTGGTTTCTCACGTGATGATGCGGGTAACTTCCTAAACCATTACTATGAAAACAAAATCTACGAACAAGATCCATTTGCCCGTTTAGACCAAACAGGTGTTGGTAAACTTGTGAAGATGGCATCAGACTTAGGTAAAGTCACTCGTCCAGATATCAAACTTGGTATTTGTGGTGAGCATGGTGGCGATCCAAGCTCCATTGAATTCTGTCATAAAGCAGGATTATCCTATGTTTCATGTTCTCCATTCCGTGTACCGATTGCACGCTTAGCTGCTGCGCACGCTGCACTTAAAAACAAGTAACAAAATGAAACCCACTTCGGTGGGTTTTCATGTTTTTCAGTGTGCTTTCTTTGATACAATAAAAGAAAACGAGGTAATTATCATGATTGTTGGGTCGGTAAAAGAGATTAAAACGCATGAGTATCGAGTAGGTTTAATTCCTCCTCACGTGAGTGTGTTTGTAAGTATGGGGCATGAAGTTCTCATTGAAACACTGGCAGGTGAGGGAAGTGGCTACAGTGATCAAGAATACATTGATGCGGGAGCGAAGATCATCACCTCAGCATCTGAAGTGTGGTCACGTGTTGATATGATGGTGAAGGTTAAAGAACCTCTTGAGAGTGAATATGAGCTTATGAAAGAAGGACTAATTCTTTACACTTATCTTCACTTAGCAGCGAATGAAGCCCTCACTAAAGCCCTCATTAAAAATAAAGTAACGTCCATTGCCTATGAAACGATTACGGATGATTTTGGAGGACTACCACTACTTAAACCAATGTCTGAAGTCGCAGGTCGCTTAAGTGTGCAAGAAGGGGCAAAATATCTTGAGAAACCATTTGGGGGTCGAGGAGTATTACTATCCGGAGTTCCTGGAGTACCCAAAGCGAAAGTGGTAATTATTGGGGGTGGCGTTGTGGGGACAAATGCCGCAAAGATTGCGGTTGGTATGGGTGCTGAGGTCAGTATTCTCGATCGCTCCATTCGTCGTCTTGAGCAGCTTGATACCATTTTTGGAAATCAAATTCAAACACTATACTCCACTCCAGCCATTTTAGCATCTCAACTTGAAACCGCAGACTTAGTAATCGGGGCAGTGCTTATTCCAGGCGCAAGTGCACCTAAACTTGTGAAAAAAGACATGCTTAAAAATATGAGAGTGGGAAGTGTGATTGTGGATGTCGCGATTGATCAAGGAGGGTGTTTAGAAACTTCTAAGATAACTTATCATGATAATCCTACGTATGTCGTGGATGGAGTGGTTCACTACTGTGTTGCGAATATGCCAGGAGCTACTCCTCGTACCAGTACCCAAGCCCTCACGAATGCGACTTTAGACTATGGTCTTAAGATCGCATCAGGTGATTTAGAAACCCTCATAAAAGAAGATAAGCATTTAGCGAATGGTTTTAATACGTATTTGGGACATTGTGTCATTCATGAAGTGGCGTCTGCTACCGGTGTTGCCTATACACCGCTTAAATCCTTACTGAGTTCTCAATAAGTCAAACACATCATCGATCATAAAAAGTTCAGAATTATTTATTAATTCTGAACTTTTAATTTCATTTAATTTAGATAAGAAAAGTTTATTCACTTCATCGAATAAACTTTGATGATTCAATTTTAAAGACTTGGCAGAATTAAAATTGTGACCTAAATTTATATTTTTATCGACTTAACATCATTTTAATACACTCAGCTAATGCTTGACCACGATGAGCCATTAAGACAATACAATTCGCAAGAAACAATCCGAACATAACTTCACCTCCTTTTATTTAATGACAGTGTATATCAAGGATGTGTAGAAATGATGGAGTTTTTAAATTATTGCATGAAATTGAGTATAGCCAAAGTGAATTATACTAACTTGTATTTCTTCATAAATTCTACATAACTAATTGTTACTATACCTATGCCCCCCATTTTAAGCGGGGAAAATCAATAGAAATGGTTAGGACATATGCAACAAAGTGTAAAGATAAATGGTATGACGTGTGCTGCTTGTGCTCAAAAAATTGAGAAAGCAACCTCAAAACTTAATGGTGTTGAAGTTTCTAGTGTGAATTTTGCGACAGAGAAACTGAATATTACGTTTGATGAGTCAATGGTTTCACTCCAAGATATTCATTCA